>CAJCII010000197.1 GCA_903970335.1 Bacteroidota bacterium | reverse complement strand
AACCGCAAGCGGATCGAAGATGAAAAAGAAGTCGCCCGGCTTAGAAAGGCCAAGGGCGGCGGAAAGTGAACCCCTTATGCCAGCCATTATTTCCCCACCCAACAAAACCGAAGAAGACCGATTGATGGACTTGGAGGAAGTTGCCGAAAAACTTGGCAATATTTCCACCCGTTCCGTGAGACGCCTGATTGCCCGAGGCGATTTACCCCAGCCAGTTAAGGTGCTGAGTTCGCCTCGACTCTATCACTCCGATGTTGTCGCCTACCTCGAAGGATTGAAACAAAAACGCGACACCGCCAGCCAAAACACCCGCAGGAAGGAGACGTTATGATTTGCATGATTTATCGCCGGAAGAGAGTCACCGATGGAAAGACCGAGACGGCGCGACTTTACCGTGGCCGCTATCGCCTTGAGGGCGAGGCAAAGATCACCGAAGTCCCCCTGCATACGTCAGACAAACGCGTGGCGCAGCAACGGTTGGAACAGATCGTGCGAGACAAACAGATGGAGCAGTCAGGCATGATTGCCCCTGAAGTGGTAAGAAACGCAGCGCAGTCCCCGCTTGAGGGGCATTTGGTGCAGTATGTGGCCGACTTGCGCGCCTTGAATCGAGACGTTCAATACGTCAACGAATTGGAAAATCGAATCCGTAAACTGATCCATGATTGCGGCTGGACATTACTTCGTTATATTACCGCTGACTCTTTCCAGACATGGAGGGCGAAGAAGAACAGGTCGCCGAAAACACTCAATGAGTACCTTGGTTCGATTTCGTCCTTTTTGAGTTGGATGGAAAAACACGAGCGTATTGCAAAAAATCCTCTCAAGCATGTCCAAAAGGTCCAGACCAATGGCAAGCAGGTGCGTCCCCGCCGGGCTTTCACGGACGATGAAATGCGCCGCCTGGTCGACGTTGCAGGGCCTCGGAAGGTTCTTTATCTGACTGCGGCTCTGACGGGGCTTCGTCGCAGCGAGCTTGCCGAGTTGGAACGGGATGACATTCATTTTGAGGCTGCGAAGCCGTTTATCAATGTCCGCGCCTCGACAACCAAGAATCATAAGCAGGCCGTCATTGCGTTGCATCCCGACGTGAAAGACGGAATCGCTTTGCTTGTCCGGCAACTGCCCGCTGGCGAGAAGAGAATCTTTGCTCACCTCATGCCGAACATGGATCGTTTCCGGGCCGACCTCAAAACGGCAGGAATTGAGTTTATCGACGCCAAAGGTCTTCGAGCCGACTTCCATTCACTTCGCCACACTCTGGCCACCAACCTCGCCAGGGCGGGCACAGCGCCCCGCGTGGCGATGGAAATTATGCGCCATAGCGACATGAGACTCACCGCCAAAACGTACACGGATGCGGGACTCCTTCCCATTGCGGACGCTGTTCTGAACCTTCCCTCTTTAGTGAAGCCGATTACAAGCACACAAATAGGCACACAAAATTTGTTCCGGGCTGGTCACGACCAGTCTGGCCCGGTCACTAAATCGGCCTTATTTTCAGCAACCGATCTAATTGAAAACCAAACGGTTACGAGTGACAAGTCCGCGCCAGACCGCCTTGGTCACGAAAAGAAAAAGAGTGGGCAGAACAGGATTCGAACCTGTGAAGGCAAAGCCAGAAGATTTACAGTCTTCCCCCGTTGGCCACTTGGGTATCTGCCCGAAAAATCCCACGACGGACGGGCCGTCGCGAGCCTTGAAGCCTAAGCGAGTCGGGGCGGGATGAAAATGCTTTTTTGCGAAAAATCGCCCGCGCCTAAATGTGCGATAAATTTAGGGCAGACGGGCCATCGCGTGGAAGGCGTTTAGGGGGACGGGGTTGGGGTGTGGACGCTTTGGAGGTGGTCCAGATTGGTGCGGGCAGCGGTCGAGTTCGGATCGAGGCGGAGCGCCTGCCGATATTCGTCGAGGGCTTCGGTGGAACGGCCGAGGCGCTCGAGGCAAAAGCCGAGGTTGTCGTGGATCTCGGCGTTGTCGGGGAGGGTCTGGAGGGCGAGGCGGAATTGGTCGGCGGCTTCGGCAAATCGACTTTGCTGCGCCAGGATGATGCCGAGGTTGTTGTGGGCCTTGCCGTGGTTCGGGCGCAGTGTAAAGGCCTGTCGGTATTGCTCGGCGGCCTCGTCGAGGCGGCCCGCTTCGCGGAGAACGTTGGCGAGGTTGTAGTGGGCCTCGGCGTAATTGGGTTTGATTTGCAAGGCCCGGGCGTAAAAGTCCATGGCCTGGGGGAGTTGGCCCTGGCGTTCCTGAAGATTGCCGAGGATGTTGTAAGCGGGCCAGGCGTCGGGATTTTGGCGGAGTTCGTAGGTCCAGAGCGTTTCGGAGTCGAGGAACATTCCGGCGTAGCGGTAACTTTTGTAAGTCAGGAGGGCGAGGAGCGCGGTGACCAGCCCGATGGCGTAGGGGCGGAGCGGGGAGGGGAGTTTCATTTCCAGGCAGTCGAGTCCGGCGACGGTGAGGCCGATCAAGCCGATGATGGGCAGGTAGAGGAAGTGGTCCATGACCCAGGTGAAGCTCATGAAGGAGACGGCGAAGAAGCCGAGAAACGGGGCGAGGAAGAGAACGAAGAAGCCGATGCCGAGGAGGACGTGTCGACCCCATCGGCGTCGTGCGGTCCACGACCAGGCGACGACTCCGCCGAGGAGAAGCCACGGCACGAATTGGAGGGGCGACGGAGGATCGACCGTCCAATGCGGGTAGATGGGCATCACGTCGATGGGCAGCAGGTACTGCGTGAAATAAAACCAGAGCGTGGAGCCCGCGCAGGCGAGGTGCGAGAAGACATTGCCGATGGGGCTGGGATCTGGCGTGCCGTGATTATTCTGGAGGTAGACCTGCCCGACCCAGACCTCGGTGAAACCGAGCAGCAGGGAGATGAGGCAGAACGGCAGGCTCGACAGGACGAACTTGCGGTCGAGGGTGCCGCGTTTCCACCACTCGTAGAGGAGGATGAGGGCGGGGAACGGGGCCATGGTGGTCTTGCAAAGCATGGCGAAGAGGAAGAGAGCGACGGCGAGGAGGTAATCCCGGGGCTTGCCGTGTTCCCGGTAATCGATCCACGCGCAGAGAGCGAGGAGGAAGGGCGGGAGCGAGAGGGTGTTTTTGAGTTCGACGATCCACGCGACCGATTCGACTTGGACCGGGTGGACGGCAAAGATGAGTCCACCGAGCCAAGCCAGGCGCAGGCCGAATTTGCTCAACAGTCGCCACACCAGCAGGGCGCTGACGAGGTGGAGGGCGAGGCTGGTGAGATGATAACCGAGCGTGTCCATGCCCCAGAGTTGCCACTGGAACCACTCGACTGTTTCGAGGATGGGATAATAATCGATGAAGCTGCCGGGCTCGAACCAGGCTTTCCAGATTCGGTCGGGATCGCGGAGCAAGGGATTGCCGGCGAAGTAGAGGTCGTCGTCCCAGAGCCAGCCGCCGTGGAGGACGGGGCCGTAGATGAACAAAGTCGCCGCGACAATGGCGAGCGTCGGGAGGACGATCGGCCACACGGCGTGATGAGGTAGGGTGGAAGGAATTTCCTTCGACTTCACCGCGCTGGGCGATTCGCTCTTTGGCTGGCGTTGCTTCTTTTTCGAGCGGTTCGCCATTATAGGCAGCCGTGGCCTAGTCCGTAATGATGTCGTTAAACGTGTGGTTCGCGGGGATCATCGGCAGAACGTGCTCGGTGTAGGGAACCATCACGTCGAGGGCATAGGAACCCTCGGCGTCGATGAGTCGCTGCAAGGCGCCTTCAAGGTCTTTCTTGTGGATCACCCGTTCGCAGGTGATGCCGAAGCCCTTGAAGATCGTCGGGTAATCGGGATATATGCCCGCACGGTCGCTGGGATCGCCGAGGTAGGTGTGGCCGCGATTGCTGTCGAAAAAGCGGTCTTCCCACTGCACGACCATGCCGAGGTGCTGGTTGTTGAGGATGATCACCTTGGCGTGGATTTTTTCCACTTTCGAGGTGGCCAGTTCCTGCACATTCATGAGGAAGCTGCCGTCGCCGTCGATGTCGATGACCTGCTTGTGGGGACAGGCCACCTTGGCACCGAGCGCGGTCGGGTAGCCGAAGCCCATGGTGCCGAGTCCGCCGGAGGTCAGGAACGTCCGGGGCTTGGAGAAGTCGTAGAACTGTCCGGCCCACATCTGGTGTTGGCCCACGCCGGTGGTGATGATGGCCTCGCCCTTGGTCATTTCGCACAGTTTTTGGATGACGAGTTGCGGGGCAATCTTGTCCTCGTAATCGTTGAACTTCAGCGGATGGGCAGCCTTCCACGACGCGATGTCCTTCATCCAGGCCGGGAACGTTTTCCGGGCGCGGCCTTCCTTGCGGATCATGGCGTTGAGCCGGGTGAGGGCGTATTTCACATCGCTGAGGATGGGGAGGTGGACATGCTTGTTCTTGTCGAACTCGGCGTAGTCGATGTCGATGTGAACGATGGTGCCGTGTTTGGCGAACTCGGAGACCTTGCCGGTCACGCGGTCGTCGAAGCGGACGCCGAAGGCGAGGAGGAGATCGGCTTCATTGACGGCGCGATTGGCGTAGTAGGTGCCGTGCATCCCGAGCCACTTGAGCGAGAGGGGATGGGTCTCGGGGAAACAGCCGATGCCCATAAGGGTCGTCGTCACGGGAATCTTCGTCAGTTCCGCGAACTCAAGGAGTTCCTTTGAGGCACCAGAGGAGATGATGCCGCCGCCCACATAGAGCACCGGTTTCTCCGCCTTTTCGATCAGGCCGAGCAATTCGTTCAATTCGAGGTCGCCCGCTTTTTTCTCGGGCTTGTAACCGCGGAACTCGATCTTGCTGGGGAAAATCGGCTGGCTCTTGGAAATCTGCACGTCCTTGGGGATGTCGATGACCACCGGGCCGGGGCGACCGCTGTTGGCGATGTAGAAGGCTTCCTTCACAATGCGGGGAATGTCCTTGGCGTCCATGACGAGATAGCTGTGCTTCACCACGGGAAGGGTCATGCCGAAGAAATCGGTTTCCTGGAATGCACCTTTGCCAATGTTGTAGGAAGGCACCTGCCCGGTGATCGACACGAGCGGAATCGAGTCCATGAAGGCATCGGCCAGCGCGGTGACGAGATTGGTCGCGCCGGGGCCGCTAGTGGCCATGCACACGCCCACCTTGCCGGTCGAACGCGAATAGCCCGCCGCCATGAAGCCGCCGCCTTGCTCGTGGCGGGGGAGGATGGTGCGGATTTTTTTGGACTTGGTGAGCGCCTGATGGAGGAACTGGCTGGCACCGCCGGGGTAGGCGAAAATGGTATCGACGCCTTCGCGTTCGAGGCTCGCAACGAGGACCTCCGCTCCGTTCATCACGGGGCCGCGTTTGGAGGGAGCAGGTGTGCCTGCCTTTTTGGTCTTGGCTTTGAGCGTCGCTTTCATAAGTGGGAGGAATAATCTTACAGGCGAAGAAACCTTTTGCAACGTCGTTTTCGCTCACTCGCCACTTAGCTTAGAGAGCGGTGATTTTTTCGACGGGGATAATGTTTCTATCCGCGAGAGCGGACAGGAATTGGCGCTGAAAAGAGTCGAAGGTGAATTGCGTGGGATTGAGGAGGCGTCCCGGCGGCGGTTCGGAGGCGGTCATGACGCGGTCGGCCCACTGGAGGATGGCATTGGCGATGGCGGCGGGGTCGCGGATGGGGACGATCTCGCCGTTGAGGCCGGGCTGGATGCAATCGCTCGCGCCGGTATTGGGGGTGGTGATGACGGGGAGGCCGCAGGCGAGGGCCTCGGTGACGGTGCGGGCAAAGCCGTCCTCGAGGGACGGAAGCACAAAGATGTCCGCCTGCCGGAGGCTTTCGGCGAGGGCGGCATGGCCGAGATGGGGAATCCAGTCGATGGGCAAGTCCGAGTAGCGGTCGAGCACGGGGCGGATGTTGTCGCTGATGGATTTGGTGAGGCGGAGGCGGGCGGTGGGGTGTTTTTTGAGGACGAGGCGGAAGGCCTCGAGGAGGTAGGGGGTGCCTTTGCGCAAGGAGAGGGTGCCGGTGGTGGTGACGGTGAGGGGGCGCGAGGCAGGGCGAGGCACGGACGAGGGGGTGAAGCAGGAGAGATCGACGGGGTAGATCGAGGGGATGATTTGGTCAGGGGAGAAGCCGCGCGCGAGGAAGGAGCGGGTGACGAAGCTACTGGGGGAGAGGACGAAATCGACTTTTTCCATCATGGCCCGGGAGCGGGCGCTGTGGTGGAGGGCGACGGGCGGGTAGGGGCAGTCCCAGCGGCGATGTTCCTCGGCGATGATTTCCCAGAAATTGTCGGGATGGGAGTTGCCGCCGTCGAGATAGGTTTTGCCGCCATGGGCGCGGACCCAATCGAAGGAGGAATTGGTGTAGCCGTAGCTGGAGATGAGGTGATCACCCGGTAGCAACTGGCGCTGGACCCAGCGATCAAACCAGGGATGGAGCCGGAAGCGAAAGGATTCCGCCTGGAACGGAGGCAGGGTCAACTCGGTGAAGCGGCGCATCATGCCCAATAGCCGCAGGTGGCGGGTCAATTCCGGCGGGACCGCGGCGGGGCCGCGACGTTGACCGACGGCATACAGGCGCAGGTAACTCGCGTTAGCCAAGGCGCGGGCGTTATCGTCGCAGACGGAGCGCCCCGGCGTGGCGACGACAAAAAAGGGGGCGGGGTTCATGCGGCCTGGGCTTTGGCCAGGAGGCTATCGTAAATTTCGAGATATTGGGAAATCATATCCTCCCGGGTCATGCGCAAGCGCTGGATTTCTGCGGGTGCCGCCCGGCCCATCTTCTGACGTAACTCGTCATCGCCCATGAGTCGGTTGAGGGCGGCGGCGAGCGCCTCGACGTTATTGGCCGGGACGAGGAGGCCGTTGAGGCCGGATTTGATCATTTCCGGGATGCCGCCAACGTCGCTGCCGATCGCCGGGCAGCCAAGGGAAAGCGCCTCCTGAATGGCCAGGCCCAGCCCTTCCACGAGCGAGGGCTGGACACAAATCGCGGCAGTGCGGAAGCGGTCGCGGAGGAGCGCGAAATCGGAGATGACTCCGGCGTAGCGGATTTGTTTGGGGTTGGGCAGGGCGGCGATGAGGCGGTCCAGTTCCTTTTGGAAAGGGCCTTCGTCGCGACGGCCGACGAGCTCAATCGTCCAGTCGGGATAATAGGGGGCAATCCTGGTGAAGGCCCGCAAGAGAACATGATGTCCCTTGAGTTCGCAGACGGTCCCGGCGCAAAGGATGACTTTTTGCCGGGGAGGGGAGGTGGGAGCGTTTTCCAGCCCATTCGTCAGGCTCAAGCGGGAGTGATAGAGGTGCCGAAAGCGGGTCCGCCAGGGCGGGAAGATTCGCTTCATGGCTTGAGCATCATGTTTGGAAACCGTAAGTTCCAAGGGAGTGTTCCGCAGAATGATCGCACGGCTGAGCCAGGCCTTGGCCAGTAGCAGCACCCGGCTCGAGACCCAGCGCCAGGGTTTGCTGTAGCCCATGAGAACGGGGAAGACCTTATGGGTCGTCAGCAAGTACGGCATTTTTTTTCGGCGGCAATAAAAGACCGGGCAATGCCAGAACTTGTGCGTTTCCCAGGAATAATTGCCGCCGAGATGGAAGTGGACCAAGTCGACTCCCGCCTGGCGAAGGTTCTCGACCAAGGTACGCGCGACGAAGGGGCTGGCGTCCTCCGGCGACCAGTAAAAGTGGGCCTTGAAGCGATGGCGATAGTCGATCGGCACCTCGGCCAGGCTGCGATCTTTCGAAACGAGGACGAGATCGATCGTTTCCGGAAAGCCGAGGGCCAACTGCTGGACGAGCACCTCCATCCCGCCCATTTGCCCCAACGGATATTCTAGGCAGAGGGCAATCGTGCGTCGGGTTTTCATGAGGGTGGGGTCGAGGGGGGCAGAACGCCAAAAAAGTCATTTATAGTGGTGAAAGTTTTTGCCGTGGTCAAACAGGATCACATTCTAATTCGATCCGGTAGCCGCACCGCATTCTTCTTATCGAGCTTGAGTTGAAAGTTACTTTCCTTAAGCTCTCCACTCCCTGGCCTGCGTTGGCCGTTCGCTTTGGGCAAGCCAAGGCCGGAACGGACGGCATGGCTCCGGAACACCTGCCAACGACAACCATGGAATTGCGTATTACCTCGAAGCGACTGTCGTGGAGCGACTCCCTGCGGGAGTTGGTCGCCTACCGCGACCTGTTGTGGATTCTGTCCTACCGCGAGATCAGCATCCGATACAAGCAGACCGTCATCGGTATTCTCTGGGTGGTGCTGCAGCCACTGATCATGACCGTGCTCATGACCGTGATTTTCGGACTCTTCGCCAAAATCAAGTCCGGCGGGATCCCCTACGCCCTGTTTTCCTTTTCCGGAATGACGATCATGGGGTTCTTTACCAACGCCATTACGCGTGCGGGGCTGAGCGTGGTCGCCGACGAGAGATTGATCACGAAAGTCTACTTTCCCCGCGCCACCATCCCGCTGGCCTCGATCCTTTCGTCGGGGCTCGACTTCCTCGTCTCGCTGGTCCTGCTGCTGCTCATCGCCGCCTGGTACGGCTTTTTTCCCGGGATCTACTTTCTGGCGGTCGTTCCGGCCTCTCTGATTACCGTGCTGGTCTCCTCCGGTCTGGGCACGGCGTTTGCGGGGCTGACGGTGCGATACCGCGATTTTCGTTACGTGGTGCCCTTTTTCATGCAACTGGCTTTCTACGCTTCGCCGATCATCTATCCGATTTCCTACATTCCCAAGAAGTACCTCTACCTCTATTATCTTAACCCGATGGCAGGGGCGACAGAACTCTTCCGCTATGGCATCACCGGGGCGATTTCGGTCGACCTGGGCGGAGTTGCCATTTCGGCCCTGGTGGCCTTTCTTTGCTTTCTGGCCGGGGGAATCATCTTCCGCCAGGTGGAACAATCCTTTGCCGACGTGATATGAAACCTGCCATCTCCGTCCACGGCCTTGGGAAGCGGTACCGCATCGTCCACCAAACCGCCAAGAGCTATCGCACCCTGCGGGACGAACTCGTGGGCGTGGCGAAACGTCTGGTCGGTCGCGGGGAGGCGCGTCAGACGGGGGAAGAGTTCTGGGCCTTGCGTGACATCGATTTCGAGGTGCAACCAGGAGAGATCGTCGGGGTCATCGGCCGCAACGGGGCGGGCAAGAGTACCCTGCTGAAAATTCTCTCCCGCATCTCTCCACCCACGGTGGGCGAGATCGTCATGCGGGGACGCGTCGGTTCCCTGCTGGAAGTCGGCACCGGCTTCCATCCCGAGCTGACCGGGCGGGAGAACATCTATCTGAGCGGCGCGATTCTGGGCATGAAACGGCGCGAAGTGGCGGCGAAGTTCGACGAGATCGTCGCCTTTGCCGAAGTGGAGAAGTTCATCGACACACCGGTCAAGCGTTACTCCAGCGGAATGTATGTGCGGCTCGCCTTTGCCGTCGCGGCCCATCTGGAAACGGAAATTTTGCTCGTCGACGAAGTGTTGGCCGTGGGGGACGCTTCGTTTCAGAAAAAGTGCATGGGGCGAATGAAGGAAGTCGGGGCCTCCGGGCGCACTGTTCTTTTTGTCAGTCATAACATGTCGGCTGTGGCGGCCCTTTGCACGAAGGGCATCTTTCTAGTGAATGGATGTGTCGCCCATAATGGGCCGATTGAGGAAACGCTCTCACGTTACTCGCAAACGGCTACGCATGAGGTGCTCTCTTGGACCGGTGACGAAGGCGACCAGGACTTGCGGTTAAAGAAAACCTGGGTTCGAAGCCTTCGACCTTCCGGTGAAATCACCACATCCTCTCCGATCGAAATAGGCATCGAAGCCGAGGTGAAAACGGAAGTCGATGGGCTCGTCCTGGGTTTCACGCTTTTTTCGTGTTACGATACGGAACTGGCGTTTGTGCTCTTTGATGACGCCTTGCCTCCGCCCGCGCCACGAGTCCAGCCTGGTCTGATGATTCAAAAGTTTGTCATTCCTGCTAATACCTTGGCTGAGGGCAACTATGCGATAGGGGTTGATCTGGGAAAGCATAATGTCAAAGCCGTCGTTAAAAATACCCACGGTACGCTGAAATTCGAGGTAACTAACTCCGACGGATTAGGAAGGCGCTTTATCGTCCCCTCGGTGAGGGGTTTCACAAGTCTCTTCAGACCCCTTTGGAACTCGCATGATGCAACAACTCATTTACTCAAGTAAAGTCAAATGAATGGTTATTGGTCGCTGATGACAGATAGTTCTTTCGTCGTTGGGAGCGATCAGCTAAAATACTTCTTTAAAAATAATTAGATTCGAAAAATATGAGCGCGACCGCCTACACCCAAATGCAGAAGGCATATTATGAAAGCGAAATCGATCCTAATACGGACGTTGTAGGAAGTTTTGATTGGCATGAAAACTTTCCTTACGAAACCTTATTGCTCCATGAGGATGGTGATATTCGGAAGCCCATATTTCCTTCCCTATCGGGATTGCGGGCACTTGATTTTGCCTGCGGTCCAGGACGCATGGTTGCAAGAATGTCCAAATTATTTGCCGCGGTCGGCGGTGTAGATATATCAAATCGACTGGTTAATGTTGCTCGACAGCGCTGTCCCAGTTCCAATTTCTGGGTTGCTAGTGGGGCCGACTTGGGCGATGCCCCACTTAAAAGCTATGACTTAATTTATCGTACCATCGCAATTCAGCACATTGCGGTACACGATATCCGGGAAAGGATTTTTTACGCAATGAAAGATCGGCTGCGATCTGGCGGAAAGGTTACTCTGCAGATGGCATATTCCACGATTTATCCCTTTCGTCGGACAACAAGAAACTATGAATTTGGCCCAATGCGTGTCGAATTTCTGAAAAAGGAAGCGAAACACGCAGAATGGAATGAAAACAAATTGGATGCCACTGTGACGAATGGTTATTGCGATGTTGCCATTACGCAAAAAGATCTACCAGTCATTCAGAAGGAAATCTCCACCATTTTTGGTTCCTGCAAATTTTGGCTTTATGAGGTGGCTTCGCGGTACGTTTCCCCTCTGGGGGGGGCTCGGCACTACGATAAATATTGGGCTACGCACTGGCTATTTATCCACGCTGGAGAGTGAATCGCTGAGCCACGGATATTTGCCTGATATTCAAAAATGCTAACCGGCAGTGATTTCAGCGTAATTGTCCAAGGCCCTATTCATAGCAGTCCTGAAGTTAGAGGTGATCGGGCTGGCACGATTCGCTGCCTCGATTCCATACGGACTTTCCTGCCCGGTGCGGAAATTATTCTCTCGACCTGGAAGGGAGCGCAAACCAAGGGACTGGACTACGATGGATTAGTGGAAAGCGATGACCCCGGGGCGCTTGTCTACAGAGAAGACATGCCGGAACTTGGCTCTAATAACGTCAATCGACAAATTGTTTCGACGCGGTCCGGGTTGGCGGTGGCGACACGCAAGTACGCAGTTAAATTTCGCGGCGACCTATTTTTCGAATCGGCGAATATTCTGGACTACCACGAGGAGGTATCGACCGAAATTCCAGGTGGAGTCTTGCGCTCGCGCATCCTCATCCCTCCCTACTTCACCCCAAATCCACGACATCTCGCGCTGCCTTTCCTCTTCCATTTCAGCGATATCTTTCAGTTTGGAAGAACGGAGGACTTGAAGACATTTTGGTCTGTGCCGCTTGTCAACGAGCCGGAAACCACTCGCTGGTTGAAGGACCGAAAGGAAAGTTTCTTTGCACGATATGGGCCACGTCAGGTTCGATTGATCCCCGAGCAATATTTGGTCCTTGGGTTGGTTGCCAAAAGCGGCGCGCAGGTGCATTTCGACCATCCGTGCGATATTTCCCCGGCAAAAGCATTATTGTCGGAACGAATCCTGTTGAAGTATTTTCGCGTCGTAGATCTCGATCGGCTTGGCGTAAGGTTCCCTCAGCGATTGTCCGTACTGACTCACACCAATTACCGAGGTGCCGATTGGGAAAAACTTAAGGCCTCATATGAAAAGTGGCCGACACGGATTACCTCTCAGATGGGACTCTTGTTCCATCTTTATAGGAATCTTTTCGAATTGAATTTGCACTATTACGTCAGAAATTTTCAATTCAAAGCCTTTCCTCCCTACCGACTGGTGCGGAATCTTTATCGCTATTTTTTCCCCCTGGCGAAAGAATAAGAGTGAATTGCACATGAACCATGAGCAACAAAGCACCGATTTCAGCGTCATCGTCCAGGGGCCGATCCTCAGCAGTCCGGACCGTCCGGGTGAGCGGCACCTGACCATCCGCTGCCTCGCTTCGATCCGCGCTTTTTTCCCAGGGGCGGAAATCGTGCTGTCCACCTGGCAGAAAGAGAACACCGACGGTCTCGATTACGATCTGCTGGTGAAAAGCGAAGACCCGGGGGCGGTGGCTTTCAACGATCAAGGAAAGCCTCCCGGCTTCAACAACACCAATCGCCAGATCGTCTCGACCCGGGCCGGACTGGCCGCCGCCACCCGTCCGTATGCGGTGAAATTTCGCGGGGACGTGTGCTTCGAATCGTCCGACCTGCTGCGCTACTCCGGGGTGCTCGGCGAGCCGTTGTCCCACTCGCCGTTCCGCTCCCGGGTGCTGATCACCAATCGCTATACCCGGAATCCGCGCCGCTCGCTGAAAAGCTTTCACTACAGCGACCTTGTCCAGGTGGGCAGGACGGAGGACTTGCGCAAATACTGGTCTGCTCCACTGGTGCCCGAGCCGGAAACCACCCGATGGCTCGAAGGGCGAAAAACGGCCCTCTTTGTGCCGGTGCAAGGCGTCTACATGCGGCTGGTCTGCGAACAATACCTGGCCCTCCATCTCCTGGCGACGACCGGACGGCAGATTTTTTTCGATCATCCCCACGATATTTCCTGCTCCCGGCTGATCCTTTCCGAAAGATTTCTCCTCGACAATTTTTACCTCATCGAGCCAGCCCAGATCGGCGTCCGTCTCTCGGACCGGCTCGCAAACGCGCGATGGGACGACACCTATACCAGCAAGGAGTGGGAGAGCCTTTCGCGCGCCTATCGTCATCCTCTGACCCGCTGGATCGCCCAGGCCGACTTATTGGTGAAGGCCCATTGGATCGTGGTCGATTATTTCCTGCAAAAATCCCTCGGCAACTCGCCGCTGCAAAAATTCCCGCCCTATGTCTGGCTGCGCGACTGCTATCGCCGCTTCATGCCGCTGCCTTAGGCCAGTGCTTTTTGCCCCTCGACCAGGATGGTGTGCGGGCAATCCGGGGTCGGTTCGGACTCCAGTGCCAGGACGGCCGCATCGATCACCTCCGGAAAATGGGTCTCCGTGACCGGCAGGCACAGCTTCAGTTCCCCGAAGCCCGCCTGCGACGCCACCTCCTGCAGGAACGAGTAGGTCAGGACGGTCAGGTGCTCCCCGCGACAAAAGATAAAGTTCTCCAGCCGTCCGCCGAGACTCTTCCGGCTGTCCGGGAAGTCGGAGAACCAGGCGCTGTCGCCCTCGACGAATTTTTTCATCGCCGAGTCGCCGTTCGGGCCGCCGATACGGAAAATCCCCCCCGGCTTCAGGACCCGGTGCACTTCGCGGAAATGGGCGTAGACGTCCTCCAGGTGTTCCACCACATGGTGCGAATAGAGCGCGCTCACCGTTCCGTCGCGAAAGGGGAGGGGATTGCGCAAGTCCGCCCACACATCGCACTTGGCGGTGAACATGTTCGCGTCCACGTTGATCCAGCCCGCGAGGTAGTTCCGCTTCCCGGGCCCGAGCTGGACCTTGATGCAGCCAGCGGTCGGCGCGAAGAACCGGCGATAGCGCCACCCATTGATCCGCATGAGCAATCCGCAGATCGTATAAAACAGCCGTTTGTATTCGCGCTTCAGCATCGAGTGGTGAGGTTAGGGTTCTCTCTCGCGTCGGCAATGAGAAAAGAATTTCCGTCGCAGGGGAGGTCCGCCCCGGTGCCGGACAGTTTAAGATGGCCATTCGGCCCGGATCGGCGTTTAATCCTTCGCAACGCGAGGATGTTGTCCGTCCCCGTCGGCAAACGGAGTGTAGCTTAGCTTGGTAGAGCGCCTGGTTTGGGACCAGGAGGTCGCAGGTTCAAATCCTGTCACTCCGATTGAGCCGCAGTAGCTTTTGCCAAAGCAGGCTGACTAAGTATAGTTGGGCCACTATGGAGATGGCACGAGGAATCGAGGTCCCGCTGAAGGCCGAAAGCACGGCCATTCCCGAAATCCGGTATGGTGCCGGGCTGGACGGACGAAGCCTTACCTACTTGATTTTTTGTCTTTCCAACGACTCAAGTCGTCTGGGACGGGTCACTTTCGAAAGTTTCGATTCCATCCGCTGTTCGCGCGGAGAATTCCTGCCTTATTCGGATGATCGGATTGTTCGAGCCAAGGCAGGTGATCGAGTCCCCTGGGTCTTTGAAGTAGACAATTCCGAATGGCTTCGGCAGCGCCATGAGTATGAAAACAACTATTACAAGACGCCCCTGCTGGAGGAATATGTCCATTACTTGTTTTCGTTCCACGACGAGTTTGTCGAATTGATCGCCAAGGGCATCTGGTTTGAGAAGGTGCGGTATGAGGAAATCGAAGCGATGCCTGCCGACCATCCCTTGTCCGATCTGCCGGACTCTCTTCCGCAGGAAGAGTTCCTGGTCAATGGCCTTCGCTGCCTTGTCCGGCATAATCCACTTCCGGATGGCGAATTGATCGAACGGTCCAAGCTTTGCTCCCAAATCGCCTTTCAGTATTTCGTGACCCTCGATGGGGTAACCAAGCCGTCCTACTCGGCCCGATTGCGGACCCGGACCGTTCGAGGCAAATCGACCACGAAATTACGCGGTGGCTTGTCGAACAAGGATCTCTTCAGCGTGGAAGGTCTGGGGCGGGAAGCGGATTTCCGACCGTCCTTCAAGCAGTGGATCGGAGAAGTTGCCGATCGACGACGGCAGATGGGCAAATAGAACGCGAGAAGCGAATTGACAGCACCTGAAAAGGGTGTCGCAGAACACCATGCGCTTCATCACTATCGAGGAACTCCACCGTACGACAGGCGATTCCGTGCGCCGCGCCGGGGCCTCACCGGTTCCGCTGATCGTGACCGATCGCGCAGAACCGGTCGCGGTGATCGCCAATCTCTCGTTGCTCAAGCCTCGCCGACGCAAACGCACACTTCTGCCTGAGTTCAAGGCCCTCATGGCCCGGTTGCAGGTCAACGATGTCGTTAAGGACCTGGAGACGGTCCGTGGCGACCGATGATTTTCGATCAAAACGTCACAAAAAACTCCTTTCCCAACGAACGACAACCATCCATCGTCTTCCTGCGCGACCGTCTCCGATCTCTCCGATTTCTTAACTCCCAAATCAATGAAAACGAGTGGAGTGCCCATGACCAGCCGGGAAACCACTCCCCTTTGGGCCGCATTTTTCCTGGTCTTGATCGCTTGCCTCCCTGCTCAGGCCCTCACCATCAACCTCACCTACGACAGCTCCGTCACCAGCCTCTCCAACGCCGCCCAGTTCGAAGCGGCAACCAATTATGCCGCGCAACTGTTGGAGGGTGATCTGTCCGACAGCATCACCATCAACATCAAGGTCGTTGCCGTTTCGGGTAGCAGCGTTTTCGGCCAGAGCGCCTATAGTCTTTACGGACCCTATACCTATGCGCAAATGCGTGCCGACCTGGTCGCCAAAGCCACCACCACGAACGATGCCACCGCCATCGCCAATCTGCCCAACCCAACCTCAGACCCCACCGGCGGCGGGGAGTTCTTTGTCCCCGCCGCCGAGGCCAAGGCCTTGGGCATCGTTGGGGCCAGTGGAGCCAGTGATGGCACATTTACCTTCGGAACGGGATTTAGCTGGGACCTCAGTACTACGAATCGCGCCGTCTCGGGCGAATACGATTTCGTCGGTGTGGCCTTGCACGAAATCTCCGAGATCATGGGCCGCGTTCCCGGGTTGGGTGCTAACTTTGGCGATGGCAAGTCGTCTTATCTCCCCTACGACTTGTTTCGCTATAGTGCTTCCGGGACGCGTAGCCTCATCGCTGGCAATAATAATTATTTCTCCATCGATGGCGGCGTAACGAATCTCAAGACCTTCAATTACCCCAATGGAAATGGCTCCGATCCCCAGGACTGGGCCAGCGGTACCAACGATGCCTGCAACGCCTTCAGCAGCTCCGGTGTCGAGAACGACTTTACCACGGTGGACATCACCGCCATGGATGTCATCGGCTACACGGCAAGCTCCAGCACACCCGCGACCGACACCCCGGCGATGCCACTCTGGGCGATGCTCCTTCTCGCCACAGCCTTGGCTTTCTTCTCCGCCCCCTATCTTCCTCCGTCCCGGCCAAAGTCGATCCTGTCCTGAGCGAGTTCTTACCGCTTTGACCGATCTTCCGCTCCGGGGATTTGTTGCTTGCTGAAGCGCCGCGATGCTGGATTCTTTACCTATGCCCAAAGTCACTCTTTTGCCCGGCGGCCAGACCGCCGAAGTTCCCCCCGGCACGCTCCTACTCGACGCGGGAGAAGAAGCGGGTGTCGAAATGGAAGCCGGATGTTTTAATTGCTCCTGCGGCACCTGCTCCGTCGCGATCGATTCCGGCATGGAAAATCTCGAGCCGCCCACCGATGAGGAACTGAACGTCCTCGATCAATGGAACAAGGACCCCGAGAAATATCGCCTCACCTGTTGCGTTAAAATCCTCCGGGGCGAAGTCGTCCTGCGCATGGAGCATTGAGGAGTCGCGTGCCCAAAAAGTCCCCCAAAAAAACCAAGCCCGCCTCTCCGGTCGCCCAAGCCGCTCCCGCGCGCGCCGCCAAGGTCTCCCCGCTGGAGATTCCCCCCGGCATCCTGCTCGGTGCCCACACCTCTACCGCCGGCGGCGTTTCCCAGTCCATCGTCCGTGCCCAGGCGCTCGGCTTCACCGCCGCCCAGATCTTCGTCAAAAACAACAAGCAGTGGTTTGCCCCGCCGCTCGCCGAAGCGGAGATCGAAGAATTCCGCGCCGCGCGCAAAGCCTCCGGAATTTATTTCTTCGCCCACAATTCCTACCTCGTCAACCTCGCCAGCCAGGACCCGGAAATGTTCGCCACCTCCGTCCGCGCCATGGTCGCCGAACTCGAGCGGGCGGAAGCGCTCGGGCTTCCCTTCATCGTCATGCATCCCGGCAGTCACGGCGGCGCCGGGGAGGAAGCAGGCTTGCGACGGATTGCCCAGGGTCTCGATGAAATCGTCGCGGCCACCCCCGGGTTCCGGTGTCGCATGGCCCTCGAAATCACCGCCGGGCAGGGGACTTCCCTGGGTTACCGCCTTGAACACTTGAGCTGCCTGATTGAAAAGGTGTCGAGTGAGAAAAGGTTCGGCACCTGTCTGGATACAGCACACTTACACGCCGCCGGTTACAACTTGCATACCCGCGAAGGCTACGAAGAAACGGTGGCTCAGGCCGATAAATTATTCGGCACCAATCGCGTCCTGGGCCTGCATTTAAACGATTCCAAAGTCCCTCTCGGCAAGAAAGTGGATCGCCATGAGCATCTCGGCCAAGGTGAAATCGGCCTCGATTGCTTCCAGTGGATCGTGCAGGACCCCCGCTGGGCTTCCACGCCGAAAGTGCTCGAAACGCCCAAAAGCGAGGACATGCACGAGGATGTCGAAAACCTGCTCAAGCTGGCACCCTATTTGCGATAATGTCGTTGGTTGCAGCGGGATCGAGCCCACTGTAAGCTTCGAGCATGGAAACACCAAAAATCATCGCCTACTTGAAACCCTTCTGCGGCTGGAGCCAGGGAGTCCGCGCCGTCTTGAAAAAATACGACCTCCCGTTCGAGGACCGGGACATCTGGAACGATCCGCGCCAACGGCAGGAAATGATCCAGAAAAGCGGCCAGGAGCTTTCTCCTTGCGTCGAAGTCGATGGCAACATGCTCGCCGATATTAGCGGCGAGGAACTCGAAGCCTGGCTCATTAAAAATGAAGTCACGGCCAAGAGCCACGCCCCGGTCGATGTGCCGATCAACGCGCCCTGCGCCGATCATGGCGAGGTAACCTCAACCCCCATTTCCTTGAAGAGGTAGTGAAATCATGACGGCATCCCAACAACAAGCGCTCGTCTCGTTGCTCCAGGATGGGGATGCCGCCACCGTTGGGTTGGTCAAGGGAAAGCTCATCGAAGGTGGGCACGAGCGCCTGCCCGAATACCTTGAACTCCTTGATCGGGTCGAGGGACCGGCCCAACAGAACCTCCACGAAGTCATCCGCCAGATCGAGTCCTCCCAGACCCTCGGGGATATTTCCCGCGGTCTGGCGGGGCTCAAGACCTTTGCCCAACTCGAGGAACTCTCCTGGCATTTGGTGCGGGCCGATCACCCCGGCTTCGATGGTGGCCCCTACTCCCGCCAACTTGACCAATGGGCCAGCGAGGCCTCCCGGCTCATCGCCGTCGGTGCCAGCCCCCGGGAAAAAGTTAACTGCCTCGCCCGCTACCTCGGTCAGTACCAGCGCCTCAACGGAAACAGCTTCGACTACTACCACCCCCGCAACGGCTATCTCCCCTGGGTCATGGAGTTTCGTCAGGGACTCCCCATTAGCCTGACCTTGATTTACATCCTCGTCGGCCTGCGTCTGGGCCTCCCCGTCGAGGGTGTGGCCGCCCCCGGTCATTTTCTCGCCCGCCTCGATGGAATCATCTTCGATCCCTATCGCCTCGGGCGCATCCTCTCCGATGGCGAGTGGGAAATGATCGCCTCGGAAGTTCCACCGGCACAGAGAATCCTCCTCACCAAAGCCTGTTCTCCCGCGCAGATGATGCACCGGATGCTCATCAGCCTCCGCAACTGTTACGTCAAGGCCGGCGATATCGAACATCGCCGCATGATGGACCATTATCTGGCCGTTCTACAGAGGTAAGACTTTCCCCGCGCCACCGCTGCGGTTTTGGAAGCCTACACGCCGCCCCCATTTCAGGACTCGCTAAAACGACCCGCTGATCCCAATCGATGCATACGGCGCGCCGTCGCCCAGGCTGTTGTGGAAACCCGTGCTGCGCGTGTCGTATCCCACCTTGTCTGCGTGGATCTCGAAATTCCGGTACGGCACATAACCGCCCGAAACATCCAGGCTCAGGTTCGGCATGAATTTCCAAGTCAGTCCGGCGCCAACGTGAATCTCGGTATAATCCACCACATTATCGTTAAATTGGCTGTTCGTCGTCCCGGGGCCGTGGCCGTGATTGGACCCGAAAGCGCTGTTGAGCTGGTAGGTGCCGCCCATCAATTCCGCGCCGGTATATAACGTCAGCGCGTTGTTCACTTCGTATTGCAATTGCGGTTTGGGCGGAATCGCCGACAGCACCCACTTGTCCGCAAATTGCCACCGTACGCCCGGTAGCCCGATAACCGGGTAGTTCGATTTAAGATCGATTTGGATTCCCAGGATGAACTGAAGGTTCTGGCTCATCAGGTACGTCCCCCCGATTTGCACCGGCATATCGAAATCGTTTCCCGTCACGTTCGTGGAATCGCCGAAAACCCCGGGATGCAATTCCGCCCGCATCAGGATCTTGTCGCTCAGCGCCATATCCATGCCGACGATCGCGTTGGCCGAATCCAGCGTATTTGGCAACGGCGCATTCGGGAACACCCCGAACGAGTTCTGCTCCACGTCCACACCCAGCCGAAGCAGATAGCCGTCCTTGATCTGCGGGGACACCACGTAATCGAAGCTCGAATCGATGCCGTCGACCCCGCCCAGCTTGGCGTTCCCTTGCTTCAAAGTCGTCCGGCCCGAGTAACTCGTCTCCTCGTTAAATTCCTGGGAAACCGGGGTGCTGGGATCCGGCGGCTGGACCGTCGGCGTCGCCGCATCCTTGGGATCGGCCCACAGGACCGTCGTGTTCAATAAGCACAGCAGCCCGACCGGCAGTATCGTCGTAAGTGGGTGTTTCATTATTTCTCCTCGGCAAAGTAAAGCCTAGTCCCGGTAAATGACAAACAAAAGTTTGTCCTCGAAAGACTTAGGGCGTGTCGATTCCTCATTTAAACTCCGCTCGGAACGCATCGATCCCCTGCTTTACGTCCTGCAGCATCAACATCGTCGAGGCCAGCCGCTCCATCCCGTGCAGGTACGCCACGTTCGACGTCGAGACCAGATCCTCCCGCCACACCAGCGTCTCGGTCTTCCCGTTCACCGTCACCGGCCACATCTGCTCCATTTCGATGGTCGTGTAGAGCCCGCTGTTAACAAAATACTCGATATCCACCGACTGGATCGACGTCCCGAACTTCGCCTGGTAGATCGCCCCCGTGCCCAGCACCCCGGCTCCTTCCACGTCGAAGCAATCGAAGTACAGGTCCGTCGGTTGCATCATGGCCACCGGCACCGTCCCGGAGCGCACCGGCGTCACATTCAGCAGCTTCTGGTACTGCATGTAGACCTTCGGGTCCGAGTGCAGCAGCGACTTGATGTCGCTCATCGACTTGATGTCGCCGCCGCTCACCGCATAGTAGTCCGAGGCGCCCCGCCCGCTCAGGAAATGGTCCATCCGTTCGCTGAGAATCTGCCCCCAGACCTGCGTGAACAGCGCCTTCGGGTCTTGCTGCTGCCCCGCTGCGGTGGCGATCGTCTGGGCCTCCTCCCTGCTCACTTGCAGCGACGGATTGGTCGCGTCCAACTTCGCCGTTGCGTTGATTAAATAATCCACCGACGCGTTGTCCGGCAGGCTGCCCAGACACGCAAAATCCGCCACCGTCGGCTTGGGCGGAAGCTGGTGGTGCACCCACACTTTCAATTCCGGATGGGTTCCCGGGTCCCAAGTGATCAACTTTTTCTGCACCGCCGTCGGGTCCGCATCGATGATGTACAACGCCTGGGCCGTGATCCCGCGCGAAAAATCGAGCAGCCCCCCCCGCGCCTGCAACACCTGTCCGCTCGCCAGCGCATCGAGATCGATATTGCTGAACGCGGAAAAAGCCAGGTCGTTGTTGACGTCCGCCCGGCCCGATCCCGTCAGGAGCAGGCCCGCGCAACTGAGGGCGAGGATCGATTTACAAAAGGTGGGATAAGTCATAAGGGGCAGGGGTAAGCGTTAAATCGCCATCTTGCGGCGTAGTTCATCGGTATTAAGACGAACGGCGTCTTCATTCAGGTCGTTTATTTTCTGGGCCAGGGAAAAATCCTTGTCGGTTACTTTGTGTCCCGCCGAGTGCGTCGTCACGCTCAGAAAGACCGTCCGGTACCGAATGTAAATGTCCGGGTGATGGTCCGCCGCCTCGGCCAGCTTGCCAATCTCCAAAACCAGGCCCAGCGCCTCGACGAAATCCGTCCGCTGGATCGTCCGCGTCAATGCGTTGTCCGTCAAAGTCCAACCCGTCGGCATGGCTTGGGGCATTCGCGTACTCTAGGTATTCCCGCTCGAACGGCAAGGCTCCTTTGCCACCCCCTCAGCCTCTTTCCAAAGTTGCACTTGGAAACGTCTCCTGTTCCCCGCGAAACTCTATTTCGTGCCAACTAAAAGAGAAACCTTGCTGCCCCGCTCCCGACCTGATTTTCTGTTACCCGGCCAACCAGCCCCTTTTTCCCATGCAGGACGAAATCATCTCCCTCAAAGAACAAATCCTCGCCGCCATCGCCGCCGCCGTCACCCCCGACGAACTCGAAGCCGTCCGCATCCGCTACCTCGCCCGCAGCGGCGCGCTTCCGCTCCTCCTCGAAAAAATGGCCACCGTCCCCAAGGAACAACGCCCCATCGTCGGCAAGACCGCCAACGAGGCCCGCACCGCCGTCGCCTCCGCCTTCGACGCCCGCAAGGCCGAACTCACCGCCGCCGTCGAGGCCGCCGATTTCGATCCCACCCTGCCCGGACGCTACGAGGCCCCCGGCTCCCTCCACCCCGTCCTTCAGGTCCGCGACCGCGCCATCGAAATCTTCCGCCGCCTCGGCTTCGCCCTCGCCGATGGCCCCGACATCGAAAACGAAGTCTTCAACTTCGACGCCCTCAATACCCCGCCCGACCACCCCGCCCGCAACGAGCAGGACACCTTCTACCTCAAAGAGGACGGCCTCGCTCCCAGCCCCGGCCTCGACGGCCGCAGCCCCGGCGGACGCCGCCTCATGCGCACGCAGACCTCCACCGTCCAGATTCACGCCATGCTCAACCAGCCCCCGCCTGTGCGGATTATCGCGCCGGGCCGCTGCTACCGCCGCGACGAAATCGACGCCACCCACGGCATGTCCTTCTTCCAGATGGAAGGCCTCGTCGTCGATCAAGGCGTCACCCTCTCCGACCTCAAGGGCACCCTCGAATACTTCTTCCGCGAGCTTCTCGGCGAGGACCTCAAGTTCCGCTTCCGCCCCCACTTCTTCCCCTTCACCGAACCCAGCTTCGAAGTCGACTGCGCCCGCACCGGCAGCCAGGTCAAGGGCAAGGAATGGCTCGAAATCTGCGGCTGCGGCATGGTCGATCCCGAGGTCTTCCGCCAGGTCGGCTACGACGCCGAGAAAGTCACCGGCTACGCCTTCGGCTTCGGCCTCGAACGCATCGCCATCATGCGCCACGGCATCCCAGACCTCCGCTTCTTCACCGACAACGACGTCCGCTTCCTCCGCCAGTTCAGCACCCGCATCGACAGTTAGTTATTAATGTAGCGGCGGTCTGTGACCGTCGCACTTATTTGCCTTCCTCGTCCGGCGACTCCATTGGGGGACGAACGCCTCCTGATCTCGCGAAATTCTATTTCGCACCAATATCGTTTATGCAGTAATCGGACCCATGCCGAACAGGTATTTTGGGGACGTCGGAGACTTTGGTCAATACGGGCTTCCCCAACAAATACCCCTTCAACGGGCAATCGCTCTGGCGCAGCGCCTCCACGAACACCTTGGCGACATTCTTCGCTCCGACCGGTAAAACTCAAAAGCGCTCGTTACTTTTCTATTCGCCGGATGTCCTTGAATTTATCCAGACCCTTATCGAACGAAAAAATCGGATGCGATGTTTCCGCCCCCAGCGTCGCCACAAAAGTCCGACTCGGCACTATTGCCGACCCTTCCGCAACACTTCTTTACAGACGGCGGCCCAGGCTTTCTCTCTTTCCTTGGAGTCATAAGGTCGCGAGTGATCGGCAAAAATACCTCTAAGATCCAAAGCGGTTTTGGCCGTCTTCAGTCGTGCTGAAAATAAATCGTTTGGCTTGCGCATACCTGAATCCTAATCCAATTCCGTTAATTTGGAAAATTTGGTAATTCCGTTACTGCCCTCCGCAGGAGTTCCGTCAAAAATTCGGTCTCGGCTCACGTCACCAGCGGCAACAGCGGAAACTGCTTCCCCAGAATCGGCACCGACGACGTCTTCAGCCAGTTCTCCAGCAGGCTCGCGTACACGCTCCGGAAATCCGTGTTGTACTGAATGTCCCCGTCCTTCAGGTCCCCCGGTGCCAGACTCGGCTCCGCCCCCAGCAACCCCGATTTCATCTGCGACCCGATCACGAACATCGGCGCCGCCGCCCCGTGATCCGTCCCCCGGCTCCCATTCTCGTTCACCCGTCGCCCGAATTCGCTGAACGTCATGATCTTCACCCGCTCGAACTCGCCCATCGCCGTCAGGTCGTCCGTGAACGCCTTCACCGCATCGGCCAGTTCCTTCAGCCGGTTGTCCTGTCCGCCCCGCTGGTTCGTATGCGTATCGTACCCGCCCTGCGACACATAAAAAATTCGCGTCGGCAACCCGCCCCCGATCAGCCTCGCCACCAGCTTCAGGTTGTTCGACAGCCCGCTCCCCGGATACGTCGCCATGTTTTTCGACTTCCCCGCAATCGCCCGGATTTTGTCCGAACTCACCTGCGCGTCCATCGACGTCCGCTCCAGAAAATCCAGCGCGCTCTGCCCGTTCTGCAGCGTCACCGTCCCCGACACCATGCTCACGCTCGCCCCCGATTCCGCCCCCGCATCGTCCGTCGTCGACGGGTACATGCTCCGGTACGCCGCCGTCTCGTCGTCGTTCGGCTTCGCGCCCATGAACCGATAGCTGTCCGGGCTCTCTAGGCTGATCCCCATCGGGTGGTGCGAGGAAAACGCCTGCGGCATTCGCGGTCCGATATTGATCGCCACTGTCGGGTCGCACCCCTGACACGCATTGTCGAAGTAACGCCCCAGCCAGCCGTCCGTCAGGTACTGGTCCGAATCGCTCGCCGTCTGCCAGATCTCCGTCGCCCGGAAGTGACTCCGGTTCGGGTTCGGGTACCCCACCCCGTTCACGATCGACAGATGCCCCGCGTCGAACAGATTCTTAAACCCCGCCATCGCCGGGTTCAGCCCCAGCGTATCGTTCAGCGTTAACACCTGGTTCGCCGGAATCCCGATTGTGGGACGCGCCTTGTAATAATAATCGTTCGTGTACGGCACCACCGTGTTCAGCCCGTCGTTGCCTCCTGCCAGTTGGATCAACACCAAAATCGGGCCGTCCTTCCCCGTCGCCACCTGCGTCAACGCGCCATCCGCTTGCGCATGCAGCGCCGTGAACGTCTGCGCGACAAAACTTGGTACCGTCCACGTCAGCGCGCCTCCCAGCAGCGTGGTGCGGAGAAACTCGCGGCGGGTGGTGAAGAGGGGATTGTTCATGGTCGTGGGGTGGGTTAGGTCAGTTGATACTCGGGCGTACTCATCAGCAGCCGGATGGCCTTGCGCACATCCGCCTCCTGAATCGGGGATTTCGTCTTCAGAAAATCATGCAGGGGAACGAACCGCTGTTGTGCCAGTTGCCCGTTGAGGAACCGCGCCTGCAACGCCGCCAACAGCGCATCCGCCCCGCTCAAGTCCTCTGCCGAAAAGAGCGCCATCACGTTTGCCGGGGACGTCTGCAACAGCCCGTCGTCCTCCGCGATCCCGTTCATCATCCCCTTCACCTGGCCCTTGAAGCCCGGCAACGGCACCCGCTCCCCCTCCACCAACGCCGCCGCCAGGTTGTACCGGTCCAGCAGCCCGTTCGTCGTGATCCACGCGATTCCCCCGTCCCACCCCTTCACGTTTGGCGGCTGGAACAATTCCTCGCCCAGCATCCGCAGCATCACCAGCGTCATCCCCTCCGTCGGCAACTCCGTTTGCAGTTGATGCGTCGCCGCGACCAGCCACTGCACCGGACTCTTGATCTGCGCCCGGATCACCTCCGGCGCGTAAAATTCCCTCGACCGAAAAATCGTCCGCATCAGTTGCTTCACGTCCAGTCCGTGATTCTGGAAATCCGCCGCCAGCGCGTCCACCACCGGCTGCGGCGGCTCGTCCTGCACGAAGAACCGCCAGATTTTCCCCGTGATGAACTTCGCGCACTGCGGTTGCGCACAAATCATGTTCAGCACGTCTTCCCCTGTAAAATTCCCCGTCTGTCCGAACACCGTCTTCGGTCCGGGATCGTGATTCTTCGGGTGGTACTCGTACCGCACCTGCTCCTTGTCCAGCCCCCAGCCCGTGTAGGCCTTCGCCGCCTGCTGGATGTCCTGCTCCGTGTAATGGCCTTCCCCCAGCGTGAAAAGCTCCATCACCTCGCGCGCGAAATTCTCGTTCGGCTTGTTCTTGTTGCTGCTCGCCCCGTCCAAGTACCGCAACATCGCCGGGTCCTCCGCCACCGCGATCAGCAACTGATTGAAATTCCCCGTCGCGTTCTGCCGCAACGTCTCGTTCTGCAACCACAAAAAATACGGCATCCGCACCTTCTCGTAACTCGTCGCAAAGTGCCCGTGCCAGAACAGCGTCATCTTCTCCTGGAACGGCCTCGGCCCCAGCGCCATCCGCCGCACCCACCAGTACCGCAACTCCGCGATCTGCTCGTTCTGCTCCCGGTTGATCTCCTGCTGCAACATCCGCTTAGTCTCCGGATCCACCGCCTTCTGGATCGCCTGCCGCCTCGCCGCCAGGTCCGGATCGGGATGCGCCCAGCCCGGTGCCGGCGTCGGGTCCGGGATCTTCTCGTAATCGACCAACCACGCTACCGCACGGTCCGGCCCCATCTTCTCCAGATTCGCCACATCTGCCGGACTGCCCCCAAAACCCGCCCGATTCAGCAAATGGGCTGCGGTCGTGGCATTCCACTCGTTTCCGGGCAATGCTTCCAACATAATGGTTTAAACCATAAACCAACTCCGAAGTTGCGACAAAAGAAACACTCTTTTCTCGCGCCTCCTCCTTCTCTCACGAAACCTCTTCCTCCACTGTCGTTGTCGTCTCCCCATCCCGCGTCGTCCGGGTCCGACGGATCACCCGCCGATGCACAAAACCCGACTCGCCGAAAAAACCCACCACGCCCGTGACCACGTAGGCCCAAAACCAGATATTATTCGTCCCAACATCCAGGAACACGTAATAGGCCATCAAAAACCGCGGCAGGAAAAGCCACAGCCCGAAATTGACCAGATCGGACAGATTATTCGCCGGATACGCCCCGAACCCCAGCCACGCCATGAACAGCGCCGCCCTCGGAAAAAGTAACCCAACGAGCAGCAGCCAGGTGGCAATATGACCGGTAGCAAGAAATGTATTCATCATCGCGCTCCTAGCTCGCCATGCACAACGTTGCCCGGCTCTCGGTCGAAAACAGATTCTCGCTCAACTGCCTCTCCGCCTCGTTCCAATGGTCCCCCACATGCCCATCCTGACACCCCTGGCAGGCGAAGAGCCGGAAAGCCAGCACCTCGATATTCCGGTCGTCCAGTGATTCGCTCCTGATTTTTTTAAGATTCGGTTTCATCGTGCCATCCTAAGTCAGGCCCGGAATGCCCAAAATGGGGTCTTTACCCCATTCGCCGATCGTCCGGCCTCCCCCTTCCGTCGGTAGCCGTCGCCGTCCCCTGCGACGGTGCCTTCCCTCGTCCCCACACTCCTCCGCGGGCCACCGTCGTCCCTGGCGAGGGTCAGCCTCCGGCCTGCCCCATCCTTCGTCGCAGCGCCGCCCTCCGGGCGGTTCCCGTTCCAAGGCCCTCTTCCTCTTCGGCCCTCTGCCGTCCTCCGTGCGAAACTGTTCCCATAAGGACTCGTTCCCAAGTTAGAGCCCCCCGCGAAACTCCCTTTCGCGCTAATCTT
>CAJCII010000196.1 GCA_903970335.1 Bacteroidota bacterium | reverse complement strand
GGGTGGGGGTGGTGCAGCCGGGGGTGATCACGGGGGAATTCCAGGCGGAGGCGCGTAAGCTGGGGTTGCTCTATCCGCCGGATCCGGCGAGCCTGAAGGAGTGTTCGCTGGGGGGGAATGTGGCGACGAACGCGGGCGGCCCGCGCTGCCTGAAGTATGGGGTGACGCGGCATTACGTGCTGGGGCTGCAAGTGGCGCTGGCCGACGGGACGCTGGTGCGGGTGGGCGGGCGGACGCAGAAGAACAAGAGCGGTTTCGATCTGGTGGGGATTTTCGTCGGCTCGGAAGGGCTGCTGGGATTGGTGACGGAGATCACGCTGCGGCTGATTCCGGCCCCGCTGGCGCGGGCGGCATTGGCGGCGTCGTTTGCGGATGCGGCGGCAGCGGCGGCGGGGGTGCAGCATATCCTGGCGAACGGGTTTCTCCCTTCCGCGCTGGAGCTGGCGGACCGGTTCACGCTGGAAGCGGCGCGGCGGCATCTCGGGTCGCAGCATTTGCCAGCGGGGGATGCGCATCTGCTGATCGAGATCGACGGGCAGCCGAATTCGGTGCTTTCCGAGATGCAGACGCTGGTGACGATCCTGCAAGCGGGCGGCGCGCTGGAGATCACGACGGCGACGACGGAGGAGGAGTGCGAGCGGTTGTGGGGGTTGCGGCGGGAGTTTTCGGCGTCGCTCAAGGCGACGGGTCTGACGAAGTTGAACGAGGACATTTGCGTGCCGCGGAGCCGGTTGGTGGAGCTGTTCGATTTTACGGCGAAGCTGCAAGAGAAGTACCGGGTGGAGATCGCGTCGTTCGGGCACGCGGGGGACGGGAATATCCACGTGAATATCATGGCCGACCTGACGCAGCCGGGGGTGAAGGCGCGGGCGGACCGGGCGCTGGACGAGTTGTTCCGGCAGGTGATCGCGTGGGGCGGGGCGATCACGGGGGAGCATGGGATCGGGCTGGCGAAGATGCCATGGTGGCCGCGGGCGGCATCGCCGGAATTGCGCAAGCTGCACCAGCAGGTGAAAAAAGCGCTCGATCCGAACCGGATCCTGAATCCGGGGAAGTTCGTTTAGGCGGGGAGCAACGCGGCCTTGTCCAGGAGCGCGAAGAAGCCTTAAGCTGGCAGGATGTCGGATGATTTTTACCGCGCGTTCGACCGGGACTACTTGCGCAACGAGGCAAATCGCGAGCGGACGACCGACTACCGGAGCATTTTTCATCAGGACCGGGATCGGATCATGTTCACTCCGGCGTTTCGACGCTTGCAGGCGAAGACGCAGGTGTTCCAGGCGGGCGAGTACGATTTTTACCGGACGCGGCTGACGCATTCGCTGGAGGTCTCGCGGATTGCGGAGTCGATCGCGATCTGGCTGCGGGTGGGTCATCCGGAGGTGCAGGTCGATCTGCATTTGCTGGAGGGGATTTGCCTGGCGCACGACATCGGGCACCCGCCGTTCGGCCATGCGGGGGAACGGGTGCTGAACGAGTCGATGACGCCGTACGGCGGCTTCGAGGGGAACGCGCAGACGTTGCGGATTTTGACCCGGACGATTTACAGCCGGAGCCGGGGCCGGAGCGGGATGAGCCCGAGCCGGGCGTTGCTCGATGGCGTGCTGAAGTACAAGCGGCTGCACCGGGACCGGGGAAGCGAGACGAATCATTTCATCTACGACGACCAGGAGGAGATTCTCGACTTTTGCTTCGGGGCGGACTGGCGGGCGAGGCTGGGCGGGGAGGAGGCGAACGGTTTCCAGAGCATCGAGTGCCAGATCATGGACCTGGCCGACGATGTGGCCTATTCGTGTTTCGATATCGTCGATGGGGCGCGGGCGCGCTTTATCACCCCGGACAGCCTGAGGGGATGGGGCGCGGAAAAGGGGGAGGCGCTCGACCCGGCGCGGAGGAAGTATCTCGACGAACTATCGGAGATGATGGCACAAAAGAAACTCCAACCCAAAATGAACGCCATCATCGGGGAGCTGATCACGAGCGTAACGGCGAAAACCAGGGACAATTTCATGACGCCCGTCACGCGCCGCCATGCCTTCACGCTGGTCCGTCAACCGGAAGCGGAGGCGCGGATCAAGCTGCACAAGGCGCTGTGCCGGGAGCTGGTGTTCGGGTCGAGCGCGTTGCAGCAGATCGAATTCAAGGGCGGGCATATCCTGAAGGAACTGGCGCGGACGCTTTTCGCCAATTATCTGGAAACGGCGGGAAAACCGGCCATGCTGACGCCGGTGGAGGTGCATCGGGATGTCACCGGCGCGGGGAACAAGGCGGAGGCGGCGCGGCTGCTCTGCGATCATCTCTCCGGGATGACGGATGCCTATGCGCTGCGCAGTTACAAGCGGTTGCTCGATCCCGATTACGGCTCGATCTCCGAATTAATCTAGAGTTCACTTCATGTCGTTTCCTTTCATTGTCGTACCGACTTATCACGAGCTGGACAACCTGCCCACGTTTACCGAGCGGGTCTGGAGCGCCGTGCCGGAGGCGAAGGTGCTGCTGGTGGACGATGCGTCCGGGGACGGGACGCCCGCATGGGTGAAGGCGCACCCGAGGTACAACCAGTCGCTGTTTTTGCTGGAACGGGCGGGCAAGCTGGGCCTCGGCTCGGCCTACGTCGCCGGTTTCACCTGGGTGGTCGAGCGACAGGCGACGGAGCCGTGTAACGCCGTGGTGCAGATGGACGCCGATTTATCGCACGACCCGAAGGCCGTGCCCGATTTACTGGCGGAGATTGCGAGCGGGGCAGACCTGGTGCTGGCGACGCGTTACCGGGGTGGGGTGCGGGTGACGAACTGGCCCTTGCAGCGGCTGTTACTCAGTCTTGGGGCAGGCCAGTATGTGAAGTGGATCACCGGGATGCCGTTCAGCGATCCGACGGGCGGGTTCAAGGCTTTTTGTCCGGAAAAGCTGGCCTCGCTCGACCTGGCCCACATTCGCTCCGACGGGTACGCCTTTCAGATCGAGGTGACGCACATGGCATGGCGGCAGGGCTGGAAGATTACGGAGGTGCCGATTGTGTTCGAGGACCGGCAGGCGGGGGTCTCGAAGATGTCGTGGCGGATCGTGCGCGAGGCGGTCTGGCGCGTGCCGTGGATGGCCTTGCGCGGAAGCGTTTCGCCTCGAATCCGGCCCGAAAAGGAGAAGAAGCCATGAGCCTGAGCACGGTGGCCGCGCCTTTGCGACCGGACGAGGCCCTGCTGAAGCTGCCGGCTTCGCGGCCCGAGCGGTTCCAGCGTTCGGATTTCGTCGCGGCGGGGTTGGTCTTTCTGATCACGCTGGGCGTCTACATCGCCACGCTGGCGCCGAACGTGACGTTGCTCGATTCGGGCGAATTGATCACGGCGGCGGCGACGTTCGGGGTCGGGCACCCGCCGGGTTATCCGCTCTGGACGATGTCGGGCTTTGCGCTCTCGCACCTGTTGCCGATCGGGAACATGGCGTGGCGGATGAACCTGCTCTGTGCGCTGTTCGGCGCGGCCTCCAACGCCGTGCTCACGCTGCTGGTCTGTCACTCGGGACGCTGGCTGTTGCAACGCTGGACGGACGCCGGGACCCAGGCGGCGGTGCGGCCCTACTGTTTTTACGCGGGCCTGCTCGCGGGCCTGACCATCGGCTTCAGCGATGTGATGTGGAGCCAGGCGGTGATCTCGGCGGTGCACGGGACGCTGAACGCGCTTTTCGTCAACCTGGAACTCCTCTTTTTCTATCTGTGGATGCTGGAGCCGAGGAAAAACCACCGGCTGATTCTCGCGGTCTTCGTCTTTTCGCTCGGGCTGACCAACCATCACACACTGGTCCAGATGATCCCGGCCTTTTTGCTGGCCGCCGGGCTGGTACGGGCGGGGAAATTCTGGTCGGTGCTGTTCGCGGTGGGTCTCTTCAGCTTGTCGACCCTGGTCTATATCAGTTGGCTTTCCGGGGATGAGGCCCTCCATAGCATCAGTCAGGTATTGACGGTCTTCATGTTCGTCGGACTTGCCGTGGTGGCCTTTTTCTTCCTGAAGGAGTTCCGGCTTCACCTCTTTTTGCTCGGGGCTGGGACGGCCGTGGCGATCTTCGCCTACAGTCACTACCTGATGGGGGTCAGCGAGTCCGAAACGGCCCGGTACCTCCCGAGCCAGACGAGTCACTTCTGGCTTTGGGGAAGCTATGTCAAGCCGGGGTGGCTGCAACTCGAGACCTGGCACGGTGCGATGATGTTGGGACTGACGGCACTGGGACTGGGGCTGCTGTATAGCTCGACGCTGGATCGGCGTTTGATCATCGGCGTGTTCGCGGTCGGGTGGATCGGGCTGGTGCCCTATTCCTACGAACGAATCGCGTCCTCCACCAATCCGCCGATGAACTGGGGTTTCGCCTCAGAGCGGGGCGGATTCTACTACGAGGTCAGCCGCGAGCAGTATCCGAAGAGCCTGCCGACGCTGATCAAGATGACGATCGGGAAGAAAATCGGCGTGGTCCCGGAGGACGCGCAGCTCGACGCGACGATCGGCCAGCCCGATTATTTGCCGCGTCTGGGGATGAGCTTCTATTTTTATGGTTCCAACCTGGAGCAGAATTTCACCGTGCCGCTGATCTTCATGACTCTGGCGGTGCTCCTGTTTGTCCGGCGATGCGACTGGCCGCAGATCAACTGGTTCATCTTCCTGGGCGCGGCCTTTTTCTGCCTCGGTTTCATGCTGCAGTTGATCGCGCCGCAGGAGAGTTTCGATTTTCAACGCAACATGCAGTACAAGGTCTTTCACCTCCAGTCCCATTGTATCTTTGTGCTCCTGATGGGGTATGGGGTGCTGGCCGCCATGACCTATCTTCACGACTGGTTGCCGGAGGTCCCGGCCCGGTTCGGCGTCGTCGGTTTCGGCCTGCCCGCGCTTTTCCTGTCGCTGCTGCCGTTCTGGAGCAACTTCGACGATTGCAGCGAGGCGGGTCATTGGTTCGGCTACGATTACGGCGCGGACATCATGCGACCGCTCGAGAAGAACGCGGTCTTTCTCGGGGGCTCGGACGCGGGGCGGTTCATTCCGACGTACATGGCGTTTGTGGAAAGCCAGCAGGACCCGCGTTGGAAACGGGAACCGAACTTCGACCGGCGGGACGTTGCGGTCATCACCCAGAACGCGCTCTGCGACACGCAATACACGAAGTACATCCGCAATCAATACGACGACCGGTTCCGTCCCAAGCCCAGCGACTACACGCCCTTCGAAAAGTGGCTGGGCCGCGACCGCGCCTATCCGCAGGAGCAGGTCATTTGCATGAGCGACAAAGAACTCAGCGATTGCTGGAATGAATACCGCTCCTGGCCGGAAGTCGAGGCCCGGATCGAACAGTACGGCCCCGGAGCGGAGATTCGTCCGGGCTATAACGACGTCTTCGAGATCAACGGCATTGTCGCGAAAAAAATCTTCGAGAAGAACAAGCAGAACCACACGTTCTACCTCGAGCAAAGCGTGCCGATTCCCTGGATGGATCCGTACCTGCTGCCTTCCGGACTCGTGTTGCAGTTGAACCCGGAGCCGATGACGGACGCCGAATTCGCGGCCAAGGCCCGGATCGACGAGGACTACACGTTTTGGGACGCCTACAGCGATCGGCTGTTGCGCAACCCGCTTTTCCGAATCGACGACACGGCCACCCTCAACTTCAGCAAACTGGCCTACTGGCATGCCGATCTCTACCGTTTCCGGCACCTCGACAAGGAGGAGGAACACTGGCTGAGAATATCGCTGGCCCTATGCCCGCAAATGCCCGATGCGGTGATGGAACTGACGCAGCTTCTGGCGCGGGAGAAGCGTTTCGACGAGGCCCTGGCCGTGGCGCAACTTGCCCACGACCGGGACAGCTTCAACGATCTCTTCGCGACGCGGATCGAGTGGGTCAAGGCGGTGAAGATGTTTGGCAGCGAGGAGGAGGACTTGCGCGCGAAGCTGGCCAAGTCGCCCTACGACGTCGACCTCAATCTCGATTTCGCCTCGCTCTTGCAGGACGAAAGCAAGTTCGACGAGTTGAACCAGCGGCTGCGCATCGCGGCCGGGTTGACCAACTGGAGTCGCGAGGCCATGTCGGGCGTGGTGCAGTATTACGTGGACAAGGTCCACAATCCCGAGGCGGCCATCGCGTTCCTGGAGGCGCGGGCGGAGATCGATCCGAAGGCCAGCGAGGTGATCTATAATCTCGCCGCGCTCCACGCCAAGCTGGACCACGCGGACCAGGCGATCCACTACCTGTCGCAGGCGATCGATGTCGGGGGCACCAACGCGCTCAACTCGGCGCGGATCGATCCCCGCTTCGCCTTGTTGCAGGACGATCCCCGGTTCCAGGATTTGATCTCAGGGCGATCCGCGACGAATGCGCCGGTGGTTACGCCGAGCACGAATGCGCCGCTGCCGGTGGTGCCGACGGCCAAGCCGGTGAAGAACTAAAGTAGCAGGCTGGAATCCGTCCCTGAAAATTAAAGACCGTTGCCTCGCTTGATCGCATGGATTAGTCTCACCGTATGTCCGAATCGCAAGCACCTCAGCCTCTAGTGTAGTGGCCCGCAAATGACTAGACATTAGTTGGGGCCTTCTTTCTCTTTTTCGGCAGGGTGCAGCCGGGATCGATTTTTTCCAGGACATCGCGGCATTTGGTGATTTTCGCCATGATCGATTCGACGGTGGCCGT
>CAJCII010000195.1 GCA_903970335.1 Bacteroidota bacterium | reverse complement strand
CGGCATGGGACCGCCCGCCTCTCCCGACGTCGTCGCCGCCGCCGATGCCGCCGTCACCACTCCGATGGCACCCGGTCCCTTCCAGCCCACGTGGGAGTCCATCCAGCAAAATTACCACGAACCCGATTGGTTCGAGGACGCCAAGTTCGGCATCTTCATGCATTGGGGCCTCTACTCGGTGCCCGCCCACGGCCCCTCCGCCTCCGAGTGGTACGAAAAGCACATGTATGCCTCCGAGAGCGCCTGGCACACCCAGCATTACGGCCCGCAGGAAAAATTCGGCTACAAGGACTTCATCCCTCTCTTCACTGCCGACAAGTGGGACCCCGATGCGTGGGCCGACTTGTTCAAGAAGGCCGGGGCCAAATACGTCATGCCCTGCGCGGAGCACCACGATAACTTCGCCCTTTGGGACAGCGCCGTCACCCCCTTTAACGCGATGAAAATGGGCCCCAAGCGCGACCTTATCGGCGACCTCGCCGCCGCCGTCCGCAAGCAGGGCCTGAAATTCGGCGTCTCCAATCACGGCATGGAAAACTTCACCTTCATCAACCCGAGCGACGACGTCGATGCCCGCCTGAAGGCCGCCAATGCCGATCTCTACGATCCGCAGTGGGCCGACTTTTACCACTATGCCGACCGCAGTCCCGAGGCCATGACGAAATTCCTCACCGACTGGGTCAACCGCAACCTCGAGCTCATCGACAAGTACCAGCCCGATATCCTCTGGTTCGATAACGGCGCGAATCTCCGCGTCCTCGATCCGCTCAAGCTCCATGTCGCCGCCTACTACTACAACCGCGCCAAGACCTGGGGCAAGGATGTCACCATCAGCACCAAGTTCGTCGCCTACGCCCCGAGCAACGACGACACCAAGCAAGTCGGCTCCATCATCGACTTCGAGAAAGTCAGCGCCCGTTCTCCGGCGGAAATCCGCCCCGGACCCTGGCAGGTCGACGATGCCATCGGCAGCACGTGGGGCTACAGCACCGGCATGAAAATCAGCGATGCCCACACCATCCTTCACCGGCTGATCGATACCGTCAGCAAAGGCGGGAACTACCTCCTCAACATCTCCCCGATGGCCGACGGCACCATCCCGCAGGCCGAGCAGGACACCCTTCTCGGCATCGGTCAGTGGCTCGCGGTCAACGGCGACGCGATCTACGGCACCCGTCCCTGGACCACCTGCGGCACGGGCAACATCCGCTTCACCACCAAGGGCGACACGCTCTACGTCATCACCCTCGACAAGGCCGGCGGCAGCATCGAAATCCCCGAGCTCGCCGATGGCAAAGTCCCAGGCAAGGTCGATAAAGTCGAACTGCTCGGTAGTACCGATTCCGTCGATTTCAACCAGGGCGACAGCGGACTGCACATCAATGTACCTTCCTCCGCGAACGGCGCCGTCGCCTTCAAGATCACCGGACTTACCCTCCAAGCCGGTGCGGCAGCTCCTGCACCTGCGCCCGCCCAATGACCGCGCTGCGGCGGTCCCGTCAAGGTCGCCGCACGCGCCTCACCACGAGTAGTGGACCTTGTAGGAAACCGTCCGCTCCTCGTGCGGCTTGAGCGGAAGGCGGAACTCCATCTCTTGGGCGTCCGTCTTCACAAACGGGTCCGTGTTCTGCGTAATCGTCCAGTTTGTCCACCGGTAGAGGTGCTCCACCACCCGGATTTCCACCGGCTCCGTCTTGTGGTTGCGTAGCTTGATCTCGAACGATTCGTCCGCCCAGCGGCCCCCGTTGTCCACCGAGAAATTCGTCCGCTTCCGTTCCCCCACCAGGTCGAACGCATTCCCGGTGTAAATCTTCACCGTCTCGTCCTTCGGCGTGTGATCGATCTCGTTTTCGCCCGTGAATTCGAGTTGCTGGTCGTCCTCCTTGTAGAACCGCACCCGCCCCTTCGGCAGCGGCATCCCCAGGTGGTTCGCCTCGGAGTTCTTGAACTCCCGCAGGATGGCCACCTTCGTGTCCGAGTCCGTGCCATACTCCTCGTTATTGCGGATGTTCTCCATCGCCCAGCCCCGGTACCGGTTCTCGTCGATCTTCAGCCCGTCGTAGACATACACCTTCTCCGATTTCACCCCCGTCGCCCGGATGAACTCGACCTGCTTCGTCTCGCCGTCGTGCAGCGTCGTCGCCCGCGGCAACGAATAAAGATGGTAGTCCTCGAAGGCCTTTTCGGTCACCCCCGGCAGACCTGCGGTGTCCGATAAGTAGACGGCGTCGCCAGTGGCCCCGAACCCATTCCGGCTGTACTGGTCCTGAATCTTGTTCACGTCTCCTGCCATCAGCTTGATCTTCGCGTTCTCGAACGTCTTCCCGCTCTGGTTGTCCATCGTCACCCAACCGACGATGTCCAGTACATCGCTGTCCTGCGGCGCGATGACGTTGTAATCCGCGTGCCAGGTCATCCCCTCCGTGACGTAGGCCAGCTCCGCCTCGACTTTCCCCGGCGTGTCCGCCGCCAGCTTCCAGGAAATCATCGGCTTCAGGATCGTATCGTCGCCCAGGGATGGAAAGATCGGTTGCCCCGGCAGCCCGAACAGGATCTTTCCGTCCACTTCGACGATCGGTTGGGTGTTGCTCGCCATCGCCTGCTGCACCTGGTCATAGGGCTGTCCGTACTCTTGCATCGCGCCCGGCGAATGCATGACATACCCGCTTCGGATAATCTTGCCCTGCACCGTCTGGTCCGGCGCGCCGTTCGTGCCTTTGATCGAAAAATCGATCGTCTTCCCCTCGAAGAGCGAGAGCAGCAACTCCTGCGAGACCGGGTCGTTCCGATAATTCTGCTCCAGGATTTGCAGGCTTACTTTTCCGGTCGGGTCCCGCAAAATCACCGAGTCCGGCTCCAGGCGCGCCGTGGTGTCGGAGAAACTCACCTCGTTCGTGCCGGTTTTCAAGTCCAGCGGCACCGTGTCGCGCACCACCGCGAAGTTTTGGTTGTAGATGGTCAGCGCCGGATCGTCCGCCCGGCTGGCCGAAACGCTCAACGCGAAAATCCCGAAAGGTAGCAGTAATTTTTTCATCGGATGGAGAAGGAGGATGGGCCTACACCCGCATTGACGCAGCCAGATGCCAAACCGCGCGATTATTTTTTGGAATTATTTCGGTGGCCCGAATGCCTGGGACGACAACTCGAATCATTAGATCGATTATCGAAAAGTAGACGGTAATTATTTCAAGCCTCGCATCCCTGCCACGGCCTTGATCCCGGGCTTGTCGTGGAATCCCGGCCCATTACCATCCCCCCAACAACCGGCCGCTGCCATGAAGGGTTACCTCCTCACGAGTCTTGTCCTTGCCGCGCTCTTTCCCGGGGGTTCCGACGCCCGGGCCCAGCTTTACGTCTCCAGGCCGACCACCGGCGCGATTGCCGACTACGATCCCGAGACCGGTGCGCTCCTCCACGCCACCCTGGTTCCCGGCCTGGCCAACCCCAGGGGCATCGCCATTGCGGACGGCGACCTCTATGTCGCCGATTATGCCCGGGGCACGGTCGCCAAATTCGATGCCGCCACCGGAGCGGAGATCGCCGCTCCTCTCCTCAATGGTCTCACCTGGCCGCAAGCGGTCGCCGTTTCCGGGAGCGATCTCTATGTCGCTAGCTTCGATCGCTCCAATTCCGGCCTCATCGGCAAATATAACGCGCTCAACGGCGATACCATCAATCGACGCCTCGTCTCCCTAATCAAATGCCCTCTCGGTCTGGCCGTTGCCGACAACAAAATCTACGTCTCCTATGGCGATGTCTTCGGCTGCATTGCCGAATACGACGCCACCACCGGTGCCTGCCTCAACCCGATGCTCGTCTCCCATGTCAACCAACCCATGGACCTCCTCCTCTCCGGCAACGAGCTCTTCGTCACCACGGAAGGCGGGACCGTCTATAAATACGACGCGACCACGGGCGCCAACGTGCGCAGCATGTCTCGCCCCTTCATCTTTGAGAACATCCAGGCCGGCGCCCTCGCCATCTCCGGCGACACGCTCTATGTCGCCAGTTCCCAGACCGGCATCATCGCCAAGTACGATGCCGCCACCGGAATCCCCCTCTCCTCCTCCTTCATCACCGGCCTTGAGCAGGATATCGGCGGCCTCGCCATCGTCCCCGCTCCCCGCTCGACCGCCTCCGCCTACCTGGAGGCCTTCGTCACCATCCGGGAAGACTTCTTCTGGCTCCTCATCGTTGGTGCCTTCAACCGGCATTACCTCATCCTTCTCCCTCTTGCCTTTCTCTTCGTTTACGTCGTCGCCCGGTGGCTTTTCCTGTTTTTCGAGAAGCGCCTGCCCGCCACCCCGCTCGAAACGGTTGCCGTTGAAAAGCCGCCCGACGCTCCGCTCGAAACAACGCCCATTGCTCCAGAAACGCCTTCCGTCGCCCTGGCCCTCGCCGTCGAGACCGCCTCGCCTGCGGAGAGTGCCGTCCCCGCTCCGGCGTCGCCCCCAACGCCTCCGCCCGAAACGAAATCCCACTTCCTCATCCTCGGCCTCGCCTTCGGCGCCCTGCTCCTCGCCGGATACCTCACCTACCTCTACCTCTCTACCTACTTCCTCTCGAAATTCGCCGAATTTTTCTAAATCGCATACCAAAGAATCGCGAAAAAATGGCAGGTCGTCCCCGCCATCGTAAACAAATGCCAGATGAAGTGACTGTACCGCGCCCGACCCAAATAAAAAATCACCCCTGCCGTATAGGCCACTCCACCCGCCACCACCCACACCATTCCTGCGAACGGCAACCGCTCGTATAACGGCCCGATCACCGGCAAAATCATCCACCCCATCCCCAAATACAAGACGAGCGACAGCCAGGAGTGGCGCAACTTCGGCGAGAGCTTCGTCAAAATCCCCACCGCCGCCGTCCCCCAGCTCAGCCCGAAGAGCGTCCACCCCAGCGTTCCACCCAACACGTCCAGCGCAAACGGCGTATACGTCCCCGCGATCAACAGAAAAATCGCGATGTGATCGAAGATCAGGAACAACTCCTTCGCCCGGTTCTTCGGCAGGAAGTGGTACAGCATCGAGCTCAGGTACAGCAGCACCATCGACGCCGCGAAAATCGAAACGCTCGCCACCGCCAGTGCCTCCCCCTTCCGCATCGCCGCCAGGACCAGCACGGGCGTTCCCGCCAGCGCCGCCGCCAGCGCCACCCCATGGCTGAGGCTGTTCGCGATCTCCTCGCCCAGGGATTGCTCCCGGTCGTCCGCCCCCGCTACGATAGGCTCTTCCATTGTCCGCTAGTGTAGTGGCCCGCAAATGACTAGACATTAGTTGGGGCCTTCTTTCTCTTTTTCGGCAGGGTGCAGCCGGGATCGATTTTTTCCAGGACATCGCGGCATTTGGTGATTTTCGCCATGATCGATTCGACGGTGGCCGT
>CAJCII010000194.1 GCA_903970335.1 Bacteroidota bacterium | reverse complement strand
CGCCGCGCGGCTCGCAACGAAAAAATCGCCCCCCTCCCTCACGAAAAATTGCTTATGGGACTGGCTCCATATAGAGCCAGTCCCATCAGCGGCCCGCCTCTGGGCGCGGTATGTTTTTTGTTAAGGAGATCGGATTTTGTCGGAGGCGGCAAAAAAGGTGCTCTATAAGTTGATGCCGCAACCTTTAAAGCCGGAACTTCTGCCGCTGGAGCAGTTAGGAGCTGGCAGCGGTTTACGCTTGCCGCCAACTTTCTCGATCCCGTAGTATCCACAGTTCGGCGAATAACGGTGGAGGCAGGTAGCCTCGCCATCCGACTTCGCAAAGACTTGGGGGATTAGCTCAGTTGGTAGAGCGTCTCGTTCGCAATGAGAAGGTCAGGGGTTCGAATCCCCTATCCTCCACTTCCCGGTCACGGATGGGTCATCTCCTCGGGCCGCACCGTCGCATCGAACTCCTCGCCGGTCAGGTACCCGAGCTTGATCGCGGTCGCCCGCAACGTCGCGTGCTCCTTGTGCGCCGTCTTGGCGATCGTCGCCGCCTTGTCGTAGCCGATCTTCTGGTTCAGCGCCGTCACCAGCATCAGCGAGTCGTTCAGGAAATGCGCGATCCGCTCCAGGTTCGGTTCGATTCCCACCACACAGTGGTCGACGAACGACCGGCACGAATCCGCCAGCAGTCGCACCGAGTGGAGATAGTTGAAGATCATCACCGGCTTGAACACGTTCAACTCGAAGTTCCCCTGTGATCCGCCGAAGCCGATCGCCGCGTCGTTCCCCATCACCTGCACCGCCACCATCGTGATCGCCTCGCACTGCGTCGGGTTCACTTTGCCCGGCATGATCGACGACCCCGGTTCGTTTTCCGGCAGGCTGATCTCGCCCAGGCCGCACCGCGGACCGCTCCCGAGCCAGCGCACATCGTTTGCGATCTTCATCAGCGACACCGCCAGCGTCTTCAGCGCCCCGCTCGCCATCACCACGGCATCGTGGGCGGAGAGCGCCGCGAACTTGTTCGGCGCGGACACGAACGGATACCCCGTCAGCTCCGCGATCTTTATCGCCACCCGGTCGGCGAATTCCGGGTGGGTGTTCAGCCCCGTCCCCACCGCGCTTCCGCCCAGCGCCAATTCCGCCAGGTCCGGCAAGACCTGCTGCAGCCGCTTCAGGTCCGCATCGAGCATCGAGACGTAGCCGGAGAATTCCTGGCCGAGGGTGAGGGGAGTCGCGTCCATCAGGTGTGTGCGCCCGATCTTGACGATGGCATGGAACTCCTTCGCCTTCGCGTCGAGCGCGTCCCGCAATTTCCGCACGGCGGGCAGCAGCGTCCGCTCCGTCTCGAGCACGGCGGCCATCGACATCGCGCCGGGGAAGGTATCGTTGGAGGACTGGGACATGTTCACGTGGTCGTTCGGGTGCACCGGTTTCTTCGAGCCGAGGACGCCGCCCGCCAGTTCGATGGCGCGGTTGGAGATGACCTCGTTGACGTTCATGTTGCTTTGGGTGCCGCTGCCGGTCTGCCAGACGCGCAGGGGGAAGTGGTCGTCGAGCTTTCCGGCGTGGACCTCGTCGGCGGCGCGGACGATGAGTTCGGCCAGCTCGGGCTTGAGCTTGCCCAGCTCCAGATTGACGAGGGCGCAGGCCTTTTTGAGGGTGCCGAAGGCGTGGATGACCTCGAGGGGCATCCGGTCGGTGCCGATGTCAAAGTGGATGAGGGAGCGGGCGGTCTGGGCGCCGTAGTAGCGGTCGTTGGGGACGGGGATCTGGCCCATGCTGTCGGATTCGAGGCGGGAGTTGGCGGGGAGGCTGGCGAGGTCGAGGTCGTGGCTCATGGGGTCATCATGCCCTGCCGGGAGGGGGATGTTCAAGCCGGGTTTGGGGGAGGGTGAATTTGACCTAAATAGCCTATAAATTTAGGTCAGACAGGCCATCCTGGCGATTTAGGGGAGGTGTTTGGGTGACGACTCCCAGCACCAGCGCTCAGCTCTCGACAATCGGAATCGCCCGTCGCATCTTCACTTCCAGGATGTTCCGGTTCTCCTCGCGCTGGTAAGTCATCTGCGAAAGCATCTTCTTCAGCAGGTGCAGCCCCAACCCTCCGATCGGGCGCTCTTCCAGCGCCACCTGTCGCACGTCCGTACTCCCCGTGAGCGGATTGAACTCATGGCCGTCATCCTTGATCGTTCCCACAATCTCCGTCTCCCTCACTTCCAGCGTCACCTCGATGTCGTGGCTCTCGTAATCGTCGTAGCCGTGCTTGATCGTGTTGGTGATCAACTCCTCCAGCGCCAGATTGATCCGGTAGACCGCCATCGGGTCCACGCCGTGGTCTTCCAGAAAATTCGTACTGGCGTTCATCAGGCTTTCCAGGCTGTGCAGCTCGTTCGTGATCGTTCGCGTCAGGGTTGGGTTCATGGCAGATTTCTCCTAATAGCCCGAGAACAAGCACTTCGACAAGGCCAATCGCTAGGGAACCCAGCGGTAATAACCAGAACAAGCTGGCTTGCCCTTTTGGTCAATGGCTGCGTTACTCGTCGGTGACAGACCGCAGAGGGTATGCGCCCTCCTCGCGCCTTGCCACCGACCAAAAAGCTGCGCCATCTTGTCCAGGTTATTACCGCTAGATTCCTTAGTTGCCAAGACGGTTCCATTGGCGCATCAACCCGTATTCTTCAGTCCGCCGCTCACCCCGTTGATCGTCAGTTCGATCACCGCCCGGATCGCTTCCGCCTCCTCGCTCCCCTTGCTCTCCAGTCCCCGCAACCGACGGATAAACTCGACCTGGATGTAATTGAGCGGATCGATATACGGATTGCGCAGTTGCACCGATTTGGCCAGCACCGATTCGCGCTCCAGAAGCGTGTGCTGCTCCGTGACGGCCAGGATGGCCTGCTTCGTCCGGTCGAATTCCCCCGCGATCTGCGCGAAAATCCGCGCCCGGATCGCTTCGTCCGGCACCAGCGACGCATAGTGCGAGGCGATCTGGATGTCGGCCTTCAGCAAGGTCAACTGCGCGTTGTCGATCGTCGCCTTGAAGAACATCCACTCCTTGTACATGGCCTTCAGGAGCGCCGTCTCCGCCGCGCCCTTCGCCGCGAATTGCTCCAGCGCGCTCCCCAACCCATACCAGCCTGGGAAAACGAACCGGCTCTGCATCCACGAAAACACCCACGGAATCGCCCGCAGGTCCTCAACCGATTTTGTCGCTTTCCGGAACGTCGGACGCGACCCCAGCTTCAACCCGCTGATCTCCTCGATCGGCGTCGCCGTCCGCCAAAACTCGATAAACTCCGGGTCCTTGTGCACCAGCGCCTCGTACGCATTGTACGCCAGTTGCGACATCTCCGTCATCGCCACGCGCCACGACTCCGGCACCGAGGCTTCCTCTTGCGCCGCCTGCGCCCCCAGCAGGACGCCATACGCCATCTGCTCGATGATCCGGAAAGCCAGGTCCGGATCGTGGTACCGCGTCGAAAGGACTTCCCCCTGCTCCGTCACCCGGATCTTCGCATCGTAACAGCCGCATGGCTGCGCCAGGATGGCCTTCGCCGCCGGGCCGCCGCCCCGCGCAATGCTCCCGCCGCGACCGTGGAAAAGCGTCAACCCCAGCTTCCGTTCCTTGCACACCGCCGAAATCGTCTCCTGCGCCAAAAACAATGCCCAGTTCGCCGTCAGGTACCCGCAGTCCTTGTTGCTGTCGGAATACCCCAGCATGATCTGCTGGTGGTCCTTCCGGCTCCGCAAATGGGCCCGGTACGGCTCGTAATCGAACATCTCGTTCAGGATTCCCGGCGCCGCCTCCAGGTCGCTCTTCGTCTCGAACAAGGGCGCGATATCGAGTGAAATCCCCACCAGGTGCTGGAACACCATCACCTCGATGATGTCGGAAAGATCATGCGTCATGCTGATCACATACGCCCCCACCGCCTCGGGCCCATAAAGCTCCAGCGCCCGCTTCAGCACCCGCAGCGAGCCGATCACGTCGCTCGTCTCCGGCGTAAATGTCTCCGGCAATTGCGGGGCCGGACTCGCCAGAATTTTCCGCATCAACTCGAGTTTCTCCTCCTCGGAAAGTGCGGCGTAGTCCGGGCAAAGGGACGTCGCCTTCAAAATCTCCGTCATCGTCGTCTCGTGCCGCATCGAGTGCTGTCGCACGTCCAGTTTCGCCACGCTCAGCCCAAACAGCGTCACCTGCTGCCGCAGCCGGTGCAGTTCCCCCTCGGCCAGCAAGGCGCCGCGGTGCGTCGTCAGACTTTCCGCGATCAAATCCAGCAATTCCGCCACGTCCGATGTCTTCGGTGGCACCATTTCGGGTGCCCCGCTGTTGAGCAACAGTTTCGGTGTCTCGGTCTTCTGCGCCGCGAGCAAGCGGTCCCGCAGCCCCACCAGCAAAAAGCGGTACGGCTCGTAGGGATAGCGATCCTTGGTCGCCCGCAGGTGCGGGTCCAGTTTCCCCCATGAATCGATCAACTGCGCCAGCGCCGGAGAAATCCCGTCCAGTCGCGACGAGACCGAAAGATTCCGCGCCAACGCCCGCAGCGAAACCTGGAGCTTCTCCAACGCCAGACGACGATGGAGTTGCAACGTCTCCGCCGTCACCGTTGGCGTCACGTTCGGGTTCCCGTCCCGGTCCCCGCCCATCCACGAACCGAACGTAATCCACCGCTTCGGCGCCTTTACCGTCGGATAGGTGGCCGCCAGCGCCCGCTCCATCTCGTCTTGTAAGAGAGGCACCGTCTGCCACAACGTGGTATCGAAATACCACAGTCCCGTCCGCACTTCGTCCGTCACTTCGGGGCGCGTGCTCCGGGACCGGTCCGTCAGCCACAACGCCGTGATCTCCCGCTCCAGCGCGCGCGGATTGTCGATCCCCGTCACCTCGTCCTCGATGAATGCCTCCGGATTGTGCAGACGCTGCGCCAGCCGTTGCAGCTTGTTCAGCATCGTCCGGCGTTTCGATTCCGTCGGGTGCGCCGTAAACACCAGCTCGATGGAAAGCTTGTCCAGCAGCCCCTGCACGGTCTCCGCCGGCACCCCCTTCGCCTTCAGCTCCTGCAACGCCGCCCCGATCGATTCCCGCATCGGGTGCACCCCCGGCGACGTGTATTGCGCCCGCCGCCGTTGGCGCAGCAACCGCACCCGGTGCGTCTCCTCCGCCAGGTTCACCAGCTCGAAATAAACCGTAAACGCCATCGCCATCCGCGCCGCCTCCGACGTGGTCAGCTTCTTCACCGCGGCCAGTAATTCGCTCTCCGCCGTGGTGTCCCCGGCCCGGCTGCTCTTGGCGAGCAACCGCAGCTTCTCCTCCAGATCGAGAATCCCCTGACCTTCGAGTTTAACGATGATTTCCCCCAAAATTCGTCCCAACTTGCGGATTTCCGTCGAGAGTGAATCGGGTGTGCTTTCGGATGTTGGTGTGGCCATGGAACGAGGTCAAAGAATGTGCTGCAACTGCCGATTGTAAATCGGGAAAAGTCCGACTTTTTCCGCAAGACTCGTGCCAAGGGCGTTTGTTTAATCTCGTTCGGGTCAATTCCCCGCCGCTTGCGGCGTTCTTGTTGTAATCTGAAATTGTTCCCCAATACCCCGCTGCTTGCGGCGGGGTTCTTTATTCTTTTGGGTCTAATTCCTCGAAGCTTGCTTCGGCTTCAGAGGGTAGCCCGCGATCTCCGAGCGCGAGAATCGGTGGGGACTGTTGCCCGGAGGCCGACGGCTACCTTCGGAGCCTTTTCGCAAGGCAGTGAAGATCAAAGGGAACTGCTCCGGGTAACGTCGTTTTGGTGGCAAATGCGACTAGAATTGCGACTGGTTTGGGCTGCTCTGGCAGAAGCCGGCTACGGTGCTTTTGCGGTGAGCGAATCTAATGTCGCGGAGGTTCGCGCCTACATTGCCAATCAGGCGGAACATCACCGCAAGAGGTCCTTCCAGGAAGAATACAGGTCTTTTCTGGACCGGCACGGGATCGATTATGATGAACGCTATGTTTGGGATTAGGTCTTTTCTGTGCGCGCCCTTTAGGCCGCCCTTTCAGGGCTCGACGATCTTCTTTTTCGGTG
>CAJCII010000193.1 GCA_903970335.1 Bacteroidota bacterium | reverse complement strand
CAGCGTGGTGTACCAGGTCGTTAAAACTAATCATGAGGAAATCTGGGTGGATAATCCTTCCAAACTTCCAAATCCCACCCTGATCGAGGAAATCCGGGAGCCTTACATTGACGCCAAAATCATCGTGCCGGCCGATTACATCGGCGCCGTCATGACTCTTTGCCAGGAACGCCGGGGAGCGCATAAAAATACCAGCTTCCTGGACACCACCCGGGCCCAGATCACCTATGAATTGCCTTTGGCCGAAGTGGTGATGGATTTCTTCGATAAGCTCAAAAGCTGCACCAAGGGATACGCTTCCCTCGACTATGAACCTATCGGATACCGGGCAGGCCATATCGTGAAGGTGGATATTCTCCTCAATAACGAAGTGGTTGATGCCCTGTCCTTTATGGTGCACGAGGCCAAATCTCAGGTTCGGGGCAGGTTGATTGCCGAAAAATTGAAGGAAATCATCCCCCAACAGCTCTTTGAGGTGCCGATCCAGGCGGCCATCGGCGGAAAAGTCATCGCCCGGGAGACGGTCCGGGCCCGGCGTAAAGACGTTATCGCCAAATGTTACGGCGGAGATATCAGCCGTAAACGGAAATTGTTGGAAAAGCAGAAGGAAGGAAAGAAGCGGATGAAGTCGATCGGCAGCGTCGATATCCCGCAGGAGGCCTTTATCGCCGTCCTCAAATCGGAGAGCTCGTGAACTCCGCGCTGCCCGTGGTTCTCGCGTTCTTGCTCGTCCCGGACTTATCGATGGGGCAGCAACCCGCTTCCGTTCCCTCCCAGCCCGCGCCCGTCCCCTCCCCGACCGACTCCGCCGCGCCCGACCAGCAGTCCGATTACAATAAAATCGTCGACCGCTTTTTCGAGATGGTCAAAGCCGAGAAATACACCGAAGCGGCCCATGTTCTCATCGATAGCAATCCAGACGATGCCTACAACGTGGAGAAGCACGAAGCCGTCGCCAAGCCCCTCCAAAAAATCCGGGAGACCTTTGGCCCTTTCAAGGACTTCAAGCCCCTCGTTTCCAAGAACCTGAACGACGCCGTCGGTTACGTCTACGGCATCGCGATCTACGAACGCAACCCCGTCCGCTACGAATTTATCTTCTTCAAGGACGGCACGGCATGGCGGATGTTCCACATCGATTTCAACGTCAATTTCGTTGACGAAATCCGCGAGCAGGCCGGGGTGCATATTCCCACTGTGCCCACCGTCATCCAATCTCCGACCGCGACACCGATCGCCCCGCCCCAGGGAACTCCCGCGCCGGAAAAACCCTCTCCCACCCCCTAGCCTAACGCCATGAACTGGTTCCTCCCCCGCAAGACCCAAAAAGTCCTTTCCGAATCGGAGCTGATTTTCGCCAGCCTGAAACGCAACCGCGTTTACTCGCAGGACATTCTTTCCGAGACCAACCTCGCCGCCCTCCTCGCCCTGGAAGAACGCTATCCCGCGCTGCTGAAAGCCAGGGACGTCGATGGCCTCGAGAAACTCAACAAGGAAGCCATGAAGCTCGGCAACCGCCACTTCCCCGCATCTCAATGGGACGGCTGGCGGGAGAACGTCGAGGTTTTCGTCGTCGCCGCCATCATGGCGCTCTCCATCCGCACCTATTTTCTCCAGCCCTTTAAGATTCCCACCGGTTCCATGGAGCCGACCCTTTACGGCATCGAGCCGACCCCGACCGACGCCTTGCCGCCCAATCTTCTCGTCCAGGCCTACGCTTTCCTCATCGAGGGAAAGACCTACGGACGCACCGTGACCGAGCACGGCGGCACGATCGATTCGATGACCTCCGGCACCCTCACCATCTGGCTGGAATATACCGACCTCCATCTCGGCGACGAAACCGACCGCATCTGGATCCGCCAAAGCGATGTGCGGGAAAAACTCCATCTCTCCGAGGGCATGACCTTCAAACCCGGCGACGTGCTCGCCAACTTCGTCACCCAGACCGGGGACGAGGTGCTGGTCGACAAGGTGACCTATAATTTCCGGTCCCCGCGCCGGGGAGAGGTGATTATCTTCACCACGTCCGGCATCCAGGGCATCAATCAAGACCAGCCGGAGCAGGAAGGCAGTCAGGATTTCATCAAGCGCTGCACCGGTCTGGCTGGCGATCTGATTACCGTCAAGCCGCCGCTGCTCTACGTCCAGACGCAGGGCGCATCCGCCAACAATTTGGAGTCGGACGCGCCCGCCTTCGAGAAGGAATTTACCCAGACGGAGGCCTATCCGGGCTATTCCCTCGTCTCCTACAAACAAAGCTCCGGCGAGACGCAAAACCTCAATCTCCCCTACGATCCCTTCGATAAAAACAACAGCCAGACCTACTACGTCCCTCCCGATTGTTATTGGGCCATGGGCGACAACAGCCCGCACAGTTTCGACAGCCGCTACTGGGGCGGCGTGCCCCGCCAAAATCTCGTGGGCCGCGGCTACTTCGTCTTTTGGCCGTTTACCAGTCGGTGGGGTTGGATTAGGTAACCGAAAAGTGGGTGAATATCCACCGGCAGATACGCCATCGGGTCCCCTTTCGCCCCCTACTCCATCTTCACCCCATCGGCGATATCGAGCCGTGCCGCCTGCCGGGCCGGCCCATAACCCGCCGCCAGCGCGGTCACGATCACGAACACCGGTAGCCCCAGCAGAAAGCCCCACGGCGTCGCCCAGGAAATCGTCCAGCCGAAGAACGAGACGTTGATGACATCGCTCAGGATCGCGGCCAGGACCAGCCCCGCGACCATCCCCAGCACGGAGCCGAGCAGGCCGATGATCGCGGCCTCCCACAGCACCATCGCCTCGATCTGCCGACGCGACGCCCCGATCGCGCGGAGGATGCTGATTTCCCGGCGGCGTTCCGCCACGAGAATGGTGAGACTGAGATAAATCCCGAGCGCGGAAACCACGATGCCGATGGTCTGGAGAATGTAGGTCACCGAGAAGGTCTGGTCGAAGATGCGGAACACCTGGTCGCGCAACTCCTGGTTCGACTTGATCAAATAGTCGCCGTAGGGCGCGATCAACGGACGGAGTTGGGCCTGGAGTTGCGCGGCGGTGACGCCCGAATTTTTATCGATGTAGATGCCGATGCCGTTGATCGAGTCGTCCTGCCAGACTTTTTTGTAGGTCTGCCAATCGACCAGAATCACACCCCCCTCGGTGGTGTAATCGACATATACTCCCGCAATCTTGAAATCGCGCGGGCCGGTCGGTGTGTCGAGATGGATCGTGTCGCCGAGGCCGAGATGGAACCGACGGTAAAACGGCGCGCTCACCAGGACAGCGCCATGGTCGATGGCTTGGTCGAAAGCCGTGCGGGCATCGCCTTGATCAAAGGTCAGCCGCTCGATGTCGCGCGTGACCGCGAGGCGGACGGTGGCCAGCTTGACCGTCTCCCCGTTGAGTTGCACCCGCAATTCGCGGAACGAATCGTAGGTGACGTGCGGGAGCGAAGCCACGACCCGCTCGACTTCCGACCGGATCAGTTCGCGGTTGCCGATGAGGAGATTGGCCGCGGGCGCGATGACGAGATCGGACTGGATCGAGCGGTTCAACCACGCTTCAACCGTAGTGCGGAAGCTGAAGATCATCGTGGAAATCCCCACAACCATCGCCAGCGCGACCACCAGCGACGCGATGGCCATCGACGTGCGATGGAGCGATTGCGCAAAGTGGCCGAACGCGATCCGGGCCATGATCGAATTCGGTTTCACCCAGCGGGAAAAAAGTCGGCTGACGCTCGGAACGAAAAAAGCGAAGCCCAGGAGCGTGAAGAGCGCCGAACCGAAACTGAGCCAGGCCGGGCCGATCGACAGGCTGAGCTGCGCCAGCACGGCGGCAAGCGCGAGCAGGCCGAGACCGACCAGCAGCCAGCGTCCCGTGCTCTTCGCACTGCTTTCCTCGAGGTGGCCGACGCTGAGCGCCTCGACCGGAGAGAGCGAGGCGGCCTCGCGCGCGGGAAACCAGGCCGCCAGCAGCACCGCACCGAGGCAGAGGACAATGGAGGCTAGGACCGCCCACGGCGAGACCACGAGTTGCTCGATGCTGGCGAGAATATAGAGCGACGTGATGGTCTGCGAGACCGCCCCGACCAGTTGCCCGGCCAGCGCCACGCCGAGGACCAATCCGAGCAGCAGTCCGGCGACGCCGAGCACCAGCGCCTCCGCGACGAAGAGCAATTGGACCTCCGTCCGGCCCAGTCCCAGCGCGCGCAGCACGCCGATTTCGTGGCGGCGGCGCACCACGGCTGTCGCCACCGTGTTATAAATGAGAAACATCCCGACGAGCAGGGAAATGAGCGAGAGAGCGGTGAGATTGAGTTGGAACGCACCGATCATCCGCTCGATCTGGCGGTTGTGCCGGTCGGGGGCCTGGACGATGACGCCGGGCGGGAGCTTGGCGCGGAGGTCGGCGCACACGGCCTCGAAATCGGCGCCGGGCCGCAGCAGCGCGGAGATGCGACTGAGTTTGCCGACATGGCGGAAATTCTCCTGCACATTGGCGATGTCCATCACGGAGAGATGCTCGTCCGCGCCGGGGGCGTCCTCGCCGAAATCGAGGACGTAGCCGATGTGGAAAGTCTCGGTTCCGGTCTGGGTCTCAAGCCGGAGCGGGTCGCCGATTTTCAGGTGCAGCCGTTCGCTCAGCTTGCGCGTCACGGCGATGACCTTCGGGTCGCTCAGGAAGCTGGCGACATCGGGCTTTTGTTTGGCGGCGTCGTGCAGCTCGAAGGTGCGGAGGGGCGCGTTGGAGAAAATATCGATGCCGAGAATTTGCAGGTACTCGCCGGGAAAATCGGTCAGGCTGGCCACATCCTCGACCGTCGGCGTGGCGGCGGCGATCTCGGGATCGCCGTTCACGATCGGATAGGCCCGCTCGTCGAAGCGGAGACCGTCCCCGACCACTTCCAGGTCGGCCTTGCCCGCGACGATATCGACGGAGGCCCGAAACGATTCGAGCGCGCTGTGGTTGACGATCTGGATGCTCAAAAAAACCGTCACCCCGAGCGCGATCCCCACGATATTCAGCGCCGTCAGCGCCGGATGCCGCGCAAAATACCGCAGGCTGTGGGTCAGGAAGAGGCGCACCATGGACCTCGCAATCTAGCGCGCTCGAAGGGTGTCGCCGATTTTTTTTGGCGGAATTAACGGGACTACGGAATTCCAAATTAAGCCATTTTCGAGTTCAGTTGACGTTCCTTAAATTTATGCTTTCTTAGCATTAAATCTTAACCCTTATCGTCAGAACTTACCCATGTCGATGATCGGAAATTACAAACGCATTCCTGTGCAGATCTTACAGGAATTGATTTTAGATCCCGATTCGGTCACGGATTTGCTCTATATGCTTATCCCGTTGACTCCCGTGACGCTTGGCCCATGCTTGCTGGATGGCCCGACCGGGTTTCCCCAAGACATTGAAAGAGTTTCGTGAGCAGTTTTCTCAGGAGGACGCATGCTTTGCTTACCTCGGGCAGAGCC
>CAJCII010000192.1 GCA_903970335.1 Bacteroidota bacterium | reverse complement strand
GTGTTGGTGGCCGGGGTGGAGTCGGCAGGAGCTAGAGCAGGGGCGGCGTTGGTGGAGGGAGCTGTGGGGGTGATGAGGGAGTTGGTCGGTGCGTCGGCGAGGAGCGGGGTGGCGAGGAGAAGGGTGAGGAGGGCGAGGGAGGCGGGGTTCATCACAACCTCCGGCTGGCGCGGTTTTTGAAGAAGGTGTAGAGGGCTTGGACGTAGGATTCGCCGGTGCGGAGTTCGAGGGTATCGACGCCAGCCTGGCGGGCGGCGCGGCGGAACTGGTCCATGCGTTCCTGGGCGAGACGGGAGAAGGTCTGGCGGACGGAGTGGCTGGCGGTGTCGATTTCCATGACCTGGCCGGTTTCGGGGTCTTCAAGGGTGACGAGGCCAAGGTTGGGGAGTTGCTCTTCGTGGCGGTCGCGGAGGTGGAGGAGGACGAGGTCGTGGCGTTTGTTGGTGAGGCGGAGCTGGCGGCGGAGGCGCTCGAAGGCATCGGGGGACTCGATGAAGTCGGAGAGGACGAAGACGACGGCGCGGCGGCGCTGGACGTCGTTGCAGAAGTCGAGGGCGGCGGCGACGTCGGTGCCGCGGCGCTGGGGGGTGTGGTAGAGGATTTCGCGGATGACGCGGAGGACGTGGTGGCGGCCTTTGGTGGGGGGGAGGTATTGCTCGATTTGGTCGGTGAAGAGGAGGAGGCCGACTTTGTCGCGGTTGCGGATGGCGGAGAAGGCGAGGACGCTGGCGACTTCGGCGGAGAGTTCCTGTTTGCTTTGGGTGAGGGAGCCGAAGTGGCCAGAGGCGCTGACATCGACGGCGAGGAGGATGGTGAGTTCGCGTTCTTCGCGGAGTTTTTTGATGAAGGGGATGCCGGTGCGGGCGGTGACGTTCCAGTCGATGAGGCGGACTTCGTCGCCGGGGGAGTATTCGCGGACTTCATCGAAGTCCATGCCGCGGCCCTTGAAGACGGAGTGGTACTCGCCGGCGAGGGCGTCGGTGACGAGGCGGCGGGTGCGCAGCTCGACCTGACGGACTTTCTTGAAGATTTCGCGGGTGGCGGCGGGGTCCATGGTTAATGGGAAAGCGGGTGAAGTTTTTGACGGAATTTACGGAATTACTAAATTGATCAGATTAACGGGATTGGGGAAGGGGAGGTTTTGATAGGATTAATATGATTAGGAGGATTTGGGGAAGGCAGGGGATGGTTTTGACGGAATTTACGGAATTACCAAATTGATCAGATTAACGGAATTGGGGAAGGGGAGTTTTTGATGGGATTAAGATGATTTATAGGATTGGTGAGGAAGGCAGTGGCAATGGAGTTGCGCCGACAAGCGCGTTCCCAAACTCCTGCGGAGGGCAGTAAGTTTGGGAACGAGGCACCGGCGGGGGCAATAAAGAGTTGCGGCAGGTGCCGCTGATCGATGGGTCGGAGGCGAGGGGATTAGCTTCAAAGTTCCGACGAGTGGACTGGGGGTGTCGTCGAGATGAGCCATATGTTTTCAAGCCTTGTCGATTGCAAACTCATGTCCTTCAGGTTGTTCATGTCGAAAGAACCAAATCAAGGTACCGGCAAGGTATCGAGGATTTTCTGGACGATGTCGCGGGAGGTGAGGTTTTCGGCTTCGGCCTCGTAGGTGACGGTGACGCGGTGCTGGAGGACGTCGTGGGCGACTTCCTTGACGTCTTGGGGGGTGACGTAGGCGCGGCCGTTGAGGAAGGCGTAGGCGCGGGCGGCGAGGGTGAGGGCGATGGTGGCGCGGGGGGAAGCGCCGTATTGGATCCAACCGGGGAAGTCGAGTTTGTAGGCCTTGGGGTTGCGGGTGGCGACGACGAGGTCGACGATGTAGTCGCGGACTTTGTCGTCGACGTGGATGGTGTTGACGACCTGGCGGGCCTGGAGGATTTGCTCCGGGGTGACGACGGGGGCGACGGTGAAGTCGGGCGAGGTGGTGGCCATGGTGTCGAGGATGCCGCGTTCCTCGGCGCGGGTGGGGTAGGTGATGACGATCTTGAGCATGAAGCGGTCGACCTGCGCTTCGGGGAGGGGGTAGGTGCCTTCCTGCTCGACGGGGTTCTGGGTGGCCATGACGAGGAAAGGCTCGGGGAGTTTGTAGGTGGTCTCGCCGAGGGTGACCTGGCGTTCCTGCATGGATTCGAGGAGGGCGCTCTGGACCTTGGCGGGAGCGCGGTTGATTTCGTCGGCGAGGACGAAGTTGGTGAAGACGGGCCCGAGCTTGGGATTGAAGGTGCCGTCGCGCGGGTTGTAGATTTGGGTGCCGACGATGTCGGCGGGGAGCATGTCGGGGGTGAACTGGATGCGCTGGAACTTGACCTGGACGGCGGAGGCGAGGGTGCGGAGAGCAAGGGTCTTGGCGAGACCGGGGACGCCCTCGAGGAGGACGTGGCCGTTGGCGATGAGGGCGATGAGGAGGCGGTCGATGAGGTATTTTTGCCCGACGATGACGCGTCCGATTTCGCGGCGGAGGGGGTAGACCCAGGCGCTGGATTCTTTCACTGCCTCGGTGGTGGAGGCGAGGCTGGCGTGACCGAAGCCGGTGGAGCGGGCCGATTCCGAACCGGGAATGGGAGGCAGGCCGACAGAGGTGGTGGGGGGAACGGAGGTGGGGGCGAAGACAGGTGCGGCTTCCATAAGTTTTTAAAGATTCTGGGACTGTGTTATGGGGGCAAGTTAGCATCAGCGCGAGGCAAAATCTTTTGAATTACGAAGACTTAAGACTGGAGTAAGGAAGCGCGGCGGAGCGGGCCATTTTCGTAGACGAGAGCAAAGCGGCACAGGATGGTCTTGCCAAGGAATGCCGTTTAAGGGGACAAAGAGGACAAGTTCCCACCGAGGGTCATTGCATCTCTGTTAAATCACTCACCGACCCTATGGCGAAACGCGCGAAGAAGAAGAAAGGCCCGGCGGAGGTCAGGCCGGTCAACGTGATCGAGGCGAAGGAAATTCCTCCGGCGCAAGCGTTCTCTTTTTCGTGGCGAAAAATGCTTCAGGCGTTGGTCATTGCCGGAACGGTGCTGTGGATTTACTGGCCTGCGTTGCATGGGGACTGGCTGTGGGACGACGATCTCGATATTACGGGCAATGCGACCACACAAAGCCCGACGGGGTTGTGGAGGATCTGGTTCGAGCCGGGGAGTCAGCTCGATTATTACCCGATCAAGGCGAGCGTGCAGTGGGTACAGTGGCATCTGTGGGAGATGGACACGCTGGGGTATCATTTGACCAATGTGGCGCTGCATATCGTGAGCGCGTTGCTGGCCTGGCGGCTGTTGAGCAAATTCGGATTGCGATTGGCTTGGCTGGGTGGGTTGATTTTTGCGGTGCATCCGGTGCAGGTGGAATCGGTGGCGTGGATTGCCGAGTTGAAGAATACGCTGTCGCTGCCGCCGTTTCTGCTGGCGATGGGCGCGTGGATCGACTTCGAGGAGCGGGGCAAGGCGAGGGACTTTGGGCTGGCGCTGGGGCTGTTTGTGGTGGCGATGTTGTGCAAGCCGACGATGGTGATGTTTCCGGTGGTGATGCTGCTCTATGCCTGGTGGAAGCGGGGATGGGTTGGGTGGAACGAGGTTAAATCGATCGCGCCTTTTTTCGGTGTGTCGTTGGGGCTGGGGTTGCTGACAGTCTGGCTCCAGCAGCACAATGCGGTGGGGCAGACCGATACCGCGCTGGGCGGCGTTTTCTCGCGGGTGGCGTGTGCGGGGCTGTCGTTTTCGTTTTATTTTTCGCAGTGTTTCCTGCCGTTGCTCACGATGCCGATTTATCCGAAGTGGGCGGTCGATCCGCCGGCGTGGTGGCAATTTTTACCGTGGCCGGTTTTCGGCGGAGCGGTTTACTGGCTTTGGACGAAGCGTCGGACATGGGGGCGTGATGCTTTGCTGGGACTGGGATTTTTTTTGTTCTTTCTGATGCCGTTTTTGGGTCTGAACGCGATTTCCTATATGGATCTGACGTGGGTGATGGACCACTTTCTTTATCTTCCGATAATTGGGTTGATCGGGTTGACGGTAGCGGCGGCGGAGCAGGGGGAGAAGCGGATCCCGGCGGTCTTTCGACCTTACGGTATCGGGGTCGTGGCCGCGATCGTGGCGGTGCTGGCGGTGGGGAGTCACCGTTACGCGAAGAAATTTCTCAATGAGGAGGCACTCTGGTCTTACGAGCTTCAGCGCAATCCGGGGGCCTATCTAGCCTATACCAATCTTGGGAAGGTCCTGTACGACCGAGGTCGCGTATCGGAAGCGATCGGCCAATTCGAAGAAGCGCTCAGGATCGATCCCGATTATACGATTGCACGCAATGACCTGGGCCTGGCCCTGCAGCAAACGGGCCAACTATCAAAAGCGATGGAAGAGTTCGGACTAGCCGTGCGGAGCAAGCCCAACAATGCGGAGGCCCACTACAACCTGGGCGTGGCCCTGGCTATGGCCGGACGGATTGCGGAGGCAATCGAGGAGTATCGACAAGCCTTGCGGATCAATCCCGAATATGCCATGGCACATAACGGTTTGGGGAGCGCCTTAAGACTAAGCGGCCAGTTGCCGGAGGCCATCGCGCAAGACCAGCAAGCCTTGAGAATCAATCCGGATGATGCGGTAGCGCACAACAACCTGGGGGCGGCGCTGGAGGAAACGGGGCAGTCAGCGGCAGCACGGGAGCAATTCGAGCAAGCCGTGCGGATCAAGCCCGACTACGCCGTGGCCCACACGAACCTGGGAATCGCGCTCGGTCAGGCCGGTCGTTCGGCGGAAGCCCTGGAGCAATTCGAGGAGGCGCTGCGGAGCGAACCGGACAATGCGGAAGCACACAACGATCTGGGACTGGCCTTGCTCAAATCAGGACGATTACCGGAGGCGATCCATGAATTCGAACTGGCGGTGCAGATACGACCCGATGATGCCGAAGCACACAACGACTTGGGCTCTGCCCTGGGCCAAGCGGGCCGGTCAATCGAAGCGATGAACGAATTCAAGCAGGCGTTGCGGTTCAAGCCCGATGATGCGGAAGCCCATTATAACCTGGGTATTTCCCTGGCTCCAACCGGCCAAACAGCCGAGGCGATCGTGCAATTTCAAGAGGCCCTGCGCAGCAAGCCCGAGGATGTCGAGGCGAGCTTTAATCTGGCCAATGCGCTTTTGCAATCGGGCCAAATCAACAAGGCGATCGAGCAATACGGGCAGGTCTTACGGATCAAGCCGGACGATGCCGAGGCGTACAATAATTTAGGGAGTGCCTTGGAGCAGGGGGGGCGGAAAATCGAGGCGCTGGAGCAATATCGAAAGGCCGTGCAGATAAATCCGAATTTCGTCGTCGCCCGGAATAATCTGGCGCGATTGCAAGCGATCCAGAAAGCGGCGGCGGAGAAAAATTGAGGCACCGGCCAGTCCCGGCCCGGCGGAAAGATTCAATTTTGAAGACAGAGAGTCGGGTGCGCTGCTAAGAGAACATCTACCGTGTACAAGCGTCTCCACTTGCTCCTGTCCCATAGCTTTGGCGCGTGGCGGGAAAAGAAGCAGCGATTCGCCGAATGGTTCTGGCTTTTGCTTAGCTACTTCGTCTCGCAGGCGGCGATCCAGGCGCTGAATTTTGTGAGCGGGATCATCATCCTGCGATCCCTGCCGAAGGACGATTACGCGCTTTACACGATCATCAATACGATGGGGCCGACGATGACGATGCTGAGCGATATCGGGATCACGTTCGGGCTGGTCTCGGTGGGGCGAAAAATCTGGCAGGACAACGAGAAGATGGGGCGGCTCGTGCAGACGGGGCTGAAGCTGCGGCGGTCCTTCGGATTGATTTCCTTTGTGGTGGTCGCGCCGATTCTGGGGTGGATGTTGGCCCGGCACCATGCCGGGGTGGGGACGATCCTGCTGCTGATCGTGGTGGTGACGACGGCTTCGTGGATTCAACTCACGGGCGGGGTGATGCGGGTGGTGATCGAGTTGCGGCAACAGGTGGCGGTGTTGCGCAATGCGGGCCTGCTGGCGTCGGTGCTGCGGCTGGGGCTAGTCGCGGTGCTGGCGAAGCTTTTTTTCATCAACGCCTGGCTGGCCAGCCTGACGGCGACGTGCGGGGTGAGCCTGGAGGTGTTTCTTCTGACGCGGGCGGTGCGACCACAAATCGCGCATGACGTGGCCGAAGATGCGGAGTACCGGTCGTCGATTTATACGATGGTGAGAAAGACCGCGCCGCTGACAATTTATTTCTGCATCCAGAGCCAGGTGAGCATCTGGCTGATCAGCATTTTTGGGAAGACGCAGCAAGTGGCGGACATCGGAGCGGTGGGGCGCATCGGGATGATCTTTGCGGTGCTGGGGTCGGTTTACGCGGCGATCGCGGTGCCGCGCTTTGCCCGGAGTAACGGTCGGACGAATCTCTTGCTGCGCTTTTTCCAGATTACGGGGAGTCATGGCGGCATCGTGTTTTTGTTGACGTGCCTGGCGTGGTCATTTCCAGCGCCGCTGCTGTTTATCCTCGGTCCAAAATACGCCGGCTTGTCGAACCTGATCTGGCTGGTGGTCCTGTCGTCGGGGCTGAGTTCTTTCCTGGGGCTGATCTGGGGTCTGAGCACGGGACGTGGCTGGGTCGTGCCGGCGACGATCAGCATTCCGCTGGAAATTCTGACGCAGATCGTTTTGCTGCTGAGCCTCGACTTGAGCAAGAGCGAGAACGTGATGATTTTCTCGTGTCTTTCGGTTATTCCGCCGATCTTGGTGAACTTTATTTTCATGTTGCGTATCATTGGGCAACAGGAGGAGTAGAGGCCCTGAGTTATGACGATTTCCGCGATTATTCCGACGTACAAGCGTCCGGCGTTGCTGGAGGAGACGGTCGATTCGTGCCTGGCGCAGACGCGGTTGCCGGACGAAATCCTGATCGGCGACGATTCGCCCGACGACCTGACAGAGGGGTTGGTGAAAGAGCGGATTATCCCGCGCAGCCCGGTGCCGATCCGGTATTTCCACCACAAGCCGTCGTTGAAAGAAGTGCGGAACGTCGATTTTCTCTATGCGCAGGCGGCGGGGAAACTGGTTCTGCATTTGCACGACGACGATCCCGTTTATCCGAATTGCCTGGAGGATCTGGCCGCGCCGTTCGAGAAATACCCGGAGATTGCGGCGAGCTTCGGGATGCAGCGGATGATCGGGGAGGACGGGGGCTTGCTGCCGGAGAATCGGCAGAAAGTGAACGAGGCATTTTTCCGAGTGCCGGAACGGGCGGGACTGGTCGATCCGGTGACGGCGAGTGCGGTGGCGATGTTTCCGAACAACGGCTTTTTGGTCGAGGCGGAGTTGGCGCGGCGGGTGGGGTACGCGGACGACGGTCGGGCGGGACTGGCGACGGACTTTTACTTCGGGTTCCGGCTGGGGCGGCAAAACCGGCCTTTTTATTTTGTCCACAAGACAACGGCGAAGGTCCGGCTGACGGGGAACTCACAGTCCCGGACGGGATTGGCCGATAACAGCTTTCGCACGTTGAAGATATTGCTGGAGGATTTGCAGCCGGAGGAATACACGCCGGAGATCGAGCGGTCGATTTCCGGTCGGATGCCCTACGCGATCTCGGTGGCGACACGAAACGGAAATCGCGGACTGGCGTGGCGCTGGTATTTTTCGAAGTACCATCGGCGGTCGATTTTGACGCCGGGTGGGATCAAGCGCTTGGTGCGGCTTTTTTGGTGAGTTTTTGCCACAATTTTTTAGACGGAATAAACGGGATTTTGGGACGGAATTTACGGAATTGGGGAGGGGGAGTTTTGGAGAGGATTAATATGATTAAGGGGATTGGTGAGGAAGGCAGGTTTAGACCGGAGGGACATGAGGTTTATGAAGGAAGGCAAAGGCAATGGAGTTTGGGAACGAAAGGACCGCAAGATTACTTCCAGCTTTTTGCGCGTTCGCGGATGGCGGAGAGGCGACTGAGCATGGCGAGGCCGTCGCGGATGGGGTGGAGCTGACCGCCGGGGACATCGCGCCAGTCGATGGGGATTTCGACCACGTCGGTGCCGACATGACGGACGGCGAGGAGCAGCTCGAGGTCGAAGCAAAAGCGGGCCTCCGCCAGCAGCGGGGCGATTTTTCGGTAGCAGGGGTGGGGGACGAGCTTGAAGCCGCACTGGGTGTCGTAGACGGGGAGATCGATCGATTTACTTACCAAGGTGGCGAACATGCGGCCGAGGAGATGGCGAGTGAGGGTGCGGTCGATTTTTCTGCCGAGCAGGCGGACGCGCGAGGACCAGAGGCCGGGAGCCTGGGCCGGGTCGAGCGCGAGGGCCATTTCGAGGAGCCGCAGCACTTCGTCGCTGGGGATGGCGCCGTCCGCATCGAGGAAGCCGAACCATTTCGCCTCCGGGGCGGCGCGCCAGCCTTGGATGATGGCGTGGCCCTTGCCGCCGTTGCTGGGCAGGAGGAGTGGTGGCGCGACGTGGCAGGAGCCGAAGGCGCCGAGAGTGAGCAGCTTCAGGAGCTTGTGCTGTTCGTCGGGAGGGGAGCCGTCATCGACGATGAGGATTTCCGTGCGGAAGCGGGCCGGGGCGAGAACGGCGACGAGTTCGCGCAGGTAGGGCGGGAGGCGGTTCAACTCGCGGTAGGCGGGGATAACCAGAAGGAAGTCGGCCGCCATAGGACGCTTATTTTTCCGGGAGGGGACGTTTCAAAAAGACCCCGGCGTTGTTGGGGCCGTTGCCGCGACAGTCGATGTACTCGTAAGCGGGAGCGAGTTCCGCCGTGAGCGTGGCGAGGTAGTCGTCGGGGATGATGTCGTCGGGCCAGATGAGGACGCCGGTGATGTCGTTGTCCTGGAGAAATTTCAGGCGGTTGGTCATGGCCCCGGAATAGAAATCGTTGTCGAGCTTGGCGCGACGGTCGGCTTCATCGCCGTAATCGGCGACGGTCTCGAAATAATACCAGGCGCTGTAGCTGCGGTTTTCGGTGAAGACGGCGAGAGCCGGGGCCTCGTTGTAGCACCAGGCGGCTTTGCCGGAGAGGAAGGTGGCATGCTTTACCTGATGCAGGAGATCGAACATCTTCCGTTTCTGGGCATCGGCGGTGATGTAGTGGGTGCCGTCCATCTGGAACATGCCGGGAGGCGCCCAACGCCAAGCCCAGTTGAGGCGTCCGCCGAGAGTAACCAAAGCGGAAAAACAGAGGACGACGGTGAGCAGCTTATAGCCCAGGTCTTTCCGTTGGGCGACGATCGGGAACAACGCGACGAAGGCGATGCCATAGGTGTAGCCCCACATTTTTTCCACGGTGTTGTAGCGTCCCTCGATGGTGACGATCTCGATGGCGATAAGGACCGTCGGGGCGACGATCATGACCCAGAGGACGGGCGAGGGGACCTGCTTGAGGCAGAAGCAAGCGGCGAGGGCGAGGGCGAGGATGGGCCACCATTGGATGAGGAATTCGATGATCGGTGCACGGGAGTCGGGCGGAGTCCAGAGGATGTCGGGCACGACGGGCGAGGAGGTCACGTCGTAGAAGGAGGGCCAGATCAGGACGCTTCCGGCAAAGAGGACGAGAAGGGTGTAGCCGGTATCGATGGGACGACGACCTTGAACGAGGGCGAGGGCGACCATTCCGCCGCAGAGGAGGAAGGTGATTGGGAAAGCCCAGGTGCTGGAATCGACGGCGAGGACGGGAATCAGCCCGGCCATGACCCAGGCCCAGAGCGTTCGCGTCGGTGCGGCCAACTCGACCATGGTGAAGAGGGCGAGGAGGGTGAGGAAGTGGCCGGAGGAATTGGCGTGGTACTCGTCCCGCCACGTCCAGAAGCCGGGCACCTGGAGTTCCAGTCGCTCGCCATGGGTGTCGAGGGAGAGAAGGCTCCAGATCCAGTTATTGCCGGGGCGGGTATCGAGGCCGCCGGTGAGGTTGTCGGCGAGCCAGGGGTTCGGGTCGCGTAGCGTGAGCATGAGGTAGGCGGAGCTGCCCGTGGCGGCGGATTCGATCAGGAAGGGCATGGCAATCGTGATCCAGAGTTTGCCATTGCCGAGGCGATGGGCGATGGCCGCCGCGACCAGGCAGGTGAAGGCGGAGAGGAGCGAATGGGTGGTGTTGTAGGCGACGCCGAGCTTGAGATCGAAGAGGCGCTTGACGACCGAAGCGGCGTAATGCTGGAGCGAGTAGTACCACTCGTAGCGGAAGGGCTCGAGCCAGCAATCGGTGGGCGGGAGGACGTCGCCCTGGCAGAAGTCGTTGATTTTGTTGAGGTCGGAGAGGCCGTCGGAGCCGTTGGTGATGTTCGGGTCGATGCCGCGGATGGCGAAGGTGAAGGCGAACGAGCCGAGGAAGATGAGCGTGGGGAGAAGGAACTCCTTTTTCCAGAGCTCGGCGGGTCGGGCGAGCCAGACGACGAGTCCGGCCAGGACGGGCCAGAGGACGAGCAGGCTGGGCAGGGCGACGAAGTGCTCGATGAAGTTGACGAGGACGACGAGTGCGAGGGACGGGAGGAAGAAACCGAACCAGGGCGATTCCCTCGGGTAGAGGCGATGGAAGACCAAGGCCCCGCCCACGACGAGGCTGGAAACGAAGAACCAGAGGATTAACGCTTGAAGGAAATGCACGGTGCGCCTGCACCTCGTTTAGCAGAATGGTGCGATTTGCGTACAGAACGATGTTTGGTCAGCGCAAGCGGGCGGCGCGGACGGGAGCGGCGGCCTCCAAGAAAAAGCCATCGTCGCACGGAGTGCGACGGCTACCGACTGAGGTGCGACGATTATCTCGGAGAATGGGCCAGGCCGGAGGCTGCCCCTCCCCAGAGAGTCTAATTCTTCTTCTGGCGGAACTGCTTGTGGCCATCGGTTTCAGCCTGCTTCAAGAGCGCCAACTGCTTTTTGGCATCGTCCCATTTGCCGTCCTGGAGCTCCTGGATGAGGACATCGACGGCGGCGCTGAAGTCGTCGATGCTCTTTTGGTAGGCGGCGATCATGGCGGTCTGCTGGTCGGCGGGCAGGGCAGCGGCTTTCTTCGGGACCAAGCTGCGGGAGGTCTGGGACTCGGTTTTGATGGTGGTGGCCAGGGCAACGTAGTCGGCCTTGCTGGCATCGACGGGTTGGGCAAGATCGAGGTTGAGCTGCTTGAAGGCCGTGGCGATCTTTTTCATGGAGGTTTCCAGAGGCGTATCGGCGTGGGCAACCGGGATCAAAGCAAGGGTAAGAAGGCAAAAAAGCGTGGTTACTTTTATTTGGTGCATGGCGTTGAGGATGCAGAAAAACCGAGCTTCTGCAAGGGCGCGGCGATTCGAAAACGAGAGGGCCGCAACGTGCGGAGGAAATACCTCGAGGAGAATGCCGCAGCGGTCGAGATCAAGCTGACGCCGGATGACGTGGCGGAGTTGGAGGTAGCCGTTCCGGGGAGCGAGATCGTGGGCGAGCGGTATGCGGCGGCGAACCTGAAGGCGATCAATCGGTAAAAATGGGAAAGCCGGAGGATTGACGAAGGAGCGGTCCGGGCACAGCCTTGAGGAGGTCGGTCGGCAATCTCCCCAGGAACCCGCTCCATGAAGTCCCTCTTCCTTGCAGGCTTCTGCTTTCTCGCCGGGGCGGTACCGATACTGGCAGGCGCGGACGACAGCCCTCCTGCTCCCGGCGAGTCGATCCCGATTCCACCCGAGCAGACTCAAACCTGGACGCCACCCCCGACCAAGCTGGCGCCGGTGGCGGTGAGCGCGATCACGGAGTTATTCAACGAGGGGCTGGCGGACCCGCGCGGGTGCGAGTACCGGGAGATTGAGATTATCGAAACGAACCAATGGACGATCAAGACCCATGGGTGGGTCCTGCCCGAAACGGGAACAGAGCGGTATGCCATCGGCTGGAACGGGGTCGTCTATGCGGTGAAATCGATCGGCCAGCCGATGCCATTGGAGAAGGACATTCCCGACAAGGATACTTCGGGAGGCTTTCGGGGCCTCGATTCCAGTTGGCCCGAAAACGACAATTGGAGCCTCTCGACACAGAGTGTTACTCCGAGCAAAGCCGCCTTGCTGCTGCGCTTGGGCCGGGCCGACCTGGCGGAGCGTATCTGGCAACTCGGTTTTGTTGGCAATTCCGAACTGGCCAAGACCGATCCTTACGGTTTGCTGGCCAACCCATGGCTGGCCACGCTCTACGATCGGGCCTTAAGCGCCCATTGCCTAGGCAACGATACCGGGGCACTGCAGACGTGCCGTCTTTTGTCGTTGTTAGAGCCGATTTGCGAAGCGAGCGCGGCCAAACGAGGCATCGCCAAACCGGCAAACGCCAAGGTTTATTTCAAGAAGCTGGCTCAATTACCGGAACTGGCCGCCGACCAGGAAAGACGCGCCCAGGAACAGCCGTACACGCCGGTACTTGCATCGGGCCAGCCTGCCGAGGGGCCGGAGCGGATTGCGGGGCTGATCCGCGACCTGGAATTGGTTTCGGCGCAACAATGGGAAATTCCAGGCCAGACCAATACCTACACCGATCCCGTCGTGCAGGCACTAATCAAGGAGGGCGATCCGGCGGTCGAGCCGTTGCTGAAATGCTTTGAGGAAGACACCCGCCTGACGCGGACGCAATACACCGAGGGGATGGGCTTCGCCGGTCCTCTGGTGCATGTGTACGAACCGGCTTACATCGCGCTGACGGTCATTCTGGACAAGCCTTTCTCCTTTGCCGGCTCGGATGGTCGAATCGATTCCGGATACAATGCCAGCGATCCACGCGATAGCGATCCGCGCAACTTGACGCTCAGCGACAGGAAAGAACTGGGCGAAAAAATCCGCGCCTACTGGGAGAAAAACAAGAGCCTGTCCCTGCCTGAGCGGTGGTTTTCCGTGTTGCAGGACGACAAAGCCGGAGCGGAGGCGTGGCTCGGCGCAGTGGGAAAAATTGTCAGTTCCACCCGGTCCACCTGGGTCACGTTCGGGCTTTATGGCGGCGGGATGGGATCGGGGTCTCAGCTCGAACCGAACCAACCGATGAAGGGAGAAGCCCTGCGCAGCAAGACAAACCCTTCGGTCAGCGATTTGATGATCAAGCGGTTCGAGCAACTGGTGCAGAACGAGGCCGACCATGACTTCGATTTGACCAGCCTGAGCACTCTCCTCCTGGACCTGTCCTATTGGGACGGGAAAAATCACCGGGACGACCTGGCCAGGCTGGGCAAGGAACTCGATGCGCGGTTTGTCCGTCAATCGGGCCATTCCAGCGCCGAGGTCAATATCACCCTGGGCGAGAGACGCCTGCAACTGGGAGATTCTTCCGCGCGGCAGGATTACATCCGCTATCTGCAATCGTACGACCCGAGAAATTGGACAGGTGACGGGGCAAATCGGTCGGGATTTTTTGGGATCATGTGGCACTACCCGGACGATCCGCAGATGCAGGAACTCGCCCGCAAACTATTTACCGGCAATTACTCGCCGTGGGTGCCCCTGCCCAACAATTTGATCCCCACGCCTCTCATCGGCCTGACGGCTTTTCGGGAGGAACTGCGACGCGGCCTGACCGATAAACGACCGGCGGGAACGATCAAGGTGGACCGGCAGTCGATCTGGTGCGTTTACGGTAGTGCCGGAGCCAGCTTCAGCCAATCGCCGGGTCTGGCCGAGGGAGTTCCGTTCTCCCCGAAGCCCGGTACGACGGTGAGTTTTCGGTTGTGCGATCGCTATGCCAATCAGCTTTCGGCCGTGCAAAATTTTCCGGAGTGCGAGCTTTACTGGCCCGTGGAGAAGCGTGACGAGGCCGTGGCCGCTTGTCGGGAATTTTTGCAACAGTACGGGAATGCCTATCGGGCCAGTCCGGAAGATTCCTACGACGATGCGGTGGGCTATCGCGATGCCGGAGCGACCAGGTTCCGGCTTCCCCAACTCGACCACCCGGCGACCGAGGCGGACGTGACGGCGGGGCGGGCGCTTTTTTCGCTTTCGGGCACGACGCGGGTTTGGAAGATGCCCACCGTGCCGTTCGGCCCGGCGTGGCAGGCGGAGGAGGTGATGGTCGATGGCCACTGGAACCGCTACTTCGGCGTTTTCCAGGACGGAAAACCGACCAAGGTGCCTGCGGCGGAAATGGAATTCCCGGCTCTGCCCGGAAAGATAACGAAGGAAATCGGCGGCGATATGGAAGGCCCGAGCGACCGGGGCGACGGCGACTCCCCGTTTATGGCGATGACTCACCATCCGGTCCCGCTGGGCGCACCGGTGCCAATCACCGTGACCGTCCAAAACCACAACGGCCTCGATCAGACCGTCCCCGCTGCGGTGATGATTCCCGCCGGGGCGACCAAGACGTTGCCGGAGGGAATCGGCTTCTCCGTCACCTACTCCGACAAGCTGCCGCCACTGGTGCAGAGTTTCATGGGATCGCCCTTCGACTACGGGACTTTTCAAACGATCCCGTTAAACAAGGAGGTGGTCGTGTCGAAGGGAACGACGGCGGGACCTGTGCTCGGCCCGATGCAGTCGCTCGACGTGTTGAAGATCGATCTGCGCGATTTTTTCGACCTGAGCCGCCCCGGTTCCTATCATGTGAAGGCGCTGTTCCATGTGCCGGGGCAACCGGCGAGCGAATCGAACGAGAGCGATTTTTTGCTTGAGGACACCGCGCACAAATAGAGTTTCCTGGATCACGGGTAGCGCGTCCGACGCCGAGCGCCTCCTTTTCACGCTTAGCGCAAAAATTCTTCCCGTTGTCGAGTCGGCGAACTTGCGCTAGAGTGCTCTCTTATGACTTTAACCGAAAAGCTGCTCGCCCGCGCCAGCGGGAAGGCCCATGTCTCGCCCGGCGAAAACGTCTGGGTAAGCGCCGATGTTCTCCTGACCCACGATGTCTGCGGACCGGGAACGATCGGCGTGTTCAAGCGCGAATTCGGGAAGAAGGCAAAGGTCTGGGACAAGACGAAGATCGTGATCATCCCGGACCACTATATTTTTACGGCGGATTCGCTGTCGAATCGCAACGTCGATATCCTGCGCGCGTTCGTGCAGGAGCAGGGGCTGCCCTATTTCTACGATGTGATCGACGATCCGAACGGGCACTGGATTTTCGATGCCTCGCGCGGTCAGCTCAAGCGGCAGTATGGCGAGCGGTACGCGGGCGTGTGCCACACGGCGCTGCCGGCCAAGGGCCATACGCGGCCCGGCGAAATCCTGTTCGGCACGGACAGCCACACTTGCATGGCGGGGGCGTTCAACATGTTCGCGACCGGGATCGGCAATACCGACGCGGGCTTCATCATGGGCACGGGCAAGCTGTTGATCAAGGTGCCGCAGACGATGCGCTTTTATCTGGAGGGCGAGTTGCCCAAGGGCGTAATGGCCAAGGACGTGGTGCTCCATGTGATCGGGGACATCGGTTCCGACGGCGCGACCTATCGCGCGATGCAGTACGAAGGACCCGGCGTGCACGCGCTGAGCATGGACGACCGGATGACGATCGCGAACATGGCGATCGAGGCTGGTGGCAAGAACGGCGTGTTCCCGGCGGACGAGAAGACCTTCGCCTACGTGGACGAGCGGACGAAGCGGAATGGGACGAAGTCGGACTACACGCCGGTGGAGGTCGACAAGGAACAGAGCTTCGTTTACGACGACACCATCGATCTGTCGAAGCTGGAGCCGACCGTGGCGCAGCATCCCGATCCGGGACATCGCGCGCTGGCGAAGGAACTGGGCAAGGTGCAGATCGACCGCGCTTACATCGGTTCGTGTACGGGGGGAAAGACCTCGGATTTCCTGGCGTTTGCGGAAGTGCTGAAGGGCCGCACGGTCAAGGTGGATACGTTCGGCGTGCCGGCGACGCCGGATGTGGTCTTCGAGTTGCAGAACACCAAGATGGGCGACTCGACGGTCTGGAGCCTGCTGGAGTCGGCGGGCGTGCAGATGACGGAGAATGCGTCGTGCGCGGCGTGCCTCGGCGGTCCGGTGGACACGTTCGGGCGGATGAACAAGCCGATGAACTGCATCTCGGCGACGAACCGGAATTTCCCGGGTCGCATGGGGCACAAGGAATCGAAGGTGTTCCTGGCCTCGCCGTACACGGTGGCGGCCTCGGCGCTGACCGGACATATTACGGATCCGAGAGAGTATCTCTAAACGTTACTCCGTCTTCAGCACGCGTTCGCCGAGGTTAAGACGGCGCACGATGCTGAGGGCGGCGGAGAGATCGCTGCTGCGGCGCGAGAGCGACTTGACCAGTTGTTCGGCGCGCTCCATCGCCTCGGAGCTTTCGTCGTCCTGGCCGAGCTTCTGCAAGGCGACGCCGAGATCGTACCAGGCCTTGGCGTCGTCGGGGGCGAGTTCGACCTCGCGTTGGAAACAGTCGCGGGCCTCCTCGAGGTTGCCTTCGTCCGAGGCGAGGATGCCGAGATTGTGCCAGGGCACGGAGTTCTCGGGTTGCAATTGGGTGGCGTAGCGATAAGCGGCGCGGGCCTCGTCGTTCCGTTCCGCCCGGTGGAACGCGGTGCCCTGGGCCAGCCAGGCGGAAAAGTCGTCGGGGCGCTTGGCCGTGACCTGGCTGTAGAAATCGGCGGCGGTGACATAGCGTCCGATCTTGGTGAAGGCGGCGGCGATTTCCTTCAGGGCGGAGGACTCAAGCTCGTTTTCCGGATCGGCGCTGCGGGCTTGGGCAAGCTTCTGGAGCGCGAGATCGAGTTCGCCGCGGCGGGCCTCGATCATGCTGAGGTAATAGAGGACGTAGGTGAAGAAATCGGGATTGTCCCCGGTCATGTTGAAGGCCTCGAGGGCCATGAGGAAGTTTTCGAGCTGGAAGTTGACCACGCCGTACTTGAACCAGGCGGAGTGAAGCGAGGGCTGGATGCGGATGGCCTGCTGGCAGGCCTCGGCGGCCTCGGGCAGTTTGTTCATCGCGCTGAGCGCGGCGGCAAGGTTGTCCCAGGCGCGGGCATAATCGTTCTTTAATTCGATGGCCCGGCGCGCTGCCAGTTCCGCCTCCTCATAGTTGCCCATCTCGAACCGGATGGAGCTGAGGTTGCACCAGGTCTTGGGGTTGCCGGGGCCGAGTCGGGCTGCTTCGAGATAACAGGCGAGCGCATCGATCTCTTGCCCGGCCCGCTGATAAACGAGGCCGCAGTTGAACCAGCCTTCGACCGCATCGGGCCGCAGGTCGCGGGTGAGGACAAAGGCGTCGAGGGCCTCGACCAGGCGGTCGTTATCGAAAGCGGCGAGGCCGAGCCTGGAGTAGTAGGCGAGCAGTTCCTCGATTGGCGCGTCGTTCTTTTGGGCCTCGTCCAGCGCGGCGAAGGCTCCGGCGAAATCGGTTTGCTTGATCATCCGCGAGGCCAGTTCGAGCGGTTTCTTGAAGTCGGCCAGCAGGCGCTGACTGGTTTTCTTGACCGGACCGCTCTTGCGCACGATTTGCTGCTGGCGACCCAATTCGTCGGCCGATTCGTCGAGATGTCGCCGGGCTTCGCCCACGTTGATGCGCACGGTCTTGCGCATGAGGGAGCTAACCTCGGGCTTGCTGTGGACGGCCTCGCTGAGACCGCTGTGCCCCGCCAAATCGGTGACCTGACGCGCCATGGCCAGCGCGGCGGACTTCTGCAACTGCTCGATGTCCCGGTCCTTCGGCGCAAACTGGCGGGCGAGGTCGAAATGCTTCAGCGCAACCGCTGGCAACCGGAATTCCTGGAGATAGGCCGTGCCCACTTCCTTGAGCAGCGAGGGGTTGTTGAACGAGCGTTGCAACCGCTCGAAGAGATTCTTATGCGATTGGGTGATGACGATGTTACTGCCGGGCGCAGTGCGGGCCGCCGCCAGTTGCTCGATCCCTTCGTGGATGGCCATGATGGTCTTCGCGCTGAACATGTCGCGCTTCATGGCGTGCACCGTGACGAGATCGACCCACATCTGGGGATCGAAAACCGGCGACGAACTGGGGGCTGACTCTACAGGCACAAACGTAGTTTAATTGGTTTTCTTGCTAAGACGAGCACTGAATCAGCGAGATACATTTTTTAGCGGCAACCACTTTTGAGATTTTAGGGAGGATTTACCTCAACTGGGCGGTAATCAGGCGCGGAGGAGTTCCTCGGCCTTGGCCAGCGCGGTCGGGACGCCATCGGGATTCGTGCCGCCGCCTTGCGCGAGTTCGGGGCGACCTCCGCCTTTACCGCCGACGAGGGGCGCAATGGCCTGGATGATCTTTCCGGCCTGTACTTTCTTCGTGTGCGCGGGGGCGACGGCGGCGAGGAGCGAGACTTTGCCCTGGTCGATGGCGGCGAGGACGGCGACGCCCTGCCAGCGGGTCTTGAGCGCATCGGCGAGGACGGGGAGATAGGCGGCGGGCACATCGGTGAAGACTTGCGCGACGAAGGGGATGTCGCCGATCGTCTTCGCGGCGGCGATGAGCTTGGGCGCGTCCTCGGCGGCGCTTTTCTGGAAGGCGGCTTCGCGGCGTTTGGCCTCGTCCTTTTCGTGCTGGAGGATGGCGGCCTGGGCCTGATGCAGCGCGACTTCGCGGGCCTCCCAGTGCTTCCAGTAGGCCCGGGGCGTTTCGTCGCCGGAGAAGGACTGGAGCGCGGCGAGGTCGAGCTTGCGCTGGCGCAGGAGCGAGTTCTGGTCGTCCTGTTTGGCGAGTTGCTCTTTGACGTGCGCGATGAGGGCAGTGCCGCTGGCGGCCTCGATGCGGCGGATGCCCGCGGCGATGGCGGCCTCGTGGAGAATCTTGAAGTAGCCCACCTTGCCCGACTGGCGGACATGGGTGCCCCCGCAGAGTTCGTGGGAGAAATCGCCGATGGAGACGACGCGGACGACCTCGCCGTACTTGTCGCCGAAGGCCTGGAGAATGGAGGGATCGCCCTTGACCTCGGCGTAGGGGCGTTCGGCCCAACTCACGGAGACGTTGGCGTCGATCCGCTCGTTGACCAGTCGTTCGACTTCGGCGAGTTCCCCGGGCGTGAGGGCCGCGCCGTGGGAGAAGTCGAAGCGGAGGCGGTCGGGGCCGACATAGGAGCCTTTTTGCACGACGGTGGTGCCGAGGACTTTTCGCAACGCCCAGTTGAGGAGGTGCGTGCCGGAATGATGGGCTTCGATCTTGGCGCGGCGGGGTTCGTTAACGTGGAGGGTAATGCGGTCGCCGACTTTGGCCGTGAGCGGCTTTTCGAGTTTGTGGAAGAAGACCGTGCCGGAGGGAGACTTGACCGTGTTGGTGACGGTGACTTTCTCTCCCGCCGCTTCGACTTCACCGGCATCACCGACCTGACCTCCCATTTCGGCGTAGAAAGGAGTTTCGGTCACAGCAAGCACACCGTCTTCATTGGCGACGATAAGCGCGGCACTCTGGAGTTCGTCGAAGCCGTAGAACTTGGTCGGAGGAGGCTTTTCGAGATCGGCAGAGCCTTCGACCGTGATGACTTCTTTTTTCTGCGCGGCTTTGCCACGAGCCTTTTGCTCTTCCATCAGGCGATTGAATCCGAAGACATCCACTACTAGTCCACGTTCGCGAGCCATGAGTTCGGTTAGATCTATAGGGAACCCGTAAGTGTCGTAGAGTCGAAAAGCCTCGTTACCGGGAAATTCTCTCTCTCCTCTCTTTAACTTCTGCTCTTCGAATGAGGTTTTAGGCCTCGAATCAATAATTTTATCAAAATCAATGCCACTTTTGATAACGCCTTCAAAAAGCTCAATGCCCCGCTCGAGTGTCCGCAAAAAGCTTTCCTCTTCATTCGTCAACGTCTTGCGGATGAGATCGGCCTTGGCCACAACTTCGGGGAAGACATGCCCCATCGTCTTGCCGAGCACGTCAACGAGTTTGCCGAGGAACGGTTCCTTTAAACCGAGATTGCGTCCGTATTTGACGGCGCGACGGAGGATGCGGCGCAGCACATATCCCCGTCCCTCGTTGCTCGGCTGGATGCCGTCGGCGATGGAGAAGCTGAGGGTGCGGATGTGGTCGGCGATGACGCGGAACGCCACGTCGATTTTTTGATTCTCGGTGAGATTTTGCGCGGAGTCGGGCAACGTCGATTCGTATTTCTTCCCCGTCAGTTTTTCCAGTTCGTCGAAGACCGGACGGAAAACATCCGTCTCATAGTTGGAGATTTTTCCGGTGGTGAAATCGGTCAGCCCCTGCGTGCCCTGGATGATGGAAACGACGCGCTCGAAGCCCATGCCGGTATCGACGTGCTTGGCCGGGAGCGGGCCGAAGGTGCCGTCGGGATTGGCGTTGAACTGGATGAAGACGAGGTTCCAGATTTCGATGCAGCGCGCGTCGCCCTTGTTGACCAGCTCGCGTCCGGCTTTCTGGCGGGCGAGGTCGAGGTCGCGCGGACCGAGGGTGAGATCGACATGCAATTCGGAGCAAGGACCGCACGGGCCGGTATCGCCCATCATCCAGAAGTTATCCTTTTTGTTGCCGTTGACGATGTGAACGGCGGGGTCGAGTCCGGCCCGGGTGAAGATCGCGGCCCACTGGTCGTAGGCTTCCTGGTCGAAGCTGGCCGGATCGCCGGGACCGGGCTGGTAGACGGTGGCGTAGAGGCGCGAGGCGGGGAAGTTCCACTTCCCGGCGACGAGTTCCCAGGCCCAGGCGATGGCCTCGTTCTTGAAGTAGTCGCCGAAGGACCAGTTCCCGAGCATCTCGAAAAAAGTGTGGTGGTAGGTGTCGAAGCCGACGTCTTCGAGGTCGTTGTGCTTGCCCCCGGCGCGGATGCATTTCTGGGTGTCGGCGGCGCGCGCGGGCCGGTAGGGGCACGGGGCCTGACCGAGGAAGATGGGCACGAACTGGTTCATGCCCGCGTTGGTGAAGAGGAGGTTGGGCGAATCGGGCAGGAGCGAGCTGGATGGGACGATGGTGTGGGCCTTGTCGCGGAAGAAATCGAGGAAGCTCTGGCGGATTTCGGAGGAGGTCATGGGTGGGAGAAATTTTTGACGGAATTAACGGAACGACGGAAGACGTATTTTGGACAGGATTTTTGGCGGAAGATATTTAGGGGAACAGAGTCTACCGCAGATGGAGCGGGGGACAAGCTTGGGATCGATTCCGATCCAACGCTTTTTTACAGTAATTTTACTCACCGGCGAGTTCCAACAGATGACGTTCGAGAGCAGGGGCAATAAAGAAGTGCGCTTCCCGGCGTAGTTGTTTCATCACCGGTTCCAGAAGAACGATATCGCCTTTTTTCTTCGCCCGCAGAAGGACGCCCAGAATACCGGTAATTTTCAAATTCATCCGCTGAGCGGCAGCACGGGCTTCCCATTCATCAAGGAGTATCCATGAAGCATTGGTTTCCACTTCCCGCGCAATTGCTTCGCTTTCGCCGTCATGCAAACGAACACTTAAAAGCTTGGACAAATGCTGCGATTCAACCGGACGAATTTGGATCCATCCATCTGCCAACGCAGCCCCGATGGCAGCCTTGGCGCGAGGATTAGAGAGTGCTTTCAGTTCACGATCTACCGCACCGGGGATCAATATCTTGGCGAACTGATCGCGCAGAAGATCAAGCTTCCCAATGACCGCAAGATTGGAAATGGGGGAAGGATTGCTAACGACCGGCATACGCCTCGTCCAAACAAGCGTCTTCCTGGGAGTAATGACGAGGAATGTTTCGTCGGGCCAACTCGACAGCGAAGCTTTCGCGGGTCAAGCCCGCAAGCTCGGCGGCTTTGCCCAAAGCGAGCAGGTCCCGTTGATAGAGAGCGGCCGCCAACTCGCAACGAAGCCTTAAAGGCAATTCCCCTTCGGGAAGGCGGATTCCTTCGGCAACCGCATCGGGGATTTCCACGACGATGGACATGTCTTCAGGCTACAATCAACTAGATCCCTCGGCAAGGCGCAAGAGTTCCGCCTTGTAATCGGTGACCGGGTTGTCCGGCGCGAAGCCTTGCTTGCGAATCAGCAGCGCGGGGCGGATGATTTTTTCCGAGACGTCGATGTCGTGGCCGAAGAAGTCGCGCCACAGGAGGCGCGTGGTGACTTTCATATCGACGGCTTTTTCCTCGTCGAAGCCGGGGCGGAAGAGGTCCACCGCGATCTGCAATTCGGCGATCATCTCCTCTTCGGTGGGATGGCCGGTTTTTTCGCGCACGAGCTTGAACGCCTTGAGGTCCTTTTCCTCCATGCGGTGGAGCTTGGCGATGAGGATGTCGATGGGATGAGGAATGACAACGATGCGGCCTTCGAGTGGGAACGCATGGGCACGGTTCATCCATTGGGGCGACGTGCGGAAATTGAGTTCGTGACAGACCTGGACGTAGGGCTTGCGCGAGGTTTCCGATAAGCCGTGATCATCGACCAATTTCTTGAGTTCGGTCGGTCCGAAGCAATCGACATCTTGGCTGAGGAATTGGGGATCGAGACAAATTTGCAAGGGAGCGGAACCGAACAAGGTGATCCGCGTTCCCACGGGAACGAGTCGGACTATTTCTTCCAAGGTGCGTCCAGCCGGTGTATCCAGGTCGATCTGAGGCTCCCAGGAATCAGTCCAGAGAGATGGAGTGGGGATGATCGACATAAAATCCGGCCAGGGCGTGTTTAATCAGGCGATTGGAAACCGCCTTGTCGCGCGCCAACTGCCCGGCGATGGCGCGACGGCGCGGCCCCAGCTTACGCTTCCGGCTCGCCGCAATGAGCAGACGCGCCGCCAGACGCGATTTGCGCCATTCGATATTGTACTCCTTGGGGTGCATCTTCGGAAACATCGTAGCCGAAGATAGCCCGACCGGCGGGAAATGACAAGGATGGGGCTAACGCCCGCAGTTGCCGCGGAGGTTCTCGGCGTCGCGGCCCTGGAGATAGAGGTGGGCCTTGCGATAACTTTTTTGGTGCAGGTAATGGCGAAGCTGCGCGGGACAGGACGAGTCGAGTTCGGCCTCGAAGGCATCGAGGCGGGCGAAAATTTCGAGGAGATCGGGCGGGTTGGGTTCCTTCTGGCGCGGGACGGCGTCGAGATATTCGTCGAGGGTACGGGCGAGACGCGCGAGGGTTTCCCGCTGTTGTGGAGTTGGGGCGATCATGGCTTGGTCTCGTCCGCAGGTGTGGTTTTTTCGAGTTGCACGATCTCCTGCTCGAAGGCGGTGGGGCTGCCATGGACGGCGGCTTTTTTTTCCTCCCACTCGCGGTGCAGGCGACGGACCTCGCGGGCGAGCTGGTCCTTGATTTCGCCGATGGCGGTGAAGTCGCTCTTGCTTTGGGCCTTGGCGATTTCGGCCTGGAGGAAAGTCTCGCGCTCGGCGATTTTGGAGCCGTAGAGGGAGTTGATTTCGGCGATCTCCGCCTTTTGCTTTTCGGTGAGTTTGACGGTGGGCGCTTTTTTCTCGAGGCGCTCCATGGCGAGTTCGTAGGCGGATTTCATAATAATCTAGGAGTGGGGAGATCGATCCAGATGACGCCGTCGCGGACTTCGACGGGGTAGACGGCGGTCCGCACCTTGGGGATGTTGCGGCAGACGCCGTCCTTGACCTGGAATTGCCATTGGTGCCAGGGGCAGGTGACGACGCCATCGACGACGAAGCCGTCGTGGAGGGGCGCGCCGCGATGAGGGCAGAGGTTGTCGAGGGCGAAGAGGCCGTCCTTGAGATGGAAGAGACCGACCTGGGCCTCGCCGAGTTTGACGCAGCGGTTTTCGCCGGGGGGAATTTGCTCGAGCTTGAGCGAGGTATCGATGAAGGCCATGGGGAGCAAGTTAAGGCCGAATGGGGAAATAGCCAAGAGCGCGTTGCGGGTCGGCGATGGGGCTTGATGGGCGAGTCCTCTCGCCTAAGTTGGGGGATGAGTTTGCTCGATTGGCTGGGAATTACGGCGGCGGGGAAGTCGCCGGAGGTGGGGGAGCTTGCACCGGAGGCGGTGGCGCGGGACGACGAAGGCAGGGAGGTGCGGCTGGGCGAGCTCTACCGGGAGGGGCCGGTGCTGGTCTATTTCTATCCGAAGGCGGATACGCCGGGGTGTACGGCGGAGGCGTGCAGCCTGCGGGACGAGTTTGCGGCGCTGAGCGAGCGGGGGGTGCGGGTGGTGGGGGTGAGCGCGGACGGGCCGAGTGCCCAGCGGCGATTCAAGGAGAAGTACCGGCTGCCGTTCGCGCTGCTGGCGGACGAGGACCGGGCGGTGGCACGGGCGTTCGGGGTGCGGCTGATCCTGGGGATGCCGCACCGGCAGTCGTTCCTGATCAATGAGGGGCGGGTGGTGTGGCGGGACTTGCGGGCGTCGACGGCGGAGCAGGCGCGGGATGTGTTGCGGGCGGTGGGGGCTGAAACTGGCCTAAATGGCCTATAAAATTAGGTCAGACTGGGCATTGAGGCGAAATAGATCAGGGAGTCGGGACCAGGGTCTTGATGTCGTTCATGACTTTTTCGGGGCCGAGGTAGTCGGAGCCGTGGAAGCTGTCGGAGAGGATTTTTCCGTTGGCGTCGACGAGGACGAGGTCGGGGATGCCGTCGCCGCAATAGCGATTGGCTTTGAGGTCATCGATATCGTCAAAGCGGACGGCGGGCCAGGTCATGGCGTCGCTTTTCATGTAGGCGAGCATGTCGTCTTCGGTTTGGTCATGATTAACGAAAATCAATTCGAAGTTGGGGTGCTGCGGTTTAAATTGATTGTAAAAGTCGATGAGCTTGGGAGTGAAGGCCCGGCAGGGAGCGCACCACGAGGCCGAGTAGTAGAAGGCCCAATACTTGACGTCCTTCAACGAGGAGGCATCGAAGCGCTTGAAGCGTCCATCTTCCAAAACGACCAGATGATGCGCGAAGGTGGCGGCGAAACCGGTGAGTTGGTCGGAATCGGCGGAATTCAGGTCCGCCAAGGGATCGGCGGCGGAGGGATCGGAAGGGGAGCTTTGGGCTGCCAAGGGGCAGAGGCCGAGAGCAAGGGAGAGTGCAAGGGCGAGGCAGCTTTTCTCGAGGAGCGAGTTCACACGAGTAGATTAACTCTTCCAACGGGGCATAAGCAACAGCGTTTGGGAGATCCCAAAGTAGACCGAGTACCCACCCACATTTTGGCCAAAAATGTGATTGTCGGCAAAACGCCTTCTGTTAGCGTGCCTTAAACCCACCCAACAAAAACTTATGAAACACCTCCGCCTGATTCTCTCGTTGTCACTGGTTGCGTTCCTCGCAACTTCCACCCTTGCCTCCGCCGATACGTACGATAGCGATACGGCGACGATCCAAAAAGCGAGCGATACCAGCGCGAAGGTGGTGGTCGGCGGGAAGACCTACACCGCAGCGATCAGCTTCGGCGATGGCGCGAGCTGGGACGCCGTGAAGGACCACTACGAAGTGGCCGATGCCGTGGTCTCCGGTCTTGAGGCGGGGAAGATCGCGATTTCGATCGGTTCGGACGGGACGGCGACTTTCACTTTCAAGAAATAATCGTTCTCGCGTGGCGAGAGATCGGTTAGTGGTTTGAGGGCCTCCGCATTTTCATGCGGGGGCTTTTTTTGCCCTATTTTCCATGGGGGAAGAATTACGGAATGACCAAATTGACCAAATTAACGGAATTGGGGAGGCAGACTGAGAACTGAGAACGCAGAACGGGGACGGCTGAAATTTTGACGGAATGAACGGGGTGGCGGAATTTTTTTAACAGGAAGACATGAAATCATGAAATCAGGAGGGGGAGGCAGGGGAGTTTTAGACAGGAGGAACATGAAGGACATGAAGTTGAAGGCAGAAGGCGGGCTGAGAGCTGAGAGGTTAGAACTTAGAACGGAAAGTCAGGAGGGCCGATTAGGTGGGGCGGAGGTGGCGGGCGGAGGCGGAGAAGATGCCGAGGAGGAGGAGCCAGGCCCAGGTGGGGAGGAGCGGGGTGGAGTTGTTGCCGGCGGAGGTGAGCGTGAGGGTGAGGTCCTGACGGGCTTGGGGGGGTAGAAGTTTGGCTTCGCGATGGCGAAAGTCGTTTGGGGGCTGATTCCTCGACAACCCCTTCGACTTCGCTCAGGGCGCAGCTTTCTGCCGCGGCTGGGGAGGGATGACGGATGGTTATTCTGAGGACGGAATGACTCGCTGCGCTCGGGCGGCGCGGACGGCAGTCACGCCTGTCGCCCGCCCTCCATTTGATCGGCGCGAAAGGGAGTTTCGCGGGGGCAGAGGCGTTCCCACGTGCAACTGGGGAATGGGGGGAGTTTTTCGATTGGGCGAGAGGGTTTGGATTAAGTGAGGATGGTTCGGGGGCTGATTCCTCGACAAGCTCGGAATGACGGGAATCGTTTCGCACGGAGGACGGAAAAGGGCCGAAGAGGAAGAGGGGTTTGGGCACCGAGCTTTCGACAAGCTCTTTGCTTCGCTTAGGGCGCGGCTTGGGGCTGCGGGTGGGGAGGGATGAGAAGAGACATGGCTCTGAGACTCTGACAGAGGTTCTTCGACTCCGCTGCGCTCAGAATGACATTTTGCTACCGGCGGTTGCACCGTCGAATAAGGGCTCGCTGCGCTCGGGCGGCTGGGCGGGCGCCTCGCCCTCCAGTGCTTGGGCGGAAGTCGATGGGTTAGCGTACCTCCATTGGGAAAGGTCGAAGCGACGGTGGTTGGTGATGACGATGAGCGTTCGGGGGAGTGGGAGCCAAACGCGCCCGTCGCTCGGAGATCGACGGCTACCTACTGAGGAAGGCAGGGGAATGGGTCAGGGCGGAGGCTGACCCTCCCCGTGAACGTCGGCTACCTAGAGAGGAAGCATGGCTCGGCAGGCGTCGCGCCCTCCATTTTTTGGTGCGAGGGTCTCCGCCGATTCGATGGCTTGAATTGAAATTCGGACACGACCAAAGTCAGAGGTCCCTCGACAAGCTCGGGAGGACAGGCTTAACATAATTGATGGCCAAAGCAGCTTTAGGAAAGGGACTCAGCGCGTTGATGGGAGGTGCGAGTACGTTGGCGGCACCGCAGCCGGCGGTGGAGCGGGGCGAGTCGATCCGGCAGATTCCGCGGGCGCAGATCGTGCCGAGTCCGCTGCAACCGCGAAAGGTTTTTCGCGCCGAGGAGTTGCAGGAGATGGTCGATTCGATCCGGGAGCGGGGGATCATCCAGCCGCTGATCGTGCGGCCTGTGGCGGGGAAATTCGAGCTGATTGCGGGGGAGCGGCGCTGGCGGGCCTCGGCGGAGGCGGGGTTGGAGACGCTCCCGGTCATCATCCGGGAAGCGGGCAACCGCGAAGTGCTGGAGTTGGCGCTCATCGAAAACCTGCAGCGCGCGGACCTGAGCCCGATCGAGGAAGCCGAGGCCTATGCGCGGCTGATCAAGGAATTTACCCTCACGCAGGAACAGGTCGCGCAGCAGGTCGGCAAGGGCAGGGCGGTCGTCGCCAACGCGGTGCGGCTCCTCGCGTTGCCGGACCAAATTCGCGCATGGCTCGGCACCGGG
>CAJCII010000191.1 GCA_903970335.1 Bacteroidota bacterium | reverse complement strand
ACGGGAATGGCGTGGCGTTTGGCGAGGACGGGGAGGCCGCAGACGTGGTCGCCGTGCTCGTGGGTGAGGAAGATGGCCTGGATGTCGGCGATGGAGCGACCGATGGAGGCGAGGCGGAGTTCGATTTGTTACGCGCTGAATCCGGCGTCGACGAGGAGGCGGGTGGAGTCGGTCTCGAGGTAGGCGCAGTTACCGCTGCTGCCGCTGCCAAGGATGGTGAACCGGAGCATGGACATCTATGGGGTTTTTAGGGGGGAAAGGCAAGAGGGGAGTGGGGTTGGAACTGAGAACTGGGAACGAAAAGGGGGAGGTCGAAATTTTTGACAGGAAAAAAATCAAGGCAGGAAATCAGCTAGGGAGGCAGGCGGGTCAGAACGGAGCGCGCAGGTTTATGTTGCCGATAACTTGGGGATGTCGGAGCAATGGTTGTGCTGTCCTTATAGTCATTGAAATAAACAATAATGGCACGAAGAATGCTTGCCATTTTTCTTTTGGAAGATAAGGTAGTTCCGTGGCTGGAATCGGACTACACCAAAATCTTTCGCTGGGGCAGACGCTTTCGCCGCAGATGCAGCAGTCGTTGCAGTTTCTGCAGGCGCCCGCGATGGAGTTGCAGTCGCTGATCCAACAGGAGATCGAGATCAACCCGGTATTGGAAGAGGCGGCGGACGAACCGAAGTCGGAAGTCGAAGCGGAAGACTGGGACAAGCAGCTCGAGGAGCTTCGGCAGAAGGACGAGGAATGGCGGGAGTATTTTTCGCAGAGCAACACACCGGCGGCGAGTTACAATCCGGAGGCGGCGGAGCGGCGGCAATTTCTGTTCGATTCGCAGGTGGAGGCGCCGCATCTCTCGGACCATGTGCAGCGGCAACTGACGCTGGCGACGAGCAATCCGGAGATGCTGCGTGTCGGGGAGGAAATCATCGGCAATCTGGACGAGGCGGGTTTCCTAAAGATACCGCTGGTGGAAGTGGCGCAATCGGCGCAAGTGGATTACGAGCTCGCGCAGAGCACGCTGGCGTTGATCCAGACGTTCGATCCGGTGGGGGTGGCGGCGCGGGACTTGCGGGAATGCCTTCTGATCCAGATCGACCGACTGGGGAAGAGCGGGGAACTTGAGGCGGTGCTGGTCTCGCAATACCTGAGCGAGCTGGGACGGAAGAAATACCAGGAGATTGCGCGGGCGTTGAAGGTGCCGCTGGACCGGGTGCAGGCAGCGGCGCAGTTTATCGCGACGTTGCAGCCGAGGCCGGGATCGAGTTTTAGTTCCGACGACAAGCAGAACGTGGTGCAGGCGGAGCTGGCGGTGCAGAAGAGCGGCGACGACTGGATCGTGGTGATGAACGACGACCCGGTGCCGCGGTTGCGGATCAGCGATACGTACAAGGACCTGCTGGCGAGCAACGGGAACGATCCGAGCCTGCGCGAATACCTGAAGGAGAAGATCCGGGCGGGAAAATTTTTGATCAAGTGCCTGCACCAGCGGCAGCAGACGATCTACAACATCGCGACGGAGATTGTGAAGCGGCAGCGGGCGTTCTTCGACCAAGGGGCGGCACATCTGAAGCCGCTGACGATGAACCAGGTGGCGGAGGTGGTGGGGGTGCACGAGACGACGGTGAGCCGGGCGATCGCGAACAAGTATGTGCAGACGCCGTACGGGTTGTTCGACCTGAAGTATTTCTTTACGCCGGGCTACCAGACGGCGACGGGCGAGGTGATGTCGAATACAAGCGTGAAGGGGGCGATCCAGGATTTGATCGCGCGGGAAAGTCCGACCAAGCCGCTGTCGGACCAGGAGATCGTGAAGATTTTGAGCGAGCGGGGGATTCCGCTCGCGCGGCGGACGGTGGCGAAGTACCGGTCGGAGTTGGGGTTGCTCCCTTCGAATTTGCGTCGGAGCATGTGACCGAACCGGCTGGTTCGTTTCAGAACGAGCAAGGAACGCGCCATGAGCCGGAAGAGCCAACCTGTTTCGGGAAAAACGCAAAGACCACTGCGTGAGGATGCGATCCGGGCGGTGGTGCTGGCCGTTCTGGTGGGGTTATTTTGGTGTGCGGTTTACAATCGCTGGACCGTGCAGAGCTGGCAAACGCCGCTGACGTATCTTTCCGATCCCGAGAAGGGCGATGTGATTTCGGTGCTGGCGGGGATCAAGGCCGCAAGAGATGGGTATTTCCATCCGTTTTTCTTTACGAATATTCCCGAATTGGGAGCGCCTTATGGGGCGAACTGGGACGACTATCCGATTACGGAAAAGCCGCTGATTTGGATTACCGGATGCGTGGCCGGGCCGATGGGGCTATTCGCGGCAGCGAACTTCGCCGTGCTGGTCGGGCAGGTCCTGGCGGCGCTGTCGTTTTACGCGGCGTGCCGACTGCTGAATTATTCCTGGGTCTGGTCTTTCGCCGGGGCATTTGTTTTTGCTTTTGCTCGGTACGCCTTTGCCCACGGACTGCATCACCTGGCGGTCCTGTATTACTGGCAGGTGCCGTTGTGCCTGGTGATCTGCCGATGGGTCATGCAGGAACCGGGGATCAAATTCGGAGAGCGGCGGTTTAACTTCGCGCTGGCGGTGGCAGCGATCACCGGCGTGCAAAATGTTTATTACACGGGCATGTTCGCGCAGTTTGTGCTGATCGGGGGGCTGGTCCAGGCCTGGCGCGGAGGGTGGCGTCGGAGTTTGCCTGCGGTGGCGATTATCGCCGTGGCGGCGGTGGGCTTCCTGGCGATGAACGCGAACACGTTCCTTTACCACCTCGCCCATGGCAATAACACGCAGGCCGTGACGCGGGACTACCATTGGATGGAGTCCTACGGGCTGAAGATCGTCGATCTTTTCGTTCCACCACCGGAGCATGTTTTTCCGCTTTTTTCGAATTATGGAGCGAGACATGTGGGGGAAGTGATGCTGGCGCCGGGCGAATTGCCTCCCTCGGCTTATCTCGGATTGGTCGGGCTGGGGGCGATGGCGTGGCTGGTGGCCGTTTCGTTGCGGCGGGCGGTGGAGGGCAAGCGGCTACCGCTGGAAACATATTTGATTCTCTGGATTTTGGTCTTTGCGTCGGTCGGGGGCATCAATGGGATCATCGGGACGCTGGGTTTTCAGCTTTTTCGGGCGACCACGCGGTACAGTATCTTCATTTTGTGCATCGTGCTGATGTTTGCGATCCGGCGGTTGTCGGAGTGGCGAGTCCAGTACAAGGTCGTGGTCTATGGAGCGGCGGTCTTGGTCATGATCGTGGCGTGGTGGGACCAGACGCCCGCACCGGTGACGGCGGCGGAACTGGATGAAACGGCGAAGGTGGTGGCCTCGGATCGTGGTTTTGTCGAGAAAATGGAGCAGCGGCTGCCCGCGAATGCGATGGTCTTTCAGATGCCGGTGGTCGAGTTTCCCGAAAGCCTGGACCGCAGAATCGGCCCGTACGACCATTTGCGTCCGTATCTCTACTCGCACCAGCTTCGGTTTGCTTTCGGTTCGGACAAGGGTCGTCCCCAGGCCGACTGGCAGAGAGCGGTGGGGGAACTGCCACTGAACGAAGCGGCGACCAAGTTGGAGAGCTACGGTTTTTCCGCTTGCTACGTCAATGGCAGCGCGTTTAGCGACGGGGGTGCATCGGTCATCAAGGCGCTTAAGGACATGGGGCGCGAGGAAATCATCGAAAGCGATCGGGGAGATCTTTTCTGTGTGATGCTGAAGCCTGCCCCGAAGCCGATTTTACCCGTGGCGAACTGAAGGCGAATTATCGAAAATCACTTCTTCTTGGCGACGAGGAGAGACGAGACCGAGGCGACGTACTTATAGCCGCTGCCGAAGGGGAGCGCTTGATGGGAGGTCTTGGCGTAATAGGCGCTCAAGTCCGGCTGGTAGTGTTCCTTGAAGAGGGCGATCGGGCCGGTGTAGTTGCCGTAGGGGACGACATCCCATTCGGTCGGCTTGAAGAAATGGAAGGGGATGCCGGAGTCGTCCTCGACGACGCCGATGCTGTTATCGAGGATGCCGTCGCGGATGGTGGAGAAGTAGTCTTCGTAGAGGAGATAGGAGGCGGCCTTGAGGTAGGTGAGGCCGGGGCCGAGGCGTTCCATGAGGCGGACGTAGCCGGGGTTGCTTTTGAGGCCGTCGTTACCGAGGTCGGCCTGGAAATAGAGGAGGACGCGGAGGTTGTCGCGGTCGCCCTTGAAGTAGGTGATCTGCACGCCGGAATGGCCACCGGGATGGAGGGTGCCGTCGGAGCCGAGGGAGACGTACTGGATGCTGTCGATGGTGTAGCCCTGACGCGCGAGGAAGACGACCATGGCGGGCATGAGGCCATCGACGAGCTGGTTGTTAAAGTCGTTCTTCATGTCCTTGGTCTTGAAGAAGCTGGCGGCGAGGATGGTGAAAAGGGAGGTCTTGATTTGATCGAGGTAGGGGCCGAGCTTGCCGTTGTCTTTTAATTGGGCAAGGTCGGGCATGGTGCCGACGGGTTCGAGACCGGCCATGAGGAGGTACTTGGAGTCGGGGAAGAGGGTGTCGGCGTAGAGGACGTCGGGGCCGCTGAAGGGGTAGAAGACGGCGCGGGTCTGGGAACGGAGGCCGGAGAGTTCGGAGTTGCTCCAACTGCGCATGGCGTTGAGGCGGATGCGGTCGAGGGCGCTCCAGCGGCTGTCGAGGCCGTCCCGATAGTTGCGCCATTCGGAGGTCGATTCCCAGGTGACGGGGCCTTTATCGGTGGGGGCGAGGAGTCCGGCGAGGCCGCGGGCGGAGCAGTTCACGCGGTAGTAGTCGTCGGGACGGAGGGGAGTGGCCTCGACGAGGGGCCAGGGTTGTTTGGAGGTGGCATCATCCGCCCGAGTGGGTGAGAAGAAGGCTAGAGTCAGAAGAAATGAGGGGAGGATGCGGAGGAGCGTGGAGGCGTGGGCATTCATAAGTAAGGTGAAAGGGGCGGGGGACGATTATGAGGAGCTTTGGGGCAGAGTCTCGCCGCGGAGTTGCTCGACGGGGACGTTGCGGCTGACCCAAAGATAGATAGGGATGCCGACGAGGACGGTGGCGGCGCCGATGAGCGTTTCGCGGAAATGGAACTGGGAGTTCTGGACCAGGAAGTAGAGGGTGACGGCGGCAAAGACAATCGGGGTGACCGGGTAGCCCCAGGTGCGGTAGGGGCGGGGCAAGTCCGGTTCGCGGAAGCGGAGAACGATGACCCCAAGGACGGCGAGGAGGGACCAGAAGAGGAGGACGGAGCCGACGTAGTTGACGATGTTGTCGGGCTTGAGAGAGAGGAGCAAGGCGATGACGACGAATTGATAGACGAGGGCCACGTAGGGGACACGGGTCTTGCTGGTGCGACCAAGAAGGCCGAGGGACGGGTAGGTGGAGCCGATGGCCTCGGTGACGCGGGAACCGACCCACATCATGCCGCTGACGTTGGCGACGAGGCCGACACAGATCAGGCCGCTGGCGATGCGCCCGCCCATTTGACCGAAGATTTGCTGGCCGGCGACGTGGGCGACATCGAGTTTGCCGTCAAGAGAAGCAAGGGGGGTGGTGTAGAGGAAGACGGAATTGACGGCGACGTAGAGGACGGTGACGAAGGCGGTGCCGAGAACCAGGGCGCGAGGCAAGGCCCGGGCGGGGTCGCGGACTTCCTCGACGATGTAGGCGGCGGCGTTCCAGCCCGAGTAGGAATACATGACCCAGAAGATGGACGAGCAGAAGGCGTAACTCATGAAGAGATGCCAGTCGGCGACATGGGGGAGAAAAGTCACGGGCTGGGCCGGGGCGGTGCCGAAGCCGTAGGCGATGAAGGCGATGATGAGAAGGACGGTCGTCCCGGTGGCGGCGGCCTGGAAAGCGCCGGTGAAGCGGAGACTGCGGAGGTGGGCAAGGGTGGTGAGGACGATGAGGAGGAAGGCGGCGGTGTGCTCGGTGTTGTTGGGGATGAGGTGGGCGATGGCGGGGAAGGCGCTGCAGAGATATTGGCCAAAGGCGAGGGCGCTGAGGGCAATCGGAGCGGCGAAGCCGATGGTGGCGGAGGTCAGACCCGTGCAGAAGCCGACCATGGGGTGATAGATGCGGGAGAGGAAGTTGTATTCGCCGCCGGAGCGGGGCAGGGCGGTGGCGAGCTCGGCGTAGCAGAGGGCGCCGCAGAGGGCGAGCGCCCCGCCGACGATCCAGAGCATGACGAGCGGGAAGACGCTGCCGGAGAGTTGGGAGGAAAAGTCGTCGATCTGGAAGCCGAGGCTGGTGAAGACACCGGTGCCGATCATGTTGGAAACGACGAGCGCGGCGGCGGGCCAGGTCGAGACGGCTTGTTTGGCGGGTTGGGTATTTACCATACGGCGAGGAAGGAAGATGCCGACTTGGAGCAAGCGCATCAACTCCTAATCTCTTTCGATTTAAAACATATTACACCGATTGAGGAGCGAGCGGTCATTTATTTGTGACGAGCCGGGAAGCATTCTCCTTCAGCACGGAGGGAAGTCTTCCCAGTTAAAAAAAATCTGCCATGCTGTAGCTCCAAGCCATGGAGCCGATATTTTTATTCCGGAGAGGTCTGGTTGTCCTTTTCCTTGTGCTGGCTCTCTGCCGCTACGATGCGGGGACGGCCTTGGCGCAGAACGCGGACGCGGACTCCAGCGCTCCCCTGAGTTTCACGAACGCCCCGGCCAATAATGTGCTCGATTATTACGAGCAACTTTCCGGCAAGCATTTGATTCGCGATAGTGCGCTGTCGCAAGTGATGGGCATCAATATCAACGCCTCGGGCTTGAGCAAGGAGGAGCAGCTCAAGTTCCTGGAGGCAAGTTTGCTCCTGAACGGAGTCTCCATCGTGCCGGTCGACGACAAGACGGCCAAGGCGCTGGCCGTGCCGTCTCAGGCGAAAAATCCGGGAAGCGAAGGGATGAAAATATATGCGAATGCCGCCGACCTGCCAACCGACGAGCAGGTGGTCAGCTATTACATGCCGCTTAACTACCTGAGTACGACCGAAGCGCAGCAAATTTTTCAGCTACATGCTCCTCCTCATCAGTATGGGGTCTATGTTGCGATTCCATCCGCCCAGGCACTGATTCTCAGGGAAAACGTCAGTGTTATCCGACAGCTCATTTCCCTGAAGGAGCTTATCGACGTTCCGCCAGCCGCGGTGGTGAGCGAATTCATCCAGCTTGATCGCGCCGATGCGGAAAAAGTGGCCGATACGCTGAACAAACTTCTGGTGCCGCCTCCCGGCGCGCCTGGTGCGGCGGGGAATGGAGTCATTGTTCCGCCCGATCTTGGGAACAACCAACCGCTTTCCAATGAGCGCAATCTTATTTCCGGCACGGTGCAGATCATACCCGATGCCCGGTCGAATCGTCTGCTGGTGGTGACTCGCCCGGTCAACATGCCTTTTTTGAAATCGCTGATCGCGCAGATGGACCAGCCGGACGCCTTCGCTCTGCCGATGCGCTGGCCGTTGAAATACGTTTTGGCCAAGGACATTCTTCCGGCACTGGAGGCGGTGGTCGCCCAGGGGAAGGATGAGGAAGCCGAGGTGCAGAAGGATGCGAGTTCCGCCTCCAATGCCGCCACCGCCGGGACGACAAGTCAACCGACGAACGGCGGAGAAGGTCTTGCGACCAATGGATCCTCTTCGGGTAACGAGGGAGTATCGTCGGTCACCTCGCCGTTGCAGGCTCCGAAGGAAAATAATGTGCCGACGGTGGTCATCATTGGGAAGACCCGGTTGATGGCCGACAACCGGACCAACTCGATCATGGTGTTCGGGTCGCCGGACGCGGTTTCCCGGGTACAGGCGATGATCGACCAGCTCGATCGCAAGCCGTTGCAGGTTTTGCTCTCGACGGTGATCGGCCAGCTGACTGTTTCGGACGGGCAGGAGTTCGGGATCGATATCCTGCAAAAATTCCAGAGGGTGGGGCAGGGGGGGCTCTCGAGCAGCCTGGTGACTCCCGGTTCGGCCACGGCCAGCGCCGCGAACAGCACCACGAGCACGACGACTACGGGCACCACGACCACGACGGGCAGTTCCCCGGTGCCGGAACCGACCAGCCTGACCAGTTCCCTCGGTTTTCCGCTGGCTTCCGGGTTGACTCTTTATGGCGCGATCGGGACAACGCTGGATGCGTACGTTCGCGCGCTGGGCACGACCAATCGATTCAAAGTCATTTCCACGCCCAGCGTTTATACGACAAACAACAAGCTCGCGGTCATCGCTTCCGGCAGTGAAATTCCCGTGCCCGGTACCACGGTGTCCGGCCTGAATAACAACAACAACCTGACCTCCTCCTCGTCGACGACTTACGAGCAGGTGCTGCTTCAACTCGAGATCATTCCGCTGATCAATGCCAATCACGAAGTCACGTTGCAGATCCGGCAGACCAATAACAGCGAGGGCAATTCCCAGATCATCAGCGGCAATTCGGTCCCGACCATTCTGACGCAGGAGATCAATACCAATGTGACGGTGCCCGATAAATCGACGATCGTCATCGGCGGGCTGATCTCGAATAACGAGACGCGCAAGACGAGCGGCGTGCCCTGGTTGAGCGACATCCCGCTGCTCGGGTATCTTTTCAAGGACACCTCGAAGAGCAAGGAGCGGGACGAGTTGATCATCATGATCCAGCCCACGGTCGTGGAAACCGATGCGGATCAAATCGCCACAAACAAAGCGGCAAAGCGGGCGACGATTCTGGGACGTGAGGCCGAGGCGGCGGTCACCGGTATCCCGGTGAGTGAAAATGACGCCAAGACCAGGCCAGAACTTCTTGCTCCCATCAGCGAGACTCAGCAGGGGAATGGGAATATGATCAAGAATGCCAAGCCAGCAGCCGTGGAAACCGCGCCCTGATCTGGTGCGCCCGTTACGGCGGAGGGATCGGGAGATAGCCCAAGTCTTTCAGACTCGACCCATAGAGGATGATTTTCTTCGGAGCGTAAATATGCACGGCAGAGTTTAGCCAGGTGCGCGCATCGTCGTTGTTTTTGTGAAAGAGGTCCCAGGCAACGTTGCCGAAATAGTAGGAGGGATTGGACTCGGACAGATTAAAGGTGGCCAGTTCTTTTTGCGCAACATCTTCGTGGCCGCCAAAGAGATCGCAGAGAAAGACCTTGTAGGCGGCGAGATCGCCAAAGTCGGGGTTAGTCTCCAGGGCGGTAAAATCGGAACGGGCGGCATCGTAATTTTTTTGCCGGAACTTCATTTCGGCGCGATTGATTTTCGCCGTAATGTTGTCCGGGTCGATTTGCAGGGCGCTATTGTAGTCGCTATCGGCCAAGTCCCATTTTTGCCGATCGACGTTAATATTGCCGCGGAGGATCAAGGCTTCGAGAGCCTTGGGGTCTTTTTGGAGAATCGCACTCGCTTTGTCAAAGGCCTCATCCAGTCGTCCTTCCGAGGCCAGTCGCTTGGCTTCCTGCAAATCCAATTGCTCGGGAGTCAGGACGATGGGTTGGCTGAAGATATTGACGGGGGGAGTGTTCGTCGCGGGCGGGTTGGCGGAAGGGGCATTGGTGCCAAAGACATCGAGAACCGAGCTGGCCTCCGTCGGGATCGCAGCCAAGAGGAGGAGCAGAAACAACGCCGGAAAAAAAACTTGGAAAGCGCGGTCCATGATTCCCTAGCTATAACAAAGGCGGAGGCAATGACAAGGAGGAGTACGAGGCGATTTGTTCCGCACGACGGCAGGCTTCGGATTGTACCGGATGATCTCAAGGAGAGAGGAAGAAACGAAACGGAAAAGATACGGTTTAGTCATACAATCTTAACGAAAATGCTTCTCAAAAGCCCACAACCCAAGGGCAGGGCAAGCTAGATTTGCCCCGAATGAACGATACTTTTTCAACGGGAAATCTCTTGTTGGTGCTGAGCATCTTCGCACCGGGCCTATTGGTTTTAGTCATTTGGGGATTGATTTGGAAACGACAGACAAGGCGGAAATTATAACGGGAGCGGCAACAAGATTAAGGTGTTTTCAAAAAGCATATTTGTCCGATAGACTTTGTTTGACACGAGAATGTAACCATTGAGTTCTTTGTCGAACATTTACCAACCTCTATTCTTGAACGCACATATTCGCGCAACACAAACGCCCCCATGCACATCAACGCATTTTTAGATCGGCACGACCAAACAGGGGTATGGCCGACTTGTGCCTGCGGCAAAAAAAGGGTGCTTTTTCTCGTCGGAGTTTCAGTGGCCTTACTTCTTTCTCCGAGCGTTTCGCATGGAGCCGACCAAAGCAGTGGAACGACCACAACCAGTCAAAGCGACGGGCAGGGGGCGGCACCTGCGGCGAATGCCAATGGGACGAATGGAGCGACCGCAAATCCTCCGGCACCGGTCCAGCATTTTTTCATTCGCGAGATTCGCGTTGAAGGCGGGGAACATCTGGTGCCGCGAGTGGATGTGGAAGCGGCTGTTTATCCGTACCTCGGCCCGTATCGGACGGTGAGCGATGTGGAAAGCGCCCGGGCCGCGTTGCAGAAGGTTTATATGGACAAGGGCTACCAAACGGTGGCGGTACAGATCCCGGCGCAGTCTCCCCAGCAGGTCAAAAGCGGGGTCATCTATCTCGAGGTCGTTCCGAATCAAGTGGGGCAATTGAGGATCAACGGTTCGCGTTTTTATTCGCTCGATGAAATCAGGAGGGAGGCACCCTCGTTGGCGGAGGGTACGGTGCCGAATTTTAACGATGTCTCGCACGATATTGTCGGGCTTAACCAGCTTCCCGATCGCCGCATTACCCCTTCGATCGGACCGGGGCACGCTCCGGGCACGGTCGATGTCGATTTGAACGTGAAGGATACGATGCCGCTGCATGGCAGTCTCGAACTCAACAATCGGTACAGCGCGGACACCACGCGCTTAAGGCTGAACGGTTCGTTCGATTACGATAATCTCTGGCAATTAGGGCACACGATCGGCGGCAGTTTCCAGCTCTCGCCGGAGAAACCGAGCGAGGTCAAAGTATTTTCCGGTTTCTACCAGGCCCGCATCCCGGACATGGACTGGCTGACCCTGATGGTCGATGGGACCAAGCAGGACAGTAACGTCAACACCCTCGGCGGCATCGGTGTCGCGGGAAAGGGCGATATCATCGGGCTTCACGCCATCATGAATCTCCCCGCGCTGAGCGACAAGGACACGGGGCAGAATTTCTACCACTCGGTGAGCCTGGGGTTCGACTACAAACATTTCGCGCAGGATGTTACCATCGCCGGGAATCCGACGATTACTCCGGTGACCTATTATCCGTTGAGCGCGGCCTACAGCGGCACCTGGGTGGGAAAAGGTTACGAGACGGCCTTCAATCCCAGCGTCAACCTGAGTTTTCGCGGCTTGAGCAACGGCCAGCAGGTGTTCGAGGAGAATCGGCACAACTCGGACGGCAACTTCATCTATTTTCGCAGCGATCTCTCGCACACCCGGGACCTGCCGGAGGGCCTGCAACTTTTCGCGAAGGCCCAGGGGCAGGTGGCAGACGAACCGTTGGTGAACAGCGAGCAATTCAGCGGCGGCGGCTTGGGCACGGTGCGTGGTTACCTCGAGTCGGAGGAGTTGGGAGACAACGCAATCTTCGAATCGGTCGAGCTGCGCAGCCCGTCGCTCGGCGGTCTCGCGGGCAAGACGGTGGACGACTGGCGATTTTACCTCTTTTCCGACAACGGCTGGTTGACCATCAACAGCCCGCTTTTGGGCCAGCAGGTCAACTATGTCATGGAAAGCGTCGGGGCTGGCATGAGGTTCCAACTCCTCGATCATTTGAACGGCTCGCTCGATTTCGCCGTGCCTCTCCGCAGCGCGACCACTACCACGTCCTTCAGCGACGTGCTCACCTTCCGGGTCTGGGCCGAATTCTAGAATTGATATGAATCGATTAAGAACATCTTTTATGAAACACCTGCTGCCCTTGCTGCTGTTCAGCTTCATCCTTTCCGGCACCGCCCACGCCTGGTGGAACAACGACTGGACGCTGCGGAAAAAAATCACGGTCGATACCAGTCCCACCGGTACGGCCATTACCGACCCGATCGGAACGGGAGTCGTGCTGATCCGGTTGTCCGACTTTAACTTCGGGGCGGCCAAGGACGACGGCAGCGACATCCGCATCATTGCGGACGACGACAAGACCCCGCTAACCTACCACATCGAGAAATACGACTCGCTTCTGGGGGAGGCCTTTCTCTGGGTCAAGATTCCCGACCTTAAGCCGGGCACGGTGACGAACCTGTGGCTCTATTACGGCAACACGACGGGGACGACCCCTCAGCCGGGCGGTCCCGATGCGAAAGCCACCTACGATCCCGATTACGAGCTGGTTTACCATTTTGCGGAAAACGGCGCGCCTGCGGTGGATTCCACCGCGAATGGCAACAATGCCGATAAAGCGGGGCTGCCGGACGACAGCGCCATTATCGGCCCCGGGTTGCGGCTCGATGGGAAGACAACCGTCAGCATTCCGGCCACGCCGTCGCTCGCTTGGGCGGACGGCGCGATCATGACGTGGTCGGCCTGGATCAAGCCCACCACTCTCGCGGCGAATGCGGTGATTTTCAGTCGCCGCGATTCCGGCAAGGACTTCCTCGTCGGTCTGGACAACGGTGTTCCGTTTGTCGAAGTCAGCGGGACGAGGAGCCCGGCGGGCGCTCCCATTGCGGTCGGCTCCTGGCACCATCTTGCCGTCGTCACCGGCGGCTCCCAATTTGCGCTGTATTTGGACGGTGCCCCCTATGTCACCTTGAACGCTTCGATGCCCGCCTTGAACAGCGCATCGATTATCGGGGCCGATTCGCCCGATGCCGGGGCTGGAAATGTCGGCTTCGTCGGCGAGATGGACGAGTTGGAGATTTCCAAGTCCGCCCGCACGCCCGGATTCATCAAATTTCTCGCGGCCAGTCAAGGAGGAGACGCGAACTCGAAGCTGACGAATGTCGGCCAGGACGAGCAACCGCCCGCCGGTTGGTTGAGCGGGGCTTTCGGACTTTTCGGTGTAATTCTCAAGTCGGTCACGATCGACGGCTGGGTGGTCATCGGCATTCTCGGCATCATGTCCGTGGTGAGCTGGTACGTGATGATCACCAAGTTCTTTTATTTGGGCTATGTGCAAAAGGGCAACAAGCTGTTCCTGACGGAGTGGGACCATGTGGCGCTCGATCTCACCGTCTTGGACCACACCGACCCGGAAAAGGCCAAGGTTTTGGGCGAGCGCGCCGGGCCGAGAATCCAGAAGCTCATCCGCAATTCTCCGCTTTATAAGATGTACCACATCGGTTCCGTGGAGATTTCCAAGCGCATGGCTGGCGACCGTATTCTCTCGTCACGGTCCATTCAGGCCATTCGCGCCAGTCTCGATGGCGGCTTTGTCCGGGAAAATCACAAGCTCAACGATGGCATGGTCTTTCTGACCATCTCGATCGCGGGCGGCCCGTTCATGGGTCTGCTCGGCACGGTGGTCGGCGTCATGATCACCTTCGCGGCGATTGCGGCGACGGGAGAAGTCAACATCAGCGCGATCGCGCCCGGACTGGCCGCCGCGCTCGTCGCCACGGTGGCGGGTCTGCTGGTCGCGATTCCTGCCCTGCTCGGATATAACTATCTCGTTTCGCGGATGAAAACGGTGACGAGCGACATGCAGGTTTTTATCGATGAGTTTGTCACCAAAATGGCCGAGTTCTACAGCAACCTCGGCGAATAAACCCCCAACCACGAAAGGAGAATCCGACCATGTCCATGAAAGCCGATGCGGAGGGCAAAGCGTATGACGATATCAACGTCACGCCGATGGTAGATCTCTACCTCGTTTTGCTGCTCATTTTCATCATCATGACGACAGCCGGTCTGCAAGGGCTGAAAGTCCACCTGCCGAAGGAGAGTGCCGCGACGAGCCAGGCCAAGAAAAAAATCCAGGCGATCACCGTCGCCAACGACGGGAAAATCTGTCTGAACACCGTCCCGGTCTCGCTTGCCGAACTCGAGACGAGGCTCGGCCAGCAGAAGGCGCAGACGCCCGATTTTCCCGTCGTCATCCGTGGCGATAGCGCCGCTCAGTACCAAGGCATCATGGATGTCCTGAATGTCTGCACGAAGCTCGGGATCACCGAAGTGGCGCTGGCCACCAAGCCGTTGAAGGGTCAATAACCACCGCCGCCAATACTCATGAGCAATTACGACTTCCAGGACGACGAGCCAGGCTTCTTTCAGAAGTACGGCTTTGCCATCGGCCTGGCCGTCGTTTTCCTCATTCTCGGCGGGGTCGGGGCAGGCATCTACTTTTTCTCGGGGAAAATACCCGCTCCGAAAAAGCAGGAGGAGATCATGGTCCATCTCCAGCCGCCGCCGCCGTTGCCCCCTCCTCCGCCACCGCCTCCACCGCCCAAATTACCTCCGCCTCCGCCGCAGCCGAAGATGGTGGAGCAGACTCCTCCCAAGCCGAACGAAGCCAAGCCGAAGCCGGACAATAAATCCCCGGACAAGCCTCCCGGCCCGCCTGGGCCTGCCGCGACGGGTCCCGCGTCCGAGTTCGGTCTCGGTGGCGGCGGTGGCGGTGGGGGCGGCATTGGCGGAGATGACGGCGGTGGCAGCAAGTATGGCTGGTACGCCAATAGCGTAATCAACTCCATTCACGATGCGCTGGCGCGGAACGACAAAACGAAAGACGCCAAATTCCGCATCAAGGTCCGCATCTGGGTCGGCCAGGATGCGCGGATTACCCGCGCCAGCATTTCCTCCACCGGCGATCCTGCCGTCGACGATGCGATTAAAAATCAGGTCCTGATCGGCAACAGCCTTCCCGAACCTCCGCCCTCCGATATGCCGATGCCTATCGTGATGATGCTAACCGCCGCGCGTCCCGATTAATCCACACCCTCCTTTGGCCAAACAAAACACGCTCTTTTATGTTCCGCGAAACGATTTTCTTCAACCGATTGCGCCCGGCGTTCTTTGCCTTTGCCTGGTGTCTCGCCGCCGTCCCGACGGCGCATGCCGCCGATCCGGCTCCGGCCGCACCGCCCTCCGCGAATCCATCGCTGGCCAATCCTTCGCCGGAGCTGAGAACGCCGGTGGCGACCGATCTCGCCTCGTCGGCACCCCCGTCGGTGGCCCACGATTCCGCAACTGCGCCCGCCCCCTCCACCGGTGAGGCCTCCGTACCGCAGACTCCGTCGCAAAACGTGACGATCAATTTGATCAACCTGATGGTCAAGCGGGGCTTGATCACCAAGGAAGACGCCGCCGATCTCATTAAACAGGCGCAGCAGGAAGCGGATGTCGCCCGCGCCCAGGCCGCCGCCGCCGAGGCCGCCGCCCAAAAAGTCGATCTGGTGGCCGAAGAGGCCCAGCGAGCCGCCCAGGCGACCGTCGCCACAGCGCCTCCGCCAGCCAGCGACGACGAAGTCCGCGTTCCCTACGTTCCCGAAGTCGTCAAAAATCAGATTCGCGACGAAGTCACCCGCGACGTCATGCAGCAGACGCACGATGAGGAACTCGCCTCGCCCGATACGACCCCGGACTGGGTGCGCCGCTTTCGCGTCACGGGCGATATCCGGACCCGCTTCCAGGACAATACGTTCCCGTCGGGCAACGCCACCGGGCAAAACTTCAACTTCAACGCGATGGACTCGGCCACCTCGCCTATTCTGGTCGCCAATGGCCTGAACGGCAACTTTCCTACGTATAACGTCGACCAAACTCGAGAGCAGTTCCGCCTCCGTGTGCGCATTGGGGCGGAAATCGATTTGGGCGAGAACTTCTCGGCCGGGATGCGCATCGGCACCGGCGCGGACAATCAGCCCGTTTCGGAAAATCAGACACTCGGGGGCGTGAACAACGGCCAGGGCAGTGACTTCAGCAAATATCAGCTCTGGCTCGACCGCGGATTCATTCGCTACGAACTGGGCGATCCTTCCGATAAATACTTCTCCGTTTCCGTGGGGCGCTTCGATAATCCCTTCATGAGCACCAGCATGATCTGGGCGGACGATATCGGCTTCGACGGCGCGGCCATCCAGGCCAAATACAAGGTCGCCGACGGGGTCACTCCGTTTCTCACTGGCGGGGCGTTCCCGGTGTTTAACACCGATTTGAACTTCGGCACAAACTCGACCACCAGCGGACAGGCTTATCAAAGCTACGACAAGTGGCTTTACGCGGGACAGCTCGGAACGAATTGGAAAATCAACCAGGACTTTACCTTCAAGGGCGCGATTGCGTTCTACGATTTTGAAAATATCCAGGGACAGGTTTCCGCTCCGATTACCGCCACCAGTGCGGGCGGTCTGGGCGGAGCTACCAATATTACGTCGAGCTTTGCCGGGCCCACCGACGATAGCCGGCCCGAGTTCGCGCAAAAGGGCAATACCTACATTCCACTCCGGGACTATGTGCTGGATAATGCCAGCGACCAAGTCTACCAGTATTTTGGCCTCGCCACGCCGTTCCGCGAAACGGCGATCGATGCCCGGCTCGATTTCAGCCGCTTCGATCCCTTCCATCTGTGGCTGATCGCGGAATACGTGAAAAACATCGCGTTCGATAAAGCGGCCATCGAGCAAAATGGCCCCGGCTATCTTGCGCCGGGTCCGGTCAACAACATCGGTCCGGGCGGTAATTTCCAAGGCGGCGACACGGGTTACGATATCCGCTTCAACCTCGGCAAGCCGAGTCTCGAGAAATTGTGGGACTGGAATGTGTCGTTGACCTACCGCTATCTCGAATCGGATGCGGTGGTGGATGGCTTCAACGATTCCGATTTCGGCGGCGGTGGCGTTGGGGGCACAAACGTCAAGGGATATATCATCGGCGGCAATCTTGCCCTTTCCAAGCGTGTCAGCACCGGATTGCAGTGGATGAGCATGGATTCCATCGCAGGCCCGCAATTCAACGAAGACCTCTTTCAATTCGATCTCAACGCCAAGTTCTAACCCCTCCCAGCCTATGCACCGCCATCCCTTCCTTCTCTTCATCCTAACGCTGATCGTCATCGCCTCGGGGCGTCCGCTTTTGGCGGATGACGCCGACGCGGCCATAGCAGCCAAGCTTCGCGATGCCCTAAAGAATACGATGGGGCAATTGAGCGATGTCCAGGCCCAGTTGGTCACGCTCCAGGCGGCCAAAGACCAGGCCGACAAGGATAACGCCGACCTGAAAACGCAATTGGACACGGCCAACGCCACGATTGCGACGCTGACGGCGAATGCCGCGAAGGACAAATCGGACTGGGATGCCGCCAAGACCGATCTGATCGCGCAAAACAACGAAAAGGACCGCGAAATCGCCACGCTGAACGCTGCCATCGTCCAATGGAAAGCCGCCTACGCCCAGTCGGATGCCCTGGCGAAGGCGACCGAGGATGCGCGCCAGAAACTGGCCGCCCAAATCATCGAACTCCAGCGCCTGGTGGTCGATCGGGAAACGAAAAACCTCCAACTCTACCAGACCGCCAACGACATTTTGGTCCGGTACGAAAAATTCAGCCTGGGGGATGCGCTGGCGGCCAAGGAACCCTTCGTCGGTATCACCCGGACCAAGCTCCAGAACCTGGTCCAGGGTTATCAGCAGAAATTGGCCCAAGGAACGACACCTCCTCCCCCCAGTTCGGTAATGATTACCCCTAAAGTGCAATAAGGCCATTGTAACATTCGTGTTACTAAAGCCCGCACACCTTTACTGGAGAGGTGCCCGAGTTAACATACTCGGCGCATGTACCGCCGTCTTCAGCACAGGGCTTTCTTTCGGAGCGCATCGGGAAAGAACCTGAGGCTGCTTTGTGGCGGTGCCGTATTCCTGGTGGAGGTCTTGCACTCCGCTCAAGCGGCCCCCATGACGCGTGTCGGTCCGAATGGTTCGAGTGGCAGCAGTAGCGGCACCTATTCCGCCCAGCTTTCCCAGACCTCGACCGCCGCCACCCAGCAAACCGCGCAGGCGGCAACGACCGCGACACGAGCCGCCGCCTCGATGCAGCGCCTGAGCAGCGCCGCCCTGGCGTTGCAAAGCCAGTTGAATGCGCAAAGCGTGGCCAATCTGAACGCTTTGAATAACGTGGTGAACGGTTCGACGATCGACTTGAAAACCGGCCAGTCGACGAGTTCCATCTCGTCCGTCGCTGTCACTGACGGTGTCGGCACGGGTGGGTTGAACCCTGCTGGAGGCGCCGTCGCCCAAAGCGCCCAGTCGAGCGGCAGTACTACCACCACCTCTTACGTCGTGCCCACCACGGCAACCGCAGGGGCCAACGCCTGGGTCAATGTCGGTTCCCTGACCGATGCCAAACAGCCCGGCGCAAGCACGACGGACTTGGTTACTGTGGTGCAAACAGCGCAACAGGCGCTTTTGTATTGGAACTCGTTTAATGTCGGTGCCCATACCGAGCTCAAATTCGATCAAAGTGCCGGGGGGGCCAATGTCGGCGATTGGGTTGCGATCAATCAGATCGCCAACAGCGTGGCTCCATCCCAGATTTTGGGTTCGATTCAAGCGCCGGGGCAGGTTTACGTCATCAACACCAACGGTATTATCTTCACCGGCACTTCGCAGGTTAACACCCATACCTTGGTGGCCTCGTCGCTGCCGATCAATTCCAACCTGGTCGCCACCGGTTTGCTCAACAACAGCACCGATCTCTCGTATCTCTTTTCCTCCCTCCAATCGAGCACCGGGACCGGCCTCTTTACCCCGCCGACGGCAACGGGATCGACCAGCACGGCCACGGAGGTCGGCGCGGCGGCTCCGGGAGGAGGCACGGTGGAGAATGTCTCCACTGGAGGCGTTGTTGTCGAGGCTGGTGCCCAGATTCAATCGCCAACCACTCCGGAGCATGTCGGCGGACGTGTCGCCTTGATCGGACCCAGCGTCGAAAACGACGGAACGATTTACACCCCGGATGGGCAGACCATCCTTGCCGCCGGCTTTCAGGTCGGCTTCACCGCTTCCACGGATCCGACCCTGCGCGGGCTGAATGTCTACGTCGGTGCCGCCACCGACTCGACCGGATCTTATAATGCCAATCCCCTGGTCCAAAGCGGACTTTTCCCGACAGTGGGCATTGCCGCGAACGGAATCGCGCTCAACGATCCACTCGCCACGGGAGTGCCGACCACGACCGGGCTGTATGGACAGACCGCTTCTTCACTCTTCGGCTACATCGACGCTCCCCGCGCCGATGTCTACATGATCGGTTCGAACGTCCAACAAAACGGTTTTATCGATAGCTCCACTTCCGTCACGCTGGACGGCCGCGTCGATCTCGTCTCCGCCTACGATGAGGAGACCTACACGGCGAATAATCCATCCACCAATCTGGCCACGACCTATAGCCTGCCCACTTCCACCGGAAGCCTGACCTTTGGCCCGAATAGCATCACCCAAATTCTACCCGAGCAGACATCCGATACCATCGTCCCCACGCAACAGTTCAGCCCTTCCATCGTCAATGCCTCCGGGCAGAACATCGATCTGAGGTCCGGGGCAATGGTCCTGGCTCCCAATGCCACCGCTACCTTCGGGGCCGGTTCCTATGGCTTCAGCTCGGAAAACATTCCCCTTTTAGCGTATAACATGGGAAGCATCATAGCCGAACAAGGATCGGCCATCGATGTCTCGGGATCCCAGGATGTCGGTGCCTCGGTGATGGAGAACATCGTCCAGGTCCAGTTGCGTGGAACGGAATTGGCCGACTCGCCCGTGCAACAGGATGGATCCCTCCGTGGTACCACGGTCACGGTCGATATGAGCCAGTATGGGACGCTCAACGGCGTCAACTGGATCGGTAGCCCGATCGGCGATCTTTCCGGCTACGCGGACTTGATCGGGCACACGGCGGGCGAATTGACCGCAAACGGAGGCACTCTCTCGCTGACGGCGGGAACGGCCGTCACGGTGAACCCCGGGGCAACGCTCGATGTTTCCGGAGGTTCGATCGACTACGCGGGCGCATTCGTCCAGACCTCGAAGGTAATCTACGGCAACGAAATCCTCGATATTTCCCAGGCCAATCCCAACTGGGTCTACACGGGTCTCTTGCAGAATTCCACCGTCAGTTCCTCGAAATGGGGAACTTCCGAGACCTTTTCGAATCTCAATCTGACCCCTCAATACGATCCCGGCTACGTCCAGGGTGGCAATGGCGGAACGCTTTCCGTGACCGCCCCCAGTATCACGCTTAACGGCACGTTAAGCGGGAGTACGACTGCGGGGGTGAAGCAGCAGCAGAATCAGGCCAGTCTGCCTACGACCTTTGGCACCGCCGACGGTGGCCTCGGCACCGAGTCGACGCTCCTCCAGTCCATTTACGGAGCGCCGACGCCAAGCACGTTAAATGTCGACTTCTCCACGCAAGAGGTGGTTTCCGGCGCAGTGGTACGAGTTCCCGACACGAATGTCGAAGTCAAATTCCGTCCGGGGCCGGTAACCAACTCCAATCCTTCCGCCTCGGAATTCGACCTCTCGACCGATTTGGTGGCGCTTGACGATTTTGGCAACCTGCAAATAAAGAACGATTTCGGAACGATCGTGGTTCCTGTCGATGCTCCCCTGGTCATGCCCACCGGTGGTTCGCTGAACTTCTATGCCTCCGGGATCAATGTCCAGGCCAACCTTTCGTCTCCCGGGGGCACGCTCGATTTGTCCGCCACCAGCAATCTCGAGGTTAGTTCGGCTTTGGACGTTTCGGGCCTGGTTTTGGATGCCTCCTCCCCCAGCTCGGTCGGGATGAACCTCCCGCACTACCTGAACGGCGGCAGCGTCACTCTCCAATCCTACAACCTCATGCTCGATCCCGGGAGCTCCATCAATGTCTCCGGCGGACTCTATGTCAGCCCCTCGACCAAATTCACTTATGGGTCGGCCGGAGCCATCACCTTGAATGGCGCGGAAGACCTGATCGACTCTCAGGATTCCGTCACTCCCGAGCAGAGCACCTTCCTTCTCGATGCGACGCTCAAAGGTAATTCCGGGTTGAGGAGCGGAGCGGGTAAACTCAGTATTCAGGCGCCTTTGATTCAAATCGGCGGAGCCAGTCTCGTCAACGGCGGCACGACGGCGAATTCCCTGCTTCTCCCCTCCTCCTTCTTTAGCCAGGGCGGTTTCGGAACTTTCACTCTCACCGGAGTTGGGGATTCCGCCAACGCCTCTCAAGCCTCGGTTTTGGTCGCACCCGGAACCGACCTCAATCAGCCGGAAGTGCAAAGCTGGTCGGCGGCGTGGAACGGCAATCAGTACTCCCTCGCCACCACCCTCCTTCCCTTGCAGTCGCTCCGTGCCCCGGTCTCCATCAGTCTGATAGCGCCCGGAGTCACCCAAGTCGGCGGGAGCGCTCTCGCGGTGCGGGGAAATCTCGTCATCGGCCAGAACGCGATTATCAGCCTGGCCGCCGATCCCTCGAGTAACGTTACGCTTTCCGGAGATTCCCTCTCTTCAGTCGGTGCCGCCGGTCTTTCCACCAACGGGTTGGGTACCATCGCGGTACTGGGCCAGATCGATGTTCCCGGCGGCACGATTTACCTTGAGGCCAACGGCGCCAGCAAGGACATTTTCAATGGGGGAAGTTATACGACCACTCCCTTTACAACGGTCGATTTGGGCCCCAACAGCATCCTGAATGCCTCGGGAACCACCGAAACGACTTCGAATAATTACGGTCAGCACACGGGCACCGTGCTCAACGGTGGAAATATTACGGTTATCGGTAACATCTATGCGGAGCAGGGAGCGCAAATTCTGGTCAATGGCGCGGCCGATTCCCTGGCCGTCAATTCCGGCTCAACCACTCTCGGCCTAAGAGTGACCAATGCGGCGGCTTCGTCCTATGTCGATGTTCCGGTTTATAGCAACGGTGGAAGCATCACCCTCCAAGGCAAGGAAGCCCTCATTACGGAAGCCACGCTCGCAGGCCGGCCCGGCGGGGCCTCGGCTCAAGGCGGCTCTCTCACGGTTTCTTCGGGCAGCTTTACCAGCCTCGCAGAAAATAATGCCGGGAGCACTCAGACTCCCAACGACGCCACTCTGGTCCTGACGAATAGCGCAACCACCTACGATTCGTCCGGGATCGTCGAATCCACGACCACGGGCGCCATCGGAACCGCAATGATCACCGACCCTGCCGATGTCGGTCAGGGCATTCTCATCACCGATCCTCTGACGGATGCCGGCAACAAAACGATCTACGGGTATTTCTCGGCGCAGGACTTTACCGGCAGCGGATTGGCTTCGCTCTCGCTGAACCCCAAAGGCGTCCTCGTCGTCGCCTCTGCGGGAGGAAACATCAATCTCACGGCGTCCGGCAGCATCACCCTCGCAGGCGGGGGTGTCCTCCTGCTCGACGACCCCACCAAAAATACCACCGTATCCCTCACGGCCCCCTATTTGGACATGGGCGACTATTTTACCCCCGCTCAGCAGCAGGCCCAGCAATCGGACACCGATGCCAACGGTAACCCGCAAAGTCCCCATATCTATACGGCGAATAATCAACCCGACTTTATTCTCCCCGAAGCGGGCAAGGGTGAGCTTGACCTCAATGCCTCGACTCTGGTCGATGTCGGCACCCTGACACTTCAGGGCTTCGATAAAATCGAGATTAATCAAAACCCTCTCCTGTCCGCTGGCGACGTCCGTGGTGCCGGAGTACTTGAGTTGCAGGGCGACATCGACATCCGGGCCGCGCAGGTTTACCCCGCAACCGAAGCGATCTTCACCATTGCGGCCTACTCCGGTGAGATCGCCATCACCGGCACCGGACAACTCCCCGCGCTGCCCTACTCGGCCGGAGGCACACTTAATCTCTTTGCCAATTCGATTACCCAGAATGGCGTTCTCCGAGCGCCCATGGGCGTCATCAATCTCGGCGCGACGGCGAGCACGCCTGCCGATGTGCTCTCCGGGATCAATTTCGATACGGCCAGCTCCATCGTCCTGGGTGCCACCAGCGTCACCTCCGTTTCCTTGCTCGATCCCACCACCGGCACGGCCTTGATTGTTCCCTACGGAACAAATGAAAATGGAACGGACTGGTACGATCCCGCGGGTAACGACATTACCTTCGAGGCCAATGGCACTCTCGCCAATAGCACGCTCGGCATCCCGCTCAAACAAATCTTCATCAATGGCACGAGCATTACCGATAATGGCCCCACGCCGAACGGCGCTCCGGGTGCCGTCATCGATGTTCAAGGCGGTGGCGATCTTTACTCGGCGCGCTGGGTCATCGGTACGGGTGGCACCGAGGATATCCTCAATACCAATAACACCGGCAGCTTTGCCATTATTCCCGGGTATGGCGCAGCCTACGCGCCGCTCGATCCGACTCCCGGTTACTCCGCTACGACTTCCTCCTCCGCCACCAGCCTGAAGGTCGGTGATACCATTTATCTCAGCGGCGGCGACGGTCTGTCCGCTGGTTACTATACGCTGCTTCCCGCCGAATTTTCGCTTCTGCCCGGTGGATACCTTGTGACCAAGACTTCAAGCGCCCCGGTTCTCGCCGGTTCGGCACCCGCCGCCGTCGAATCCAACGGCTCCATTCAGATGACCGGCTATAAGTACAACGGTCTGGCTTTTACTGGAAATCCCCAGGCTTCCGCCCCCAGTTTGGATTCCACCTTCGTCGTCGAGTCCGGATCGGTCGTTCACTCATTGGCGGAATACGACAATTTTTACGCCAACGCTTTCCTGGCCCAAAGTGCCGTGGCGGCCAACCAGTCCGTGCCCCGGTTGCCGCTCGATGCCGGTCAGTTGGTTTTTAATGCCACCACGACGCTTGGCCTTTACGGGTCCGGCACGATTCAAACCTCATCGTCGTCCGGCGGGCTCGGAGGCCTGGTGGATATCGGCAGCAACAGCGCAATCGATATTATCGATACGGCGGCCGACGCAACGAGCGCCAACGCCCTCGTCTTGCTGACCAGCCAGCTCAACGGCTTGAATGCCGCCAGCTTGCTCATCGGCGGTACGCGTGGAACCGACGGAAAAACCGTTACCGTCGGGACCGGTGATCTCGAGGTAAACGACAACGGCTCGGCGCTCACCGGCGAGGACCTGATTCTCGTCTCCAACGGTACCCTGGACATCGATTCCGGATCGATCATCTCGACGCCAGCTTCCAACCGTTCGATCACACCCTTGCCACTTATCATCGATGGCGAGGGTGCTCTCGTCCGCGTCAGCAGCGGACAAAACGGAAGTGTCACGCGTAACGTCGCTACGAATAATCGGACGGTTTCGCTGAACATCGCCGACGCACAGATTTTGGCTGAGGGCAGCACCGCCGCCAACCCACTCTCTGTCGGTACTCTTGTCTTGGATTCGACCGGAAGCTTCGGATTGGATTCCGGTGCGAGCCTATCCAGCGTGCTGAGTGGCAATACGCTGACTTTTACCGCCAGCCAGATCAACGTTCTCTTCCCCGACAGCGCCGACAGCGGTGCCCCCGCGAACCTCCCCGGCTTGATCCTCACGCAAGATCAGATCCAGACGTTGCAGAAATCGATCTCGAATTTGGACTTCCAGAGTTATTCGTCGATCGACCTGTACGGGGCGGGCACTCTTGGCACCGATGCTTCGGGCACCACCGTGCTGCAAAACCTCTCGCTTAGCGCCTCGCAAATTCGGGGTTATTACAACATCGCGGCCAATACTCCTGTCGCGGGGAACACCGGCATTACCCTGTCTGCGCTCGATAGTGTCTCTCTGGAAAACGGGTTGCCCTTGCAAATCGCTCCGGTTGGCACCAACCCCACGTCCAACCAGCAGGTGGCGAGCCTGACCGTGACCGCACCCACCCTTAACCTGGGCGGAGGAACGGGCAATAATTCCCTGGGCGTCTACGGTTTCGGCGAAGTCAACGTCACCGCTTCAAAGGAAATTCTCGCCCAAAGCTCCGTCGTCGCCAATCAATCCACCAGCACGGCTCCTGCGCAGGCGACGTTCGATGTTCTCGGTGGCGGCCTTAGCCTGAGCACACCGCTTATGACCAGCCAGACCGGGGCCAATCTCGAAATTCTCGCCGGTAACGACACCACACAGGCTTATAATAATATTACGATTACTTCGACTGGCACGCTCGATCCAACGCTGGAACAGGGGCTCGGGGGAAGTCTTCTTGTCAAAGGCGCGAACATCGCCGATTCCGCGACCATAGTCTTGCCCAGCGGCCGGGTCACACTCGATGCGGCCTCGGGCGGCGTAACCATGGGGGGCAGTATCAATGTTGGTGGAACGGCTCCGATCTACAATGGGAACATCACCGAATATACGAATGGCGGAACGGTTACGCTGAAGGCGGGTAACGGCAACATCGACCTGACCGGTGGAACGGTCAATGTTTCGGCCCAGTCCGGCGTCGGAATCACCGCCGCGAATGCCGGAAGCCTGACCCTGCAAACGTCGGGCTCGCTCATTGTCGATCACACGACCACCTTGCTCGGTCAGGGTGGCTTCGTCACCAACTCGCTCAATGGCCCGGTCGTCTCGCAAGGCCAGAATGGCTCCTTCTCGCTCGATGCGGGAAGTACCAACCTGACGGACGAACCGGGTAGCACCACCATCCAGGCGTCCGACCTTGGCATTCTCTCGACTCTCCTCTCCCCCGCCAGCGGAGATTTCTCGCAGTCTCAAAGTTTCCGCATCCGTAACGGCGATGTGCAGATCTCCGCCTCGAACGCGGCCACCGCCAGCTCCTTCAACCTCTCCGCCGACAACGGCAACATCGATATCTACGGAACCATCGACGCCTCGGGCGTCACCGGCGGCCAGGTCGATCTCGAGGCCTCGGGCAATGTGACTCTGCACGGGAACTCCCTCGTTACTGTGGCGGGCCGGCGCTTTGCCGATTCGGGTCAGGGTGGTTCCGTTACGCTTCAGGGAGGATCGTACAACGGCAGTGTCGATTCGACCGCCACTGTTACCATCGCCCCCACGGCCACGGTCGATCTGACTGTCGGCGGCGGCAGTACCGTCCAATTGAGCCAGACCGCAAGCAACGTCACGCTTACCAACCCGGGCACGGTCACCCTTCCCTCCGGCCTCTCCGCTTCCACTTCAGTGACGGCGGCCGGTAGCGGCGGTTATGTCCTCACCTCCACCGGTATCCGAACCTCTTTCAGTGCTGGTGCCACCCTTTCCAACCTCCCCAGCGGTGCCGAGGTAATATTCACTGGTAACAACGGCTCTCTCACCCTGGCCTCGGGCAGCGCCCCTGTTCTTGTGCCGTCGGGTGCGGCCTTCAGCACTGGCAGCAACGTACAACTCCAGACGAGCGGTGCCAGTGCGCTTGCCTTCCCGCCCGGAGCTTCCATCACCCTCCCACAAGGAACGCCGGGGAATGACCAGGTTATCCTCTACGGCACCGGTACCGTAACTGTGCCCGGCGGCACCGCCACGGCCTTTACCTCGGGAGCCACCTCTCTCCCCGCAGGCACGGTCATCCAGTTTGCCTCCAGCGTCGCCAATACGAATGCCGCGATCGCCTTCGCCAATGGCGGTACGGGAGGTGCCATCACCATCGCCCTTGCCTCCACCGATACTCTCACCGCGCCGGTGGTCTGGGGCAACACCACCGTAACCGGCAATGCCACCGGCACCCTCTCGCTCGTCGTTCCCGCCTCCAACTTTAATTCGACCGGTATCGTGGCCCAGGGCACCATCATCAGCCCCTCCTCCATCCTTCTCGAGGGAAATCAGGTCTATGGCAACACCGATCCAAACACTGCCGAGTCGGTCACCATCAATAGCACCCTTGAATCCACCATCGCGAACGACGCACAAATCGTGAATACATCGTGGAATTCGTTGATTCCCACCATCGTCACTGGTACCAATGCCAACCTCACCAATCTTACCACTTCCGGGTATGGTGCGGAAGTTGTCAATGCTAACGGTAATTTGGTCCTCACCAATGTTTGGGACCTGTCTTCCCTCTCGACTGCAGGGATTACTGGCGATCTCACGCTCCGTGCCTCGGGTAACATCATCCTCCAGGGCAATGCCAATGGCTCGCTCGGAGCCAGTCTCACCGACGGCTTTACCTCCGCCCCCTCCACCCCATGGCTGGCCACCACCCTCGTCGGCGTCCGTTCCTGGTCCTTCAATCTCGCCGCCGGGGCCGACCTGACTGCCGCCAACCAGCAGGCCGTCAACACCGGCCAGGGGTCTCTCCTCGTCGGTTACGGTGGTCCGACCGAAACCGTCGATGAAGCCAGCGATGGCGACGCATCCGCGACACAGAATGCCTCCACTACGCAGGCCACCACCGCTTCCACCCAAAAGATTTTCACCGCCTATTACCAGACCATCCGCACCGGCACCGGCAATATCGCCATCTCCACCGGTGGCGACGTCCAACTCATGAACGCGCTGGCTAATATCTACACCGCCGGTCAGCAACTCACCCCCAGCGAGACCACCTCAGTCCTCTCGTCCTCGTACAGCGATTTCGCCCTACCCGACCTCACGCCGGGAGTCACCTCCACCAAAACGACCCTGGGTAACCTGCCCGAGGCCAAACCCTACACCCCTCAATACACCTGGGGTGGCGGAAACGTTACCATCCTCGCGGACGGTAATATCGAGCACGTCGACCAAAACGGTGTGGCGGACGACTCGTCCCGCGAACTCCCCACCAATTGGCTGGATCGCCGCGGTTTCGAGAGCAACGGTGTCTTCGCCGATAACCGCAGCAAAGGAACCGCCTCTGGCAGTAATACCACGATCAAGCAGGGAGGAATCGCCTCGACGACATGGTGGGTCGATTTCAGCAATTTCAACGACGGCATTGCCGCCCTCGGCGGAGGAAACATCACCCTCGTCGCGGGCGGGAGTGTGAACAATGTCGATGCCTCCGTTGCCACCAACGCCCGCATGGTCGGCCAGAATTCGTCCAAGGCCGGTATCGCGCCCAACCTCGGCAACCTCGTCGAGCTCGGCGGCGGTGACCTCGTCGTCCAGGCCGGAGACGACATCGACGGCGGTGTCTACTACGTCGAGCGCGGCACCGGTGCCCTCGACGCCGGTTACAAAATCATGACCAACAGCACCCGCGCCACGGTCGATGCCTCCAACGATGGCACCCTTCTTTCCACCTCCAATTCCTCGACCTGGCTCCCCACCAGCCTCTTCGTCGGCAATGCCAGCTTCAGTGTCTCCGCTGGCAACGACCTCGATCTCGGCTCTGTGGTCAATCCCTTCCTCCTGCCGCAGGACATCGGCAACAGCTACCTCCTCAAGTCCTACTTCTCCACCTACGCCACCTCGGATGTCGTCAACGTCGCATCCCTCACTGGCAATGTCACCGTCCAGGGCAGCAATACCACCGGCGACGGAACCATTGGCGGATGGTACGAAAGCGTCCTCGGCTTTGTGAGCTCGAGCAATGCGAATGGTTGGTCCTTTTACCAGCCTTGGCTGGGCTTGACCGAAACGGACCCCTCCCTCTTCACCACCGCCTACAGCCTCATGCCCCCCACCTTGCAAGTCGTCGCCTTTTCCGATAACGCCCAGGGAACCTCCGGCAATATCGATCTCGTCGGCAATTTGACCCTCTCGCCGTCGCCCACCGGAAATCTCGATCTCGTCGCTGCCAACGCCATTAGCGGACTCAGCTACGACACCGAAGCCACCGTCTCCGTTTACACCACCATCGATGTCTCGGACGCCAGCCCGTCCAATCTCCCCGGCGTCGCCTCGCCCGATTCCCTCGATGCCCTTGCCTCGAGAAATGGCAATAACTGGGCCGTCACACCTTCCGTCACCGCCACCCTCGCCCCATTCTATCCCTTTACCACCTTGGATTCCCTCTTCGCCGAAACCGGCTCGACCGACAATCTCCTCCTGCAGACCAAGGAAGCCCTACACGGCACCATCACCGACAGTGCCGGTAACGCCGAACCCCTCCATTACGGCGATACCACCCCCGTCCAGATCGATGCCGGAACCGGCGACATCTCCGGGTTCACGCTCTATTCCCCCAAGGTCACCGATATCGTCGCCGGTCGGGACCTCACCGACATCGGTCTCTATCTCCAGAATACCGCGTCCGACGACATCAGTGTCGTTGCCGCCGGACGCGACCTCATCGCTTACGACGCCGCTTCCTCCCTTCGCCTCGGTCTGGAAGCTGCCGACGGCCTCACTTCCGGCCAGATCCTTGCCCCGCAAACGGGTGACATCCAGATCGCCGGCCCCGGCACCCTCGAAGTGTTCGCCGGCCAGAATTTCAACACCGGCGACTCCTCCGGCAGCGGCGGCACCTCCTTCACCCCCGGCTTGGGTCTGGGACTCACCAGCATCGGCAATTCGCTCAACCCCGCCCTCCCCTTTGCCGGTGCCGATCTCGTCGCCGGGGCCGGCTTGGGTCTTACCGCCGGTCTCGATCATTCCAATCTCGATTTCCCGGCCTTCATCGACGATTTCCTCACCACCGGCTCGGCGGAAGGAAGCACCTATCTGCCCGATCTCGCCACTCTCCTCGGCCTGAGCGGCTCCAACTATGCCGCCGTCCAGAGCGCCTTCGACCTCCTCCCCGTCGGTCGGCAGGACGCCTACGCCCTCACCATCTTCTACGATGCCCTCCGCGATGCCGGTCGCCAGCACAACCTCAATGGCACCGACTACACCACCGGCTACCAGGCCATCAATGACCTCTTCCCCGGCCCGGACGACAGTCGTTCCTCCGGCTCCACTAACACCTGGCCTTACACCGGCAGCATCACCCTCACCTCCCGCGAAATCAAGACCACCAACGGCGGCAACATCAGCCTCCTCGCCCCCGGCGGTGTCCTCACCGTCGGTCTCCCCGTCAACGACTCCTCGGCTGCCCTGCAGGGCGTCTTCACCGTCGATGGCGGCAACATCTCCATCTTCGCCCGCAACAACGTCAACGTCGGCGTCTCCCGCATCTTCACCCTCGACGGCGGCAACGAAATCATCTGGTCCTCCCTCGGCGACATCGCCGCCGGTTCCTCCTCCAAGACCGTCGCCTCCGCCCCTCCCACCCAAGTCATAGTCGATCCCCAAAGCGGCAACGTCGAGACCGACCTCGGCGGACTCTCCACCGGTGGCGGCATCGGCGTCCTCCAGACCGTCGTCGGCGCCGCCGCCTCCGACGTCGATCTCATCGCCCCCAATGGCTTTATCGACGCGGGCGATGCCGGCATCCGCGCCTCCGGCAATATCAACGTCGCCGCCGTCCAGATCCTTAACGCCAATAACATCTCCGCTGGCGGAAAGACCTCCGGCACCCCCACCACCTCCACCCCCAACGTCTCCGCCACCTCCGCCGCTTCCAGCGCCGCCGGGTCCGCCACTCAGTCCAGCCTCGGCACCACCCCCAACCGCAACAACGAACCGCAGGCCCCCACCGTCCTCCCCTCCATCATCACCGTCGACGTCCTCGGCTACGGCGGAGGAGACGGTGATAATAATTAAATTCGGCTGACTCGGTGGCGGGAAGCCACCCTACTTGGGGAGCGTCAGCCTCCGGCCTGACCCATTCCCCCTCGTTCCCAAACTCCATTTGGGAACGCCCTTGTTGAGGCAACTCCATTGCCGATCTTCACCTCGTCACCCTGAGTTGATCGAGGCAACCATCGCCCCGGTGACACAACACATTCACGTCTGCGCCAAAATCTCCGCCAGATGCAGGCACTTCGTCGGCTTCCCTTGCCGCTTCAACATCCCCTCGATCTGCATCAGGCAACTCGAATCGTTCGACACCACGTAATCCGCCTCCGTCTCGACAATCGACGCGCACTTCACTTCCCCCATCGCGCCGGAAATCGACGGAAACTTCACCGCGAATGTCCCGCCGAATCCGCAGCAGGTCTTCGCCTCCTTCATCTCGATCAGCTTCAGTCCCTCCACATGCCGCAGCAATTCCCGCGGCTGGCTCTCAATGCCGAGTTCGCGCAGACCGTGACACCCGTCGTGAAACGTCACCGTCCCGGAAAATTTCGCCCCCACGTCCCGCGCGCCCAGCTTGTTCACCAGAAAGTCGGAAAACTCGTAAATCTTCGGAGCCAGCTTCAGCGCGTCGAAATGCCGCGCCGTGTCCTTGAACAATTCCGGGTAAAAAACCTTCATCATTGCCCCGCACGAACCCGACGCGCTCACGATGACCTCGCTCTTCGCAAAAATATCCAGCGAATGCTCCGCCACCGCGCGCGCCTCGTCCCAGTAACCCGAGTTGAACGCCGGTTGCCCACAACACGTCTGCCCCTCGGGATAATCCACCTCGCACCCCAGCCGCTCCAGCACCTTCACGATGCTGATCCCGACATGCGGGTAAATCTGGTCGATGAAACAGGGGATGAAAAGCGAGACTTTCACGGCTGGTAGTTAGCGCAAAAACGCATCGACCAGCCCGCCATCCACCGTGATCACCTGCCCCGTCGTCTTGCTCAGTCGATTCGTCAGCAGCAGGAAAATCGCCTCCGCCTGGTCCGCCGGGGTGATCGGCGCCTTCGTCAGCGTCCGGTCCGCGTAGAACTGCGCCAGCTTCGCCGTCAGGCTCTCCGACGCCTCGTCCTCCTGGTACGGAATCTTGTACTTCGCCAGCGACGCAATCACCCGGTCCCGCGGAAACATCGCGCTTCCCTGGATCACCGTCGCCGGGGCCACACCGTTCACCCGCACCAGCGGCGACAGCTCCACCGCCAGTTCCCGCACCAGATGGTTCGCCGCCGCCTTGCTCGTATCGTAGGCCACGCTCCCCTTTTTCGCCACCACCGCGTTCGCGCTCGTCGTCAGCACCAGGCTCCCCCGCAGTCCCTGCTCGTTCCAGATCGTCCGCGCTTCCTGCGCCACCAGGTACGCCCCCGTCACATTGATCGCAAACGTCAGTGCCCATTTCTCGTCGGGAATATTTCCCG
>CAJCII010000190.1 GCA_903970335.1 Bacteroidota bacterium | reverse complement strand
AGCTTCCTTCGCGAAAAAAACATGCCCGACGGTGGACCCGATGGCGGCAACGGCGGACGCGGCGGCAGCGTCGTCGTCGTCGTCGATCCTCACGTCAACAACCTCATCAAGTACCGCTACGCCCCCCACCAGTTCGCCAGGAACGGCCAGAACGGTAACAAAAAGCAAATGTCCGGCAAGTCCGGCCTCGACTGCCTCGTCTCCGTCCCTCCCGGCACCGTCGTCAGCCGCATCCCCGATGAAATCGTCCAAGCCGCCCCCGTCGCCGAGGGCGAGCGCGCTCCCGACGACCTCGTCTCCGTCCCCGAGGACAAATCCGTCCTCGAACCCGTCGCCGATCTCGTCAAGCCCGGCGACAAATTCGTCCTCTGTGCCGGTGGCCGTGGCGGACGCGGCAACATGAACTTCAAGTCCTCCACCAACCAGGCCCCGCGCCGCTACGAAAACGGAGAGGAAGGCGAGCGCGGCCAGTTCCAGCTCGAGCTCAAGTCCATCGCCGACGCCGGCCTCGTCGGCTACCCCAACGCCGGCAAATCCACCCTCCTCTCCCGCCTCTCCCACGCCCACCCCAAGATCGCCCCCTATCCCTTTACCACTCTCGAACCCATGATTGGCGTCGTCGAGTACCCCGACTACACCCGCGTCACCGTCGCCGACATCCCCGGCCTCATCGAGGGTGCCCACGCCGGCGTCGGCCTCGGCCACGAATTCCTCCGCCACATCGAGCGCTGCCGCGTCCTCCTCTTCGTCATCGACATGGCTGGCAGCGAAGGCCGCGACCCCCGTGACGACTTCGCCCAGCTCCGCACCGAAATCAGCCTCTACCAGAGGGAACTCGGCGAGCGCCCCTACTATGTCATCGCCAACAAGATGGACCTCCCCGACGCCGCCGAAAACCTCAAGAAATTCAAGCGCCGCGTCCGCCGCGACATCGTCCCCATCGCCGGGGACAGCGAGGACGGCATCGTCGCCCTCAAGGAACTCCTCCGCACCCAACTCGTCCAGGCCTAGCCGTTGCCCGTGGAGGGTGCGGCGGCAGCCGCGATGAGGCTGAAAATGGCCTAAATGTGCTGTAGATTTAGGTCAGACTGGGCATTGAGTGGAAGGCCTTGCGGGGGAAGAGGTTGGGGTGTTGACTTTTGGGGCGGAGAGGCTTTTTTCGGGAGAGCGGCCAAATTGAGGCCGAAAGCAACGGAATTTCCAAGCGGGGACGGACGGCTTTAGGGTGGAGAAGGGCTCCGTACCCATTTTTCTCCCCTATCCGTCACGCCTCTTCCAAAATCGAGCGCAGGGTCTTGAGCAGGGTTCCCGCCGTGTAGGGTTTGGTGAGAAAGTATTTGATATTGTGGCCGGGCGATTTGTTTCCACTGCCGTTGGCGGCGAGGCCACTGGCCGCCACGATTTTGACTGCCGGGTTGAGTTGCCTCAGCGCCTGGATGGTGGCGGGGCCGTCCATGATGGGCATCATCATATCGGTGAGGACGACGGCGATTTGATTTTTGTGTTCGGCGTAAACGGCAATGGCATTCGCGCCGTTTGCGGCGGTCAAGACGCGGTAACCGAAGGCCTGCAAGGTCTTGCCGGTGATGGAGAGGACGGAGGCCTCGTCATCGACGATCAAAACGGTTTCACCGTTGCCACGAGGCAAGTCGATCGACTGGGTTTGTTTCCCCTGTGCCACGGAAGGCGTGGCGAGCGCAGGGAGATAGACCTTGAAGGTGGTGCCTTTGCCGGGTTCGCTGTAGACGTTGACGATGCCGTCATGGCTTTTGACGATGGCCATGACGGTGGAAAGGCCGAGACCGGTGCCTTTGTTCAGTTCCTTGGTGGTGAAGAAGGGCTCGAAAATTTTGTCGAGAACGGAGGGAGGGATGCCGATGCCCGAGTCGGTCACGCTGATTTTGACATAACGCCCGGCCCTGGTCTGGAGGTTCATGGCGACGTACTGTTCGTCGAACACGCAGTTTTCCGCGGCGATGGTCAGGTTGCCGCCGTTGGGCATGGCGTCCCGGGCGTTGACGCAAAGGTTGAGGAGAATCTGGTGGATTTGGGTGGGATCGCCCATCAGGGTCCAGGTATCCCTGGGGATGGAGAAGTGCAGGCGGATGTCTTTGGGGAAGGTGTCGCGGATGATGTGTTCGAGGTCCTTGAGCAGATGTTTGGGCTGGACTTCGATTCTTTCCCCTTCGATGCCGCGGGCGAAGGAAAGGACCTGTCGGACGATGTCCGCGCCCCGTTGGGCGCTCACGCCGATGGTTTCGAGGATGCTCGCGGTCTGGGGATCGGTGACGTTGAGCTTGAGGACATCGATGGACATCAGGATGGGGGCAAGGATGTTGTTGAGGTCATGGGCGATGCCGCCCGCCAGGGTGCCGATGCTCTCCATGCGCTGGGCGCGGAGGAACTGGGCCTCGAGCTTTTTGCGCTCGGTGAGATCGAGCACGAAGCTGACTCCGTCGTTGGGGTTGTCCTCAAACGTCGCGGTGCCAATGAGGACGGGGACGCGCGAACCGTCCTTGCGGATGAATTCCTTCTCATATGATTTGCAGACTCCCGTGGCGGCGATTTCATCCTGGGCCTGCCGGTCCCGGTCGGCGAATTCGGGCGGTGTGATCTCTCCCCAACGAAGTTGCCCGGCCTTGAGCTCCTGCCGGGTGTAACCGACGAGGCCGAGGAAGGCGTCGTTGCACTCGTTGATCGATCCGTTCGCATTCCAAAAAAAGACGCTTTGGGCATTGGAATCGACCAGGCGGTGGAAGCGGGCCTCGTTCCGCTTTCGCTCGGAGATGTCCTGAAAGACCGAGATGGAGTAGGTCGGCTGCCCAGTCGCATCGCGTTGGAGGGTGGTGACGAGATTGACCCAGATGACGACACCGTCTTTCCGTCGATAGCGCTTTTCAATGGAATAAGAGGGGCACACGCCCGCCAGCATGGAGAGGCGCGCCTTCAGGCTCTTTTCCCGGTCTTCGGGCACGGTCAGTTCCACGAAGGACATGCTGAGCATCTCTTCCCGGCGGTAGCCGACGATCTCGCAAAGTTTGTCGTTGACCCGCTGGAAGCGGCCCTCGGCGGAGACGTGGGCGACTCCGACCGCCGCCTGCTCGAAGGTCCCGCGGAAGCGTTCCTCGCTGTCGCGCAAGGCGTCGTCGGCCAGCTTGCGTTGCCGCTCTTTTTCGAGGGTCTCCAAGGCCAGGGAGACATCGTTGGCAACGGTGACCATGAGGCGCATGACGTCATCCTGAAAATAACCGGTGTCGCCGGCAAAGAGGACGATCACGCCGAGGGTGGTCCCGCGCAGTTGGAACGGAAAGGAGGCGTTGGCGCGCAGCCCGTACCGCAAGGACGCTGCGTGCCAGGGCGTCATCCGCGCGGCACCGGCAAGATCGTTGCAAAAATCGGGGATTCCGGTGCGCAGGGCCGTGCCCACGGTGCCTTGGGACAGATGGTCTACGTCGATCGGGATGCCATTCGAGGGATGGCACAAATCGTCCCGACCCTCGCCGCAGGAGGCCAACGGTCGCGCCACCCCGGCCCCGGCGTCCAGTTCGGCGATGAAGGCCAGGCGCAGCCCTCCGTCTTCCACGACAATGCGGCAGACGATGTCGTAAAGTTCCTGCCGGTCGCGGGTCCGCAAGATGGCCTCACCGACCTTGCTCAGGACGATATGGAGTCGGTTCAGTCGACTCAGCCGGGCCTCCACCAACTTTCGCTCGGTAATGTCGCGAACCACGGCGACCATATAACCCCGGCCGAGGTCGAGGTAGCGGGAGTTGACCTCGACGGGAAAAGTCGAGCCGTCCTTCCGCCGGTGTCGACCGATGATGGCGCCGGAACCGGCTTTCTTTATTTCCTCAACGACGAGCGGCCACAAAGCCCGGTAATCCTTTTCAACGTCAATGTCGGCGAGGGTCAGCGACAGCATTTCCTCACGGCTGTAGCCCAGCCGTGCGCAACCGGTCGAGTTGACGTCAAGAAAACGGCCGGTTTCCGGATCGATCACCTCAATCGCATCGGGAGACCCGTCAACCAAGGTCCGGAACAGTTTCAGCGATTCGTCGGCCCGTTTACGTTCGGTGATGTCCATGCAGACGCCGAGCACGGCGGGCTCGCCGGTTTCGGGTACGGTAAAAGGAATTTTGATGGTCTGGAGGAAGCGCGTGCGGCCCGAAAGGTCCGTCCTCGGCTCTTCCGAAATAACCATCCTGCTCCCGGACTGCATGACGGCGCGATCGTCCGCCCGGTAAGCTTCGGCTTCCGCCCGGCTGGCCACCAGAGCAAAGTCGTCCTTGCCGATCATTTCCTCGACGGAGAGGCCGGCCATTTCGGCCAGCGCGGGATTGGCGAAGAGGTGGCGACCGGCCGAGTCCTTCGCGAAGATGCCGTGCGGCACAAGATTGGTAATGAGGCGCAGTCGCTCCTCGCTGTACCGCAGCGCCGCCTCCGCCTGTTTCCGATCGGTGACGTCCTGCACCATAACAACGATGCCCGCCACCTTTCCGTCCCGGTCGAAGACCGGAACCTTGTCGGTCTGGACCCACAGGACTTTACGCTCCGCGCCTTGAAGTTGCTCGATGATGCCCAGCTTGGGTGTTCCGCTCCGGATAACCTCCAAATCATCCTCGTAATATTTGGCCGCTTCCTGCGGAAAGATTTCGGCGGCCGACTTCCCTTCGATCTCAGCAATGGTCTTTCCGATCGATTCCGCCAGACGCCGATTGACGCGCAGGATGGCGTTTTGCGTGTCTTTGAAACAGATCATGGCCGGCATCAGGTCGAAGAGGACCTGCAATTCGATATGGCGCCGCTGCAAGTCCTCCGAGACCTGCTTTCGCTCCGTAATGTCCTCCGCAATGACCATGAGGGTCGCGATTTCACCCCCGGCCCCATGGGTGGCCGAGACGCTATGGCGCGTCCAGACGATCTCCCCGCTTTTTTTGAAATAACGTTTTTCCATGACGAAACTTTCCCGCTGCCCGGCCAACAACTCGTCCCGCAAGTCGAGGTTCAGCGAGAGATCGTCCGGATGGGTCAGCGCGGCGAAATTCAGCTCCAGCAACTCCTCCTCGGTATAGCCGAGCATCTGGCAGTAAGCCGCGTTGACGTGGAGGAAGCGCCCCTGGGGCGTGGAGACGGCGATACCGGTGGCGGCGGCGGTAAACATGTTGCGGAACCGCTCCTCGCTCTGTCGCAATTTCTCCTGCGCATCCTGGAGCAAATAGGACTTGCCACCCGCAGACAGCACCGCATCCGTTTCTCCGCCCGTCAATTCCTGCAAGCGTTGCTGGGTTTCCTGGAGCTTGAGCGCCAAGCTGGCGATCTCTGCGGCACGGTCTTCCCCTGGAGAAGCGGGTTCAGGTACCATTTCCATTAAGGTGCGCGGGTAAGTCCAACGCCAGTAACGCGCGCTTGGTCTGGCTTAGGCAGCCAATAATTTTGCAGACGGGAGCGGGTGAAAGTTTCACCAGCATGGGCGTGAGGACGACCCCGTCAGCCAGTGCCCGTTTCGGCTCAAGAAAGACATCGACGATTTCAATCTCGTGCCGGTCGAGCAGGTGCTCGCGGCAAAGCGCTTGGAGGTTGGCAATAGCCAGGTTGGAATTCGGCCCATCGCCAGCGACATAGAGCCGGAACTTGAAGTGGGCGGGTTTGCTCATGTTTTGTCCACGCCGCGCAGCTCGCGCATATGAGCCCGTCCGTTGGTGAACGCGTGAAGACGTTCCGACGCGACGAGGCTAAGCGCCTTCTTTTCGGAGCGCTTCGCCGCCAATTCGCGCTGGGCGGACTTGATCCGCATTTCGATTTCCACTTCTTCGTTGTCCAGGTTGGCCAGCACTTTTTTGGCCGTGGCTTGATCTTCATCCCGCGCCGCAATTTCCGCGCGCTCCTTTTCCCAGCGCAGCGTCCCCATCAGCACTTCGCCTCCGGCGGTGTAGGCGTCGGCCAGCGTGACGCCCCTGTCGCTCAACACCAGTTCGCGCACCTGGTTGGAATGCGACGTGCCCCGGGACTTGATGATCGACAGGCCGCGATTGCGTTCACCGGCGTGGACCTGGTAATTGAGATGAATCCACGTATCCGCGATGGTCGAGATTTGCAGCGGCGTGCTTTCCGTCGAGCTCGACGCTTCACGCAACAGGCTGGTGCAGACCAGCGTGATCCCGGCGGTTTTCGACCAGTCGAGCAGCCGTTCCGCCACGCTATAGGCGGTCTCTTCATTGCCCGCCTTGGCCAGGGCCGACACGGGATCAATCACCACGCAACAAGCGCCATGTTCTTTGGCGTGCTGCTTGATTTGCATCAGGTGAACCTCCGCGCTGCCCGTGACGGCCCGGGCCGAAACCAGGCGCAGCTTTCCCGACTTCACAAAGCGTTCCAGCCGGATATTCACCGAGGCCATATTGTGGACCACTTCATTCGCATCGGAATCGAAACTCATGAAGAGCGTCCGTTCGCCACGCCGGCAGGCCGCTTCCGAAAATGCGCCGGCCAGCGTCGACTTGGCGGTGCCGGGGAACCCGGTGATCAGGATGCCCGCGCCCCGGTAGTATCCACCGCCGAGCATGGCGTCGAGCCGCTTCACTCCGCTGGAGACGCGCTCAATCGGCTTCAAGGCTTCCAGTGGTTTCGGCCAACCCACGCGCCGCCCGCCCGCAACCTCCAGGCCGCCATCGCCGATCAAGAACGGCGATTCGTTCTCGGAATAAGAGGAACCCCGGTATTTCACCACGCGGAGGCTCCGCTGCGAAACACCCCGGACCAGCTGATGGTTGAGGTTCACCGCGCAATCGACCATGAACTGCATGAAGCCCAATTGCGGTCGGTTGGCCATGTAGGGATCGCATTGGTAAAAGCTCCCGGTTTTGGCCGTGATCAGCGCCGTAAATCCGCGCGTCAGCAGCCATTCATGCAGACGAAAGACTTCGAGCCGCTCGGCTTTCGTGTCGTTGAGCATGGCCAGGACGACATCAATGGCATCGAACACAACGCGTTTGGCCTTGATCTCCCGGGCCTTGGCCTCCACGGCGGCGAGCATTCCGCCGAGATCGCAAGTCCCCGATTGAACCAGTTCTGACGTCGGCTGGGCATCGAGAAAGAACAGTTTGCTTTTTTGCAGGGCGACGAGGTCCCACCCGAACTTTGAGGCGTTGAGCGTGATGCGCTCCGAGCTTTCCTCGAAAGCCACGAAGATCCCCGGCTCGTTATCGATGCGCGCCGCGTTCACCAGCGTTTGCAACGCCATGACCGTTTTGCCCGAACCGGAGCCGCCTTCGAGCAGCGTCGTCCGTCCTTTGGGCAGACCGCCGTCGGTGATTTCATCGAAACCCTCGATGCCGGTGCGAGCCTTGGGCAAGCTCGGGGCGGGTGGGGTTTTGTGGTTCAGAAACGGTTTTCGGTTCATAGGTGGATCGTCTTAGAGTTCTTCTGTTTATTTACTTTTAGATCAGGCAGAGAATTTGGGAGTGCAGGGGCAACACCAATCCCGAAAGAAGAGAGCTGGCTAACCTGCTTGACGAGAGAATCGCCCATGGTCGTCAAATTGGGAGGAACGCAGAACGCAGAACGCAGAACGCAGAACGCAATTTGCTTCGGAAAGGTGTTCAAACGTCAACTCATTCATGACGCCTGAATTCTTAACTTTTAAGGTACCCGACATTCAAGGCACCTATTCGTCCAAATTTATCCACTCGTGTTCAATTGCGCTCAAATGCGACCGGAGTCTTTGGGCGTGGATTTCGGGAGCCGGAACGGGAGTATGGCTTCCGGAAAAAATCACGTTTTGATCTTAACCCCTTCGACGGGAAAGGTAAATTTTTGAACTTCGGTTTCGGGGATCATCGGTCTGCGATGAGGGACCACCACGCCAACCGATTTATTCGCGACCATCCGGCGGACAGTCGAGTAACTGACGCCGAGATGGGCAGCGAATTCTTTGAGGGTCAGAAGCCTGGGTCTCATCGGATTACGCCCTCTCGAAAGGAATACAAAAACCAAGCCGAGGCTGGAACAAACCGCTGTCGCCACCGAGATCGATTTGACAAGTTAGGTCGAGAGAAGGAGGAATCAGGAGCGGAACTCGGGCGGGGGATAAATTGGGGAAAGGGCATCAGTAAAACCTCGACCGAGTCGCCCAATACCGGCTCATCGTTGAGGGGGGAGGTGGGAAGCATTCCAACCTTGGCAGGGTCAAAAGCAATCGAGCTGTGATTGAGGTTGGCGAAGTGCGATTTCGCTTAGCTGCCTTATGGCCAGGTTAAGCGTGAATGCAAGCTTTTGCAAATTATATATTTACACAAAAAGTGGACGAGGTGCGCGGAGTCGGCGTGCCCTCAGGAAACGGGGAGGGGTCCCTACTGACGAGGGTGCCGCCGCTCGGGAGGGATTCGTCCCATCGCGGTGGCTACGTGCGGAGGTGGTGCGACGGCTGGCTTGGGAACGGGTGATGGGTCGTATGGGACGGATAGGACGGATGGGACGGGGGGGGGAGTACAGCTTCGACGACGGCACCGTCGCTCTGAGATCGATGGCCATGGAGAATGGGTCTAGCCGGAGGCTGATCCTCCCCAGGGACAACCTCGGAGGGGGGCGAAAAACTCGCGCTGTCGGAGATGGCGGGAGTCTGATAGAAGAGGGGGATGTTGCCGGAAGATCGGTTTTTTTTGATTCGGGGGGAGGACGACCAGGAGTACGGTCCGGTCGGGCTGGAGGAGTTGCGGGAGTGGGTGAGGGAGAACCGGGCGGGGCTGGGGTCGGAGGTGCGGCGGGACGAGTCGGGGTCGTCGTGGCAGCCGTGGCAGAATTATCCGGA
>CAJCII010000189.1 GCA_903970335.1 Bacteroidota bacterium | reverse complement strand
ATGGCGTCGTCCCAGCGGCCTTGTTGGGCGAGGGTGATGCCGAGGTTGTGGCGAACGTCGGCATAGTTGGGGTCGGCCTGGAGGGCGAGTCGAAATTCGGTGATGGCCTGGTCGAATTGCTGTTTTTGGACGAGGGAGATGCCGAGGTTGTTGTGGGCACCGGCGTAGGCGGGGTCGATGGCGAGGGCTTCTTGGTAGTGGGGGACGGCTTGGTCGAACCGGCCTTGTTGAAAGAGAGCGTAGCCGAGGTTGTTCTGGGCAATCTGGTTGCGGGGGTCGAGATCGAGGGCCTTTTGGAAGTGGGGGATGGCCTGGTCGTACAGGCCTTTTTGAGTGAGCGCGACGGCGAGGCCGGTGTGGGCGGTGGAGGAGAAGGGGCTGACGCGGACGGTGTCGGTCCAGAGGGAGAAGTCGTCGGCAAAGACGGCCTGGCGGACGACGTTCAGGTAGGTGAGGGGAAGAAGGAGGGCGAGGCCGACGGTGAGGGGGATGCGGAAGTCGAGGCGGGAAGTAACGAGGGTGAGGAGGAGGGGGAGGAGTTGGAGGGCGACGCCCGCGAGGGGCAGGTAGTAAAAGCGGTCGGCGAGGATGCGGTAGAGGGGGAGGAAGTTGGAGACGGTGGCGAGTCCGGCCCAGTAAATGACGACGCCGAGCGCGGCGACGCGGCTGCGGGAGGCGAGCCAGCCCTGGAAGACGAGGACGACGAGGAGGAGGACGAGGGCGAGGGGAGTGGAGAGGCCGTCGAGGTTTTCGAGGGTATAGTCGGCGGAGAGGTCGATCGGCAGGAGTAACTTTCCGATCATGAAGACCCAGAGGCGGGGCTGGAGCCAAAAGACCTGGGAGAGCGATCCACCCAGATAATGGGGCACCAAGGCACCGGGGAGGGATGGAGCGAAAGAGAAGCGGGCGGCGAGGAAGAGGGCAGTGAGGGCGGCGGCGGTACCGAGAAACAAGAGCCAGGGGAGGCGGGCTTCCCGGAAACGGAAGAGGAGCCAGTAGGCGACGAGCACGAGGGAGGTGGCGAGGCCGGATTCCTTGCAGGTGACGGCGGCGAAGGCGGAGAGGGCGCCGATGGTTCCGGCGGCGAGAGCGAGGCGGGGGTTTGGCGGATCGAAGGCGGTGGCAGCGAGGAGGGCGAGGAGGGTGAAGAAGACGACGAGGAGGTCGGAGGAGTAGCTGATATCGGAGACGGTTTCGACGACGATGGGATGGAGGGCGAAGAGCAGGACGACGAGGGAGTTGAGGAGCTGGACCTGGAGGTTTGCGGTGCGGACGAGTCCGGGAAATTCACGGGCGAGGAGGCGGCGGAGGAAGACGACGAGGAGGGCGACGTTGGCGGCGTGGAGGAGGTTGCCGGTGAGGTGAAAGCCCCAGGGGTTTTTGCCGAAGCGGGCGGAATCGAGCATGAGGTAGAGGAGTTCGCCGGGGCGGTCGCCGAGCATGAGGTTCATGCCGAGGACTTTGAGGGAGAGGACGGCGGGGAGGTTGGCGAGGGAGGTGACGAAGCCTTCGTCGACGATTTCGGAGTGGGCGTCGTAGACGAAGCCGGACCGGAGGGAGGGGGCGTAGACGCAAAAGGTGATGACGGCGAGGAGCAGAGGGGGCCAAAGGTCCGAGAGGGAGAGGCGGAAGGTGGGGCTGGGCGGGCCCGGTGGGGATTTTTTGGGCGCGGGGGAAATGGGAGGGGCGGTTTCCAGAAGCGGCTTTTTGTTTTTGGATCGCTTGGCCATACGGTCGGGACGAGGATGAACCGTTCCGGTTTCGATTGAAGCAAAAATTGGAGGCTGCCGTGCGAATGCCGGACTGAAACCCATTCGGGGTGGCGTGTCGTTTTTTATATACCCTGAAACTCACTCCTTCATGCGTTTCTTGATGAGCATGGTCAACGAAGGATGAAGGTGAATAAGTTCAATCGACGATGGCTAAACATACAAATTGCATCAGTCACACTCATTGTAAGCGGTCACATGACGGGATTTCAAATCAACAAAGAATTTAACGTGTACCCAATCACCATCGCTTTCCTCATCCCAAAGGTGAACGCCGTACAATGGGCTCGGAGGCACTATGCAGATAAATTTTCCCTCTTCCGCTGAAGGTATCCCCTGCCAGACATCGGCAGCAAATTTTTCCAGTGAGGATTCTCGAGAATCGCCAATCGAAAACGAATGCTTCGGGAAGTAATCTGGATAGTCCGCGTAAGGACACTCATCGCCGAAACTCTCTTCATTCAACTTGGTGATTCTAAGCTGATTGTCTGCCAGCACATCATACTCGAGAAGGCCGCTCTCGAAGCGGAAGCAATACAGCAACGGCAGGCGAGTTAAGCCCGGAATCGTAACCCCCAATGCTGGATCACGCAGGTCTAGATTTACAACTTGGTGTAATTTCCCCCGACGGGGGCTTCTCTGAACCGTAAGGCTGTGCGAATGACCGAAAAAGTGATCGAACTCTCCAATATTCTCAATCTCTGCTTCAAACCTTCTGTTTTGGAAAAAGAAGAATGGTTGATTAGGAGGAGGCTTGATCAAGTCGTACTTGCTCGGAAGCGCTTTCAGTCGTTCCTGAAAATTCGAGGTAACGATTGCCAACTGGTATGGGCAGGCGCCAAACAGAGAGACGGTAGAACTCCGGGCATAGCAATTTCGATCTGCGCTAGTGTAAAAGATATGATTTGGATGATCCGGTGCGTATCCCGGAAACTGACTAGTGACCTCTATGCTTCTTCCGAAATCCTGGCTCCAGCCAGTGTAGCCAGAAACGCGCTCCAAGACCTCTAGCACATCCACGAATGGGGTCCTTCGATACAAATGGACTCTCAAAACCAAATCATTTACCGGGGTCACTACAATTTCATCTTCCCCCACAATGAATTCGAGATCGTCTGTCCTGCCTTCGCAGGAATAGGTTTTAGCAACTTCCCCAAGCAGACGTTTGCACTCTTCAAGGCTCATTCCGATCAAACCGACAGCGGGCATAACGTCCATCTAATACGCTTCGACTCGTAAGGTAAAGCAGATCGGCTGCGACCAAATTTGCGACCACTGCGACCGCAAATGCGACCGAACGAATAATGCGGGGTACAGCCGAATCTAGCTGAGTTCAGCTTGATTAGCAGGCTCTTAGAGGTAGCCTGGTTTTGGTTCTAGAGTGTGTAGGTAGGTCGACGGCTACCTCGGAGAATGGGTCAGGCTGGAGGCTGACCCTCCCAGGGTATGATGGCTACGTAGGAGTCTGACGGTTCGCTTGAGCATTTGGTGCGGGAGGGGGTAAGCTCGGTCCCCGTGAACATCCATGTCCCTGCGTTGAGTCGGCGCCGGTTCCTGCGTGCGCTGGGGCAGGGGACGTTGCTGGCGGCGCTGCCGGGGCGGTTACTGGCGGGCGACGATACCGTGACCATTTCCATTCTCCACACGACCGACCTGCACGGTCATATTCTGCCAACGTTCGATTACGCGGAGCACCCGAACCTGGGCGGACTGGCGCGGTGCGCGACGCAGATCCGGCAGTGGCAGCGGGCGAACCCGAACAATCTGCTGCTCGATATTGGCGATGTGTACCAGGGCACGGAGGTCGGGCTGCGCACGCGGGGCGAGACGATGATCCGCTGTCTCAACGGCCTGGCCTACGATGCGTGGGTGGTGGGGAACCACGAGTTCGATTGGGGCATCGATGCCCTGGCCGAGAATGTGGGCCGGTCCGCGATGCCGGTGCTTTCGGGCAATGCGATGATCGGCGGGAAGGCGGTGGGGACGTTGGCCGAATCATCGGGTCCACTGGCGAAGCTCCGTCCGTGGTTGCTGAAGGAAGTGGCCGGATTCCGTATCGCGGTCGTGGGGCTGACCACCCCCGCGCTGACGAGTTGGCTACCGCCAGAATTGCTCGGGGAGTTCGAGACGCTCGATCCGGTCGAGTCGCTGCAGGCGATCCTGCGCGAGCTCAGCGCCGCGAAGCCGGATGCGATTGTGCTGGCGGGTCATATGGGCCTGACGCGGCAGGACGATTACGCGAACCGGATCGGCGCAGTGGCGCGGGAGTTTCCGCAACTGACGGCGATTCTCGGCGGGCACACGCACCAGAATCACTCGAGCGAGACG
>CAJCII010000188.1 GCA_903970335.1 Bacteroidota bacterium | reverse complement strand
GGGGCGCTCCTTTTACAGCAGAGGCGTCTTCACGCCACCCCGAAACCCCACAAAATCGGGCCGCGATCCGTCGGACAGCCTCGCATCCTCCCGCCGCGCGGCTCGCAACGAAAAAATCGCCCCCCTCCCTCACGAAAAATTGCTTATGGGACTGGCTCTATTTGGGGCACGACCTACATTTTCAGGTCATTGTTCTATCGAACGGCAAACCAATCGTCGTCACCTTTCAGGCACGCTTCAAAAGCAAGGTAGTCTGGCCGAAGGACAGCGACTATAGCGGGTAGCATTTAAATCCAGCTTAATTCGGCTTGGTTCGGCCTAATTCGGGATTTCAAACTGTACCACTACCGACTCTCGACGCTGGTGCGATTTCCTGCCATAAAACAGCATGTTGGGACAACTTTGACAATGACCGCCGCCTTGTTCAGACCAGCCCGTGAAACATCGCACCTCTTATCACTTATTGCGCACTGGAGGTTTCCTGCCGATCCTGGCCGCATGGTCCGGGCTGCTCGTCCCTTTGAGATCCGCTCCACCGGCAGACCTGGTGGTTGAAGGGGTGCCGGAAATCCCGGATTCGATCTTCCAGGCGACGGCCCCTTATTGGACGGTAAACGCCAACGCCTTCATGGGTTGGGACCCGAAGACAGGAGCGATGCTGGTCAACTCGGTCAGCCAGGAAACCCGGCAGTTGCAACTGATCGCGTTTCCGCAAGGCGAGATCAAGATGAAGACGCAATTTCCCGATTACATTATGGGGGCGAGCTTTATGCCCACGGTGGGGGACCGGGTGGTTTTTGCGGCCGATCATGCGGGCGACGAATTCTACCAGCTCTACGGTCTCGATGTTTCGACGGGCAGCACGCAATTGCTGACCGATGGCGATTCGTGGAACGAAAATACCATCTACGACCACACGGGGAAGCAGATCGCCTATCTGTCGATCATGCCGGAAGCGCGTTTCCCGCAGATTTTCGCGATGGACCCGCGCGATCCCGATTCCCGCCGGATCATCATGTCCCCGGAAAATGGGGGGTGGGTCCTGGAGGACTGGGCCCACGATGGCGGCAGCATCCTGGCGGCCCATCTCCGTTCTTTGCGCGCAGGCTATCTCTGGTCAATCGACACCCTCACCGGCGAAACCACGCTGCTGACGAAGGACCCCGCCACCCAGCGGCCCTACATCGCGGCGCGCTACCTGCCGCACGACGAGGGGCTCTACGTCATTATCATGGACGGACCGGAAACGAGCCACGTCGACTATGTGTCCCTGAACAATACGGGACAGGCCCGCAAAGTTCCGCCAAAGGTCACGAAGGCGACGGAGATCGAGCTTTCCCCCGACGGCACCTACCTGGCGTACCTGACCGACGAAGACGACGCGGAAAAGCTGCATATTTTCAACACGCTGACCGGCGAGGAACTGCCGCAGGTGCCGCTGGAGCCTGCGCTTTTCGGGCGGATGCAGTGGAACGCCGAGAGCACCGAGCTGGGGTTCAATTACGGTTCGACGAGCATGCCGTTCCAGGCGTACTCCTATAAAATTCCGACGCGCCAATTGTTCCAGTGGACGCAAGCGAACGTGGCGAATCTTCCCGCGACGCCGGTGCAGCCGGAACTGGTGAGAATCAACAGCTTCGATGGGCTGGAAATCCCGGGTTATCTCTACCGTCCCGATCCGAAAAAGTTTCCGGGCAAGCGCCCGGTGCTGATTTGCATTCACGGCGGACCGGCGGCGCAATATCGCCCCGACTTTCTCGGGGCCTACAATTACTACCTCGACGAAATGGGCGTGGCGTTACTTTATCCGAATGTACGCGGATCGACCGGATACGGTCCCGAATTCGCCGATCTGGCCACCGGCAAGAAGCGGGAGGACGCGGTGAAGGACATCGGGGCCTTTCTGGACTGGATTGCGACCGATCCCCGGCTGGACAGCAACCGGGTGGGCGTGCAGGGCGGGAGTTACGGCGGATATATGACGCTGGCCACGCTTTATCATTACGGCAATCGGGTGCGGTGCGGCAGCGATCTGATGGGCTTTACCGATTTTGTGACCTTGCTGCGGAACACGAAAAAATTCTGGCAGGCCAGCGCCCGCATGCAACTCGGCGACGAGCGTTACCCGGACATGAACCAATTCCTGGAGAGTATTTCTCCGTTGAATCATGCCGCGGAAATCCACGATCCGGTGATGATTACGGCAGGCAAGAACGATCCCCGCGTGCCGGCGAGCGAGTCGGAACAGATGGTCAAGGCCATCCGAGCGCAGAACGGCATCATCTGGTATATTCTGGGCGAAAACGAGGGGCATGGTTTCCGGCGTGTTTCCGACTCCGAGTACCAGTTTGCCGCCGAGGCTTATTTTTTCCAGACCTATCTGCTGCCGGAAAAGCGGCTGACGCCGCTGGGCCCGACCGAGCCGATCGATGCCACGCCCGCCCCGGCTTCCGCGGAGCCGGATTGAGGGGGCGGGAGTGCCATCTTTTATGTTCCGGAGAACATGCGTTTAATCATTCACCGAAAGGACCATCATGGGGTCGGGGATTTTTTCGGGTGCAATTTCCTGGTGGAGCGGCAAGACGGCGGTGCCGACCGCGAAGAATTCGATGACGTGGCTTTCCCAACTGTGGCTACCTTCGTGGATGTCGAGGCCGACGACGCCTTCGGCTTTGGCGTTGGCCGCTTCGGCCTGCATACGTTCGATGGCGATTTCCCGGGCCTCGTACATGGCAGCCGTGAAGTTTTCGAGCTCGATGTTGCGGGTGATCGTGCCGAGAGACGACAACATGCCGCGATGGGCCACATGATAGACGCAGGAGCCCATGACTAATTCGACCGGGCGGTAACCGGAATGGAGCAGCGACCAGAAATCCTGGCCCGAGAGATCAGAGGTGAAGGGGCCGCCATCATGGGCGCGAAACCCTTCGTGGCCTGCGGCGTGCACGACACCAGTGCCAAGGGCCATGAATTCCAACATATGGCGGTCCCATTCCATGCGTTTGATGGTGAGCTTGACGCCGACAATTCCGTCCGCGCCCATGGCCTTCGCTTCGGCGCGCATTCGCGACATGGCAAGCTCGCGGGCGTGGTACATCGCCTTGGAGAGAACGTCCAACTCCTGATTTTTACTCCAGGAACGATATTGGATGCCGACATGGTAGACGCAACTGCCGACACAAAGACCAATGGGTTCGAAGCCGGCTTTGCGCACGAGTAAGAATTCGTTAACGCTGAAGTCCGAGGTGAAGACCCCGGAGGGATGGGCCGAGGTGCGCAGGCCTTTGAGCCTTTCGCGGGCGTGGGCGGGCAAATCGTTAGACATAGTTAGATAGCTCCTTCTCTTTCGGTGGAATCATAAGATTGGTGATGACGGGAGGTGCCGGACAGCGGTGTTGGGCCGGAACGCATGTCGAGGCACATACGAAAATCAGGCGAGATGGACTTCGCTCTCACTTGGTTAACCACGGTGGCGATGACGATATACCGGGCCAGATATCGTTTCTGCTTCTCTCCTTCGCATTCGAACATTTCGCTGAAATGGGTATGGGCCAGAGTGCCGCCCCCCTGCTCCTCAGCATCTTCCCGTAAAAGTTGCAGCGCACGCTCGCGCACCCGTACCCATAAATTGGAGAGTGCACTAACCTCGGTGTTTCCATTCCAAAAGAGATTGGCACCACCCTGCCAATTGGTCAGCCATTTGTATTCGGCCCCAATCGCGATTCCGGTGGGGACAATGCCCATCTCGAGTAATTTGACAAATTCCAACGCCGGCACGGTAGCGATGATGGGATCTTCTCTCGGCGGCAAACCTGCAACTTTTACCGCCGTCCCGATGAGGCTGAAATCCATGCTATCTTCTGTTTCGATTGGAACCGTGCGCATTTTCACGTCGAGCACGGCATTGGCTCCAGCCGCCTTCGCTTCCTCTCCCAATCGCCTCAATGCGGTCTGCCAGCCTTGCCGGTGGCCTCGTGTCCATGAAAATCCGTAATGTAACCAACATGAGGCCGAAACCGCAGCGATGGGCCGGACTCCATGGGAACGGACGATCCTCAGCTCGGCCGGAGTCAGCGTGGCGATCCAGGGCGACTTGCCGTCGCGGCTGTCGTGCAACCGTGCCTCGATGTGTTTAGGCAAGCGCTGGCGGTGGATAGCGGTAACAATTTCCTGCCGGCGCCGATCCGCCGCTGCCTGCCGCGCCAGGGTTTCGGCATCCTGCCCTTTGAAGAAATCGAAAAGGCTCAAAATCGGTTGTCCTCAGAAAAATTGCTACGAGAGCATGAAGGTGGAAAGCGACTGGCTGAGACTCTTGGCATACTCGGTGGTCCTTTGCGCTTCCGCAGTGAGCTGCGCGAACCATTCCGCCGGATCAAGGCGCTTGGTGTTCAGCGTGATGCCCCGGACGATCATCGCGACGTTGGCTTGCAGGCGACCTTTCTCGATCTCCAAAAGATACCGGTGTTCGCCAAGTTCCACGCTCACACCCGTGAATTTGGACTCACCAAATAGAAAGGGTTTTTTTTCGAGAATGACGACGTGTTCAGGTAGGGCTTCCTTGAGTCGCAAGGCAAAGGCCTTGAGATTGCTTTCGGCATCGGACGTAAATCGACGCAGCCAGGCCGTTTGGAGATCGAAGTTGAGCTGGGGAGCGGATTCGTTCATCGCTAGGGGGCTTTCAGCGCAGCCTGGGCCACTCCGCGCATACCCTGCCCAAGGCGGTCCCGAATCTCGGCGAGTTTGGCCTCGCGATCACGATCGCCAGCGGCCACTTCGCGCTCGATCTCGATCACTTCGTGCATGGTTTGAATGGCTTCATCGGCCACTTTGGCCAAGACTTCGATATTCCGTGGGTCTCCTCCCAAACTACGAGCGGCACTGGTGGCGGCATCATGTGCGCCTTTGGAAGCGAGCAGGGTGATTTGCCGCGCGGCCTCGTCCAGCTTTTCGGATTCATCGGCGGCCCGACGAAGATCCGCCTGAACGGCGGCCTGGGAAGCAACCGCCATCAGGCGCGGAATCACCACCAACATACCGTTGGAAATCTTCATCATCCGGGTCTCCGCCGCATGTTTATGCTGGCCGATGATTGGAATGAGCAAGGCGGAGCCGACCAGATTTTCCCGCATCTCCGCGACTTTGCCGCGGAAATTGGCCAGAGCGTGGCGAAACTCCATGACGTCAGCTGCGTCGGCGGGGTCGCCCGTGCTTATCGCATGGAGGCGCAGGGCTTCCAGTTCCTCTTGACCGCGATCCAGTGCGAGTTGACCCGCGGCAATTTCAATTTTCAAGCCGTAGAGGCTTTTTTTAATGGCGAGGGCCTGCTGCTCCAGAAGTGAAATGCTGACGGCCAGATCGGCCTGGGTCTTGCGCGCCTTGGCCTGCTCTTGATCCATGAGGCTCAAAAACTGCTTGCGGTTTTCTTGAAAACGCTTGAAAGCGGTGTGTGCTTCCGAGAAGGCTCCCATGATTTTACCCACCAAGCCCTTGGGGCGAGGGTCGGCCTTTTCGGAGGAGGCTTCCGCTTGGAGGTCCTCGATGCGGAGCAGCTTGACGCCATCAATGACGGCGGCCGCAATCCGCCCGACTTCCCCGGCATCGCCCAAGCGAACTCCGGTCAGCAACTGGCGGGAAGACTGGGCGATTTCGGCCAGCACATGATCGCCATGAGCGAGTAAGGTTTCGGTCTTGCGGAAGTCGATCTTGTCGGACGACTGCCTGGCCGCAGCCAAGTCCGCCGGATTAAGGTTGGCTATCTCGACGAGCCGTGGCGGCGTTTCTACGGGCGCCAATCTCGTGTCGGCTGTCGCCACGACAATGGCCTGCTGGGGCTGCGCTACGGGGGCGAGTGCTTCGACCGGCGATTTAGTCAAATCGTCAAAACTGGAAAGATCGAGCGGCTCCGTTGGTTTTTCAGCGCTCATCTTGATTAGGTTAAGCAGGATGAGACACGGTAAGCATACGACAAAATTCTTTATGAGTTTGCCGCTCGGATGTCAAATGTTTCCAAGTTCCGATCGGGAAAGGCGCAAAAAGTCATTCCGGCGACGGCCATTTCGCGGTCATAGGAAACGCCCTCGAAGTAGAGGTCGATGTCCGAGTGGCCGGGCCTGAAATCGCTGGTGAGGGCCGAACCGAAGAGCAGGACACGGGTCGCTCCATGGGAGGTCTTGAGGTAAGAGGCCACCCTTCGCGCCGATTCGGAGGCAAGCTCGCGGGTCATGGAGTTAGCTTAACAAATCGTGTAGCTCGCGGCAAGCTGGCATGGCTCGGGCCGAGTTGAGTGCGGAGATCGACGCTTACCACGGAAAGGACCTACACTACATTATAAAATCGAGCGGACGACGCCGCCGTCGACGCGGAGGGCGGCGCCGTTGGTGGCGGCGGAGAGGGGGCTGGCGACATAGGCGACGAGGTTGGAGACTTCTTCGTTGGTGGCGAAGCGTTGGAGGAGGGAGCTGGGGCGGACGGTGCGGAAGAATTCCTTCTCGATTTCGGCGGGGGTCTTGCCCTGCTGCGCGGCCATGTTTTTGACGAAGCCTTCGACGCCTTCGGAGCGGGTGGGGCCGGGGAGGACGGAGTTGACGGTGACGCCGGTGCCGCTGGTGGTTTCGGCGAGGCCGCGGGCAAGGGCGATCTGCATGGTTTTGGTGACGCCGTAGTGGATCATTTCGGCGGGGACCTGGACGCCGGATTCGCTGGAGATGAAGACGATGCGGCCCCAGTTGCGGCTGAGCATGCCGGGGAGGAAGGCGCGGCTGAGGCGGACGCCGCTGAGGAAGTTGACTTCGATAATTTTGAGCCAGTCGGCGTCGGTGATGTCGCGGAAGGGTTTGGGTTCGTAGATGCCGAGGTTGTTGACGAGGATATCGAGGGCCTGGAAGCGGGCGTCGAGTTCCTGGACATGCTCGACGGTGCTGAGGTCGCCAGCGAAGGCTTTGAGTTTGGCGTGGGGATGTTTGGCGCGGATTTGTTCGATGGCTTCGGCGACGCGGGCATCGGTGCGGCCGTTGACGATGACGTCGGCTCCTTCGCCGGCGAGGGCGGTGGCGATGGCAAGGCCGATGCCGGCGGTGGAACCGGTGACGAGGGCGAGTTTGTTTTCGAGTTGGTAGTTCATGGGAGGATTTTTTCGAAGTCGGAGTTCAGACGGGGAACCGCTTAGCGCCAATGGTGGTGGTAAGGAGGCGGGTAATAGTAGGGGCCGTACGGACCGTAGGGGCCATACCAACCGGGGCCGTAGTCGAAGCCGACGCCGATGGTGGGATCGGGTTGATAGAGGCGGGGGGTGGTGAGCATGTAATCGACGATGCTTTGGGAGACGCCGGCGTTGTGGAGGTCGAGGACGTCGGCGCTGGTGAGGATGTAGACGGTTCGGTGGTCGCGGAGGTAGCGGAGGATGACGCCGTCATCGACACGGGCGCGGGCGAGGGACTTGATGTCGTAGAGGCTGAGGGGATCGCCGTGGACCATTTTGTCGTAGGTGGCGGAGGAGACGCCGCTGCGGGCGACGGAGTCGTAGTCGGCCTTTTCCTGCTGGCTCAAACCGCAGGCGGCGAGGAGGAGGGGAAGGACCAGGACGAGGAGACGGGAAGGCTTCATCCTATAAGCTACGCGAGCGAGGGGGGTTTTCAAGGAGGAGTACAGGGTGATGGGTCGGATGTGGCGGATGGGACGGATGAGGCAGGCAATGGAGTTGCCCTGAACGCGTGCGTTCCCAAGCTCCGACGGAGGGCAGTTACTTGGGAGCGAGAAGAGAACGGGTCAGGCCGGAGGCTGACCCTCCCCAGGTTCGGCGGCTACCACCGGAGGGGCGAAGTGGCGGGAGAGGAAACGATTGGCGACGATGTAGAGGAAGCCGAAGGCCGCGCCGCCGAGATGGGCCGAGTGGGCGATCTGGGGCAGCCAGCCGAAGAGGGCCTGCGCGAGTTCGGTCCCACAGGCGACGAGGGCGAAGACGCGGAGGCTCATGCGAAGACGGTGCCAAAAAAAAGCCAAGTAGAGATCGTACTTATCCGGAGCAAGGGCACCCGTCGCACCGAGGAGGGCGAAGACGGCCCCACTGGCGCCGATGATGGGTTCGTCGGAAGCGGGATTGAGCGCGAACCAAAAGAGGGCGGCAGCGACGGCACCCCCGAGGTAGAGGCCGAGGTAGCGCACCGGGCCGAGGCATTCCTCGAGCAGCGGGCCGAGACAGACAAGGGGGATCATGTTGCCGACGAGGTGAAGCCAGAAGAGGTCGGGTTGGTCGAAGATGGCGACGGCATGGGCCCAGGCGTAGGTGACGAGGGTCCAGTACCGGTGGTCGTCCCAAGCCAGGGCGGAGAAGGCGAGGGTGTCGCCGACAGTGTCTTCGCCGTAGAGATGAAGGGAGCGGAGTTGGAGGAGGAAGACGGCAACGGTGGAGCCGACGAGAAACCAGGTGACCCACGGGAAAGGTCGCTTCCAGGGGTAGAGGGAATCGGAGTAGGCGAGGTCGTCCATGAGGCTACCGGGGCCGGGAGAAGTGCGGGCAGAGGGGAAAGAGGAGGGGATGCCGGGCGTAGAGGGCGGGGACTTTTTGCGGCGCGTAGCGTTGCCAGAGCCGTTCCGCCGCGAGGCAGATGAAGTAGGAGTAGACGATGGCGACGATCCAGGAGCCGAGGATGTCGCTGGGATAATGGGAACCGGTGTAGATACGGGAGTAACTGACCAGCGCGGCCCAGGGCCAGAGCCACCAGGCGCGGCGACCGAAGATGGCACAACCGAGCATGGCGAGGGCGACGTTGTTGCAGGCGTGGCCGGAGGTGAAGGAGCGGCCGCGGCTGACGTGCTGCGGGACGGACTCGGTGACGGCATGGATGGTGACGACGCGGAGGTGGGGTTCGGTTTCGAGCGGACGGGGGCGATGGATGGCGAGCTTGAAGCCCCAATCGATCATGCCGTCGCCGATGAGGAGGCAGACGCCCATGAGGAGGACCATCTGGCGGGCGCGAAAACCGCCGAAGAGAAGGGTGAGGGTGACAAGGGCGTAGACGGGGTAGCGCCAGGAGTCCCAGTCGCTGACGTAGGCCATGAGTGGATCGAGCCAGGGGCTGCTCCACGTGCGGTTGATGAGGTAAAGAGCGTGGAGGTCGAGGGCGTGGAACCAGGCGAGAAGGGGGATCATGCTAATTCCAAATCGCTCTCAAGATGATGCTAATCCGCGCAAGGGACGCGCTTTTATCCTGCGACTGGCGTTGAACCGCTACTGGACGTATTGGGCGAGGATGGCGGTGATTTCCCGGGCGGTGCGGGTGGTATCGAGGCCGAGGCCGGAACCCAAACCGGAGAGGGTGGAAATCGGTTCGCCGAGGGCGGTGATGCCGGCAGGGGCCGAGCCGCTGCCCGCGCCGGTGTTGCGGTTGGGATCGGGCACGCCGGTGCGGAAAGCGAGGACGTACTGGGTCTTGGAAACGCTGAGGTCGTAGACGTAAACGTCGGTCTGGAAAGTGGTCTCACCTTCACCGGCGCCAACGAGGGTGCGGAGGGCGCGGCTGCCTTGGAAGACGGTGATGAATTGACCCGTGACGAGCCAACCGTGGTCGGGGAGGTCATCGACCCAGCGGGGTTCCGTGGGGGCGAGCTTCATGAGGCGGATTTCCAACTGGTTTTGGAAGTTGGTCTGGAAGGCCTGCTTGAAATTGACCAAGTCGATGTTATCGACGTCGTGACCGACGATCCATTTGCCGGTGGTGGTATCGAAGGGGGCAACGTAGATATGCGGGGGATTGGGGGTGAGCTTGCTCGTCGCGCTGGGCAAGGGGGCCGTGTGAATCGATCCCGTGCAACCGGTGAGGAAGAAGAGAGTCGCCACCGCAAGAGCAGCTAGGCCGGCGACGGAAGCGACAATGCGTGGCATGAGAAGGCTTTACCTGAAAAGGGGGATTTAAGGCAAGAGAATTTACATTGAATTGCGGAAAATCTCTCCGATCGGTGATTTTCTGACTCAGCGGCAAGATACCTTCTCCATCAAGGAGGATTAAATTTTAACTGTTTGGCAGGGCCAAACGCCAAACAGCGGGACGCGATATGATATACTCGGGGGATGGAGATCCTGTCGTTGAAGGAAATGATGGCGCGCGAGGAGGAGGCTTTTCGCTCGGGGCTGACGGCGGCGGCGTTGATGGAGGCGGCGGGTGAAGCGATGGCCGGGCGGATCGCGGAGCTTTATCCGAGGGCGGCGCGCTTTCTGGTGCTGGTGGGCAAGGGGAACAACGGGGGGGACGGGTTGGTAGTAGCACGGTACCTCGTCAAAGTTGGCAGGCAGGTGCGCGTGGCGCTGACGGCGCCCGAGGAGGAACTGGGGGAGTTGCCGCAGGCGATGCTGGGGCGGTTGCGGGGTTGCGGCACGAATCTGGAGATTTTGCCATGGCGGGAGGACCTCGATTTTCCAGGGAGCGAGGGGGTGGTAATCGACTCTTTGCTGGGAGTACAGGCGCGGGGGGCGTTGCGGGGCAACCTGGCGGGAATCGTGGCAAAGCTGAACGAGGCGCGGGCGGCAGGATTTTTCCGGACGGTAGCGCTGGACCTGCCGAGCGGGCTGGCGGCGTATGAGCAGGGAGCCGCGCCGGAGAACCGGGATGCCTGCGTGGTGGCGGATGTCACGCTGGCGGTGGGGTTCGCGAAAGACGTGTTGGTGCGGGAAGCGCTGGCGGGCTGGGTGGGACGAATCGAGGTGATGCCGTGGAGCCGGGAGACGGCGAGTACGGGTGCACGGCAGGCGCTGCTCGGGCACGAGCTGGCGCGGTTGCTACCACGTCGCAACGCGCTTTCGTACAAGGGGGACTTCGGGCGGTTGGCGATCGTCGCAGGGAGTGCGGGATTCGGCGGCGCCCCGGTGCTGTGCGCTCAGGCGGCGCAAGCGATGGGCGCGGGGTTGCTTGCGGTGGTGACAAAGCCGGAAGTTGTATCGACGGTTGAGGTGAAAGCGCCGCCCGAGGCGATGGTGTCGGGTTGGGCGGGAGGCAGCGAGGCCCCGGCGGTGGTGCGTAAGGCCAACGCGCTGGTCATCGGACCGGGGCTGGGCGCGGACAAGGAGACGGCGCGGATGCTGGAAGCGGCGCTGGCGGTGGGATGCCCGGTGGTGGTCGATGCGGATGGGCTGAACCTGCTGGCGCAGCGTCTCGATTTACTGCGCACGGCGAAAGGGCCGGTGGTAGTGACACCGCATGTGGGGGAAATGGCGCGGCTGATCGGGCGGAAATTTTCGATGGCTGAGCGGGAGGCGGTGGCGCGGGATTTTGTCGAGCAGCACGGAGTGACGCTGGTGCTGAAGGGGACGCGGACGCTGATCTCCGCGCCGGGCAAGGCGTTCTTTTTCAATACGACGGGGAATCCGGGGCTGAGCACGGGGGGATCCGGCGATACCCTTGCGGGGATTGTGGGGGCGTTGCTGGCACAGAGGCTGGCACCGCTGGAGGCGGCGCGGCTGGGGGTGTGGCTGCACGGTCATGCGGCGGACCTGGCGCTGGCGGAACGGGGTTGCGAGGAGGGCCTGACGCCGACGATGCTGAGCGGACACCTGGGCCACGCGCTGGTGTCGTTGCGGGGGCTGGCGGCGGCGAAACCGGGCTTGCTGGAGCGGGCATGGGAATTAACCCGTCAGCATGAAAAATAAGTGACAAATTTGTAGTAAACGGAGATCGGTGTTTACGGGTCAGAACGATCAGAAAGCTTCGCAGGGAAGCGAAGCGGGCTTCGTTCCACCTTATCGGGCGAGGACGGAATGGAGTCGATACGACCATTCGCCCGCAGGAGGTAGCGCGATGCGTTATTTTTACGGAACAGTGGGTAAGGCCGGACTTTTGACAATTGTGTTGGTGGGAATCGGGGCGATGGCGGCGGGATATGGGGTAACGTCCGCCCGGGCCGAGACGAATACGGCCACACCGTCCGACGAGTGGAATCCCACCGGGTCGCCAACGGACGACCCATGGTCGCAGATCGAGCAGTTCCACAACCGGATGAACCAGTTGTTTTCCGATAGCTTCGACCATGCGGGTAAAGCCGCCTTCGAAGTGCCCAACATGGACATCAAGGACCTCAAAGATCATTACGAGGTGACAATGGACATGCCGGGGGCGGACAAGGACAAGATCAATATCCAAGTCGAGGGGCGCGTGCTGTCGGTGTCAGGCGAGCGGGACGCGGCCAACGCGACCCAGAAGAACAGCCAAGTCTTGCGCGACGAGCGGGGCGAGGCGCGGTTCGAACGGGTAACGACACTGCCCGGTCCGGTGAAGGTGGACGCGGTGAAGACGACCTTTGCCAATGGTGTGCTCACGATCATTCTGCCGAAGGATGAGAGCAAAACGGCGTCCGCACCACCGCCTGCGCCGATCCATGCGCCCATGCCGACCGCACCGCAGGCTTGGCCGGGTTTTCCACCGGACATGGGGATGGGATTTAATAGCGATCCGATGGACGAGATCGAACAGTTTCATAATCGGATGGACCGGTTATTTGCGGACACGTTCAGCCAGTCCGACCTGAACTCGCTGTTGAAGCAAGGGGCAGAGGGAATGGCTCCGAGTCTCGACCTGCGCGACGAGAAGGACCATTACGAAGTGCGGATGGACATGCCGGGAGCGGACAAGGCCTCGGTGAGGGTGAAGATCGAAGGGCGGAATTTATTGGTGACGGGTCAACGCACGACAACGAACGATACGAGCAACAACGGTCAGGTCCTGCACAGCGAACGGAGCACGGCGCAATTCGAGCGGAGCATCACGTTGCCGGGGCCGGTGAAGGCGAGTGCGGTGGATGCCCATTACGATAATGGAGTACTGACGCTGCGTTTGCCGAAGGACGACGCGGCGGAGACGCCGACGGATGTGCCGGTGCATTGACTGCGTTATTTTTCAGAGCAATAGAATTGCCCCCGACAAGCCCGTTCCCCAATAGAGTTTGGGAACGAGGCTCCCGCGGAGGGCAGGTGCTGAACACGGCAGTAATGGGGCAGGCCGGAGGCTGACCCTCCACGGATACTACCCTTCCCACTTCGGCAGCGGGGAGACGGCGCGGCCTTCGAGGGGACGGCGGTAATCGTAGATGCCGGGACCGGCCTGCGTTTTTTCGGCGTAAGTCTGGGCGAGCATCTCGAGATGGGCGTCGATGTTGTCGATGTGGTGGAGCATCCAGGCCTCGGGCGTGCGGGGAGTGACGGGCGCGCCGTATTCCTTCTGGCCGTGATGGGAGGCGATAAGGTGAAGGAGATGCTCGCGGACGATTTCACGCGGAGGCTGGGCGGGGGCGGCGAACTCGGGAGCGGCCTCGAGGCTGCGCCAGAGTTTATTGACGAGCTCGATGCCGACGACGATGTGGCCGAGGAGTTCGCCGATGGTCGTCATGGGGCTGGCGAAGCCCTGGGCGGGGTAATCGAGTTCCCAGAGTTTGCCGCAGTCGTGGAAGAGGATGCCGGTGCGGACGAGGTCCCAGTTGAGGGCGGGGTAGGCGGTCTCGAGGGCGGCGCCTGCGCGCATCATTTGCGTGGTGTGTTCGAGGAGGCCCCCGCGGCGGGCGTGATGGTAGTCCCGGGCGGCGGCGGTGCGGCGGAATTTTTCGCCATGTTCCTTGAGGAAGGTCTGGCCGAGGAGGCGCAGGCGGGGGTCGCGGATGGCTTCGACCTGCGCGGAGAGGTCGGCCCAATCGCGGTCGAGGGCGGCGCGGCGTTCGGGCGAACCGGCGAAGAGGGCGAGGGCCTCCTGCTTCTCGAGGCGGCGGACGCGCATGCGATCGACATTGAGGCCGTATTGGTTGCGCCAGAAGGAGCCGTCGAGTCGGACGCAGTCGCCGTCCTCGAGGTCGTGGAAGGACTCGTAGGCGTCGCTGTCCTCCCAGATTTTGAATTTTTCCGTGGCGGTGCCATCGGAGATTTCGAGGTCGAGGTAGGGCTTGCCGGCCTTGGTGACGTTCTCGCGGGAGCGGACGACCTGGCACGAGACCTCGGCCTTGACGGGGCTGCCGTCGGCGAGGGTGAGCTTGGCGATTTCCTGTAAAGTCATGCTTGGAGGCTGTCCGAAAAGTCGGCGTGGGTCACGCTGAAAGGAATTTTGCCTTGGGGCGAGGAGATCGCAATTTGTGATATGCTCCCAAGGGTAGCGATTGCCGCTACATTTAAATGAGTTTCTGACGCGCGGGAGACCAGCAGGTGGTGCGGCCACCGATGGTGGCGTGCTGGAGTTTCGCGCCGGTGCGGGGGCAGGTGCCGCCTTTTTCCCAGCGATGGGGGAAGAGCCAGGTGGCGGGCGGGTCGGACCAGTCGGCGCCGATGACGCGGAGGGCGTTGCGGCAGACGGCGCGGATTTCGCGGTAGAGCGTTTTGACGCGCGCGGCATCGAGCGAGCCGGCGGGTTGCTGCGGGTGAATGGCAGTGCGCCAGAGGATTTCGTCGGCCATCCAGTTGCCGATGCCGGGGAAGCGTTCCTGCATGAGGAGGACGGCCTTGAGCGGGGCGCGGGGGCGGCGACGGAGGAAATCGGCCAGCGCCGGGACGGTGAACGCATCGGAGAGGAGATCGGGCGGGAGTTCGGTCCACCAGTCGGGCGCGGTCGGGCCTTCCGAGAAGCGGACGCGGCCGAAGAGGCGCGGGTCGGTGAAGACGAGGGAGCGTTCGGGCTGGAGGAGGACGAGGTGGTCGTGGCGGGAGGGAGGGAAATCGGGCGGCTCGACGCGAAGTTCGCCGGTCATGCCGAGGTGGAGGCCGAGCCAGGCGCGGCTCGTGGCGCCGACCTTGGCGGGCCGCGCGACGAAGAGCATCTGCTTGCCGCGGGCTTCGGAGCGTTCGAGGAGGGCGCCGGTGAGGGCCGCGACGAGGCGGGCGGTATCGGCGCCGCGAAAGAGGCGGGCCTTGGGGTGGAGGAGGACTTGGTCGATGCGCCGACCGAGGCCAGGGTTCCACTGTTTGCGAAAATAATCGACTTCGGCCAGTTCGGGCATGGTCGATCAAGATGGGGAGGAAAGGGGTTGGGCGCAAGGGCGACGGATGAGCGCGAAATGGAATTTCGCGAGGGCAAGAGGCGTTCCCAAGTACAACTTGGGAACGAGAGAACCGGAGATTTAGTTCGCGCTGCCGGTGCCGCCACCCTGCTGGAACTTCTGCTTCATCTGCTGGGCGATCTGGTCGAAGATGGGAGCGAGGGAGGGATCGATCTGGAGCATGGCGTCCTTCATTTTCTTTTGATGCTCCATGGCCTTCTGGCGAAAGGCTTTTTTGTCGTCGGGGGAGGCATCCTTCATCGACAGGCGTTCCTTGGCGAGTTCGTCCTGCTCGGCCTTGAGATCGGGGTTATTGGCGAGGACCTGCCGACGCGCCTTGAGGAATTTCATCTTGTCGTCGGCGCTCAGGGAGGCGAGCGGGCCCTGACCCTGGGACGGCGCACCGGTCTGATCGGTCTGATCGCTCTGTTCGGTGGCCTGCGAAATTTCCGAGGAGGCATCCTGGGCAAGGGCGTCGCCAGCACCGACGAGGAGGAAGCGGAACATGAGGAACCAAGCGGCGAGGTGGAGGTTGAAGGGAGATTTCATGGAGGGAGGGTTCTTTTTCGTTCGAGACAAAGATAAGGTTGGGCCAATGACAGCATAGACGGGGCTGCCGCGCAAAAGGTTACAGTCGGGCGTAAAATCAAGGTGGAGAAGGATCGACAAGGCGCGGTCTCTTTTATAAGTTTTTCTAATGTTCTACGAGCGCATCGCCAGACCGCTTTTCTTCACGATGCCACCCGAGTTTGTGCATCGCCTCTCGATGATCGCGCTGGCGCATTCGCCGATGGCGGCGGCACTGGAGCCGTTCGCGCGCAAGAACTATCCGGCGCTGGAGAAGAAGGTGTTCGGGTTGATTTTCCCGAATCCGATCGGGGTGGCGGCGGGGTTCGACAAGAATGCCGAGTGCGTGAATGCCTGGCCGCGACTGGGCTTCGGTTTCATGGAACTGGGGACGATTACGCCGAAGCCGCAACCGGGGAATCCGAGTCCGCGGATTTTTCGGCTGCCCGCGCAGCAGGGGCTGATCAACCGGATGGGGTTTCCGAATCTGGGGATGGACGCTGTGGCGCGGCGGCTGGAGAAGATCAAGGCGGCGGGACGGTGGCCGCGCATCCCGGTGGGGATGAACATCGGGAAGAACAAGGACACGCCGCTGGAGGAGGCGGGACGCGACTACCTAGCGTGCTTTCGGCGGACGCGGGACCTGGCCGATTATTTCGTGGTGAATGTGAGCTCGCCGAACACGCCGGGGCTGCGGCAACTGCAGCGGGGGGATTTTCTCGATTCGATTTTAGGGCCGTTGCGGGACGAGGACCCGCAGGCGTTGCGCCCGCTGCTGATCAAGATCGCGCCGGACCTGGTGGAGGAGGACCTGGTGGAGATCGTGGCGGCGGTGGAGAAATACCGACTGGTGGGGATCGTGGCGACGAACACGACGATCGACAAGACGGGGCTGCCGTTGCAGGAGCAGGGCGGGGTGAGCGGGCGTCCGCTGACGTCGCGGAGCACGGAGATCATTCGCGCGGTGAGTCGGCTAACGGGCGGGCGGGTGCCGATCATCGGCGTGGGGGGGATTTTCAACGCGGTCGATGCGCGGGAAAAACTGGAGGCGGGCGCGACGCTGCTGCAACTCTATACGGGGTTCGTGTACGAAGGACCGCTGGTCGTGAGGAAGATTTGTGGGGGGTTGTAGTGGTCGTTATTTATTGGCTTAACCCGCTGGCAAAACCATCTGTTAAATCGTTTTAAAGCTGATAAAGAAATCTCATGCAAACGAAGAAGCCGATCGTCGATTTCTTCGCAGAGCATTTATCCGAATATAGCTTTGTTCCAGAACTGCGTCCGTGCCTCATTTTCCGGCAATCGCAACTCAATGGAATTTTCCGGAGCCTTGCCGTCCAACGCGATTCGAACTCGAACGGACTGGCCATCGCCATTGCCTCCACTTATGACCCTGTCTGGCAGGGCGGAACCGCTTTTCGTACTGGGCAAGATACGCTTCTTCCCGATCTCCGGCTAAGTGCTCGGTTTTTGAGTGATGTACAGCATTGGTACTTCTACAAACCAACTCTCGATGGATTAAGGAAAACTCTCACGGCGATTCATCTTGAGTTCAAAAAATTGACGCCGAGGTTCTTCCGGCGAGCAGAGAGCGCACTCTTGTCGGATCGACTTCTACAAGTTGCGCTAAAAGAGGCTCGACGCACATCACCCGAAGAGCGAGCCGGACTGGAAAACGCGCTTGAGGCTGTAAGAGGGCATATAGCAAAAGTCGATCATCCCGCCTTTTTACAGGTTCGCGATGCGCTTCGTGATGCCTGGACTGCGGAGGTCTCGAAAGAGGCACGTCGTGGGACCTCTCGATTAGCTTATGATTGCCTTATGATTTGCGCGAATCAGTATTCGACATCTCGGGTGGAACAAGAGCTGAAGCAGAATTTTTGAGGATTCACCGTTTAATTTTCAACATCCTCTTAAGAAACGGCGCGGTGATCGAGCGCTTCGTTTTGGCAACTTGCTCCGGTGTGCCTTGGGCGATGATCTTTCCGCCCGCGTCGCCGCCTTCGGGGCCGAGTTCGATGAGGTAGTCGGCATCGGCGAGGACGTCGAGGTGGTGCTCGATGACGATGACGGTGTGGCCCGCATCGACGAGTTGATGCAGGACGTGGAGGAGCCGCTGCACGTCGGCGAGATGGAGGCCGATGGTCGGTTCCTCGAGGAGATAGAGATGATGCAGACCTGCAAAGCCGCGGGTCTTGAGCCGCTTTTGCGTGTTCATTTCGAGCGAGCGGGCGAGTTCGGCGACGAGCTTGATGCGCTGGGCCTCGCCGCCGGAGAGGGTGGGGCTGCGCTGGCCGAGGGTGAGATAGCCGAGACCGGTGTCGCGCAAGAGGGCGAGCGGACGGTGCAGGCGGGGGACGTCGGCGAAGAAATCGACGGCCTGGTCGATGGTGAGATCGAGGACGTCGGCGATCGACTTGTCGTTGTACTTCACCTCGAGCGTTTCGGGACTGTAGCGGCGACCGCGACAGGTCTCGCACGGCACGAAGGTCGAGGGGAGAAAACTCATTTCGACTTTGACCGCGCCCTGGCCGAGGCAGGCGGGGCAGCGGCCCGATCCGCTGTTGAAGGAGAAACGGGAGGCCTCGTAACCGCGCTGACGGGCCAGCGGGAGTCGCGCGAAGAGGCCGCGAATTTCGTCCATGAGGCCGATGTAGGTCGCGGGCGTGGAACGGGAGGTCTTGCCGATGGGGGCCTGATCGACCTCGTAGACGGAGCTGAAGAGGTCGAAGCCCTCGAGTTTTTTCCACGGGCCGAGAGGTGACTTGCCGCGGCGCTTCGCACGACCGGAAGAGAGTTGCGCGGCGGGCTTGAAGACATCGTGGAGGAGCGTGCTTTTGCCCGCGCCGCTGACGCCGCAGAGGGCGACGAAACGGGCGGCGGGGAAGGCGACGTCGATTTGCTTGAGGTTGTTCGCGGTCGCGCCGACGACGCGGCACCATTGCGGTACGTCCTTGAGGGAACGACGTTGCCCGCGCGAGGGGTGCGGCAACGGTCGACCGAGGATTTTTCCGGTGGGGGACTCGCTCTTGCCCGCGAGCGAACGCCAGGGGCCTTCCGCGACGATTTGGCCGCCCTGGGTGCCCGCGCCGGGGCCGAGATCGATGATGCGGTCGGCGAAGCGCATGGTGTCTTCGTCGTGCTCGACGATGACGAGAGTGTTGCCCTTGCCGCGGAGCGCGCCGAGCGACTTGAGCAGGCGGACGTTGTCGCGCGGATGAAGACCGATGGTCGGTTCGTCGAGGACGTAGAGGACGCCCTGCAACTCGGAACCGAGTTGCGCGGCAAGCCGGATGCGCTGGGACTCGCCGCCGGAGAGGGTCATGGCGGAGCGGTCGAGGCTGAGGTAACCGAGGCCGACCTCGACGAGGAAGGCGAGGCGCTGGACGATTTCCGGGAGGATGTCGCGGGCAATGCGGGCGTCGCGTCCGCGCGGCTTGACGGTGCGGAAGAAGCGTGCCGCCTCGACAATCGAGAGCGCACCGATTTCGCCGATGGTGGGGCCACCCGTTTTTTGCGCGCCCAGACCGAGCGGGAGGCGCACGGCGCGGGCGAGTGGGTTGAGGCGCTGGCCGAGGCACTCGGGGCAGACCGGGAGCGGGCCGTCCTCCCCGGCGTTTTCCTGCGCCAGTTCCATTTCGATTTCGCGCTCGGTCTCGGTCTCGCCCTCGAGGCGGACCTGGAGGAGCGTGCCGAAGCCCTGACACTTGGGGCACCAGCCGTGGGGCGAGTTGAAGGAAAAAAGGCGCGGCTCGAGTTCGTCGAACGACTGGCCGGTGCCGGGACAGAAGAGCTGCGTGCTGAAGACGGTTTCGCGTCCGCGCGGGTCGAGGGCGTAGAGGGTACCGCGGCCCAAAGCGAGGCCGGACTCGACGAGGCGGCGGCGGTCGGGCGCGGGGAGGCCTTTGCGGAAGCGACCGAGTTCGACGCTGATGGTGTGCTCGACGTAGCGGTCGAGCGCCTTGAATTTGGCGGGCTCGATCCATTTTCCATCGACGCGCAACAGCGGGTAGCCCTTCTTCTCCGCCCACTTGGCGACCTCGGTATGAAAACCCTTGCGGCCCTTGATGAGCGGAGCGAGGACGCGCCACTCGCCGTTGCGTGCCAAGGTCTCCAGCCGGGCGAGAATTTCGGCGGAGGTCTGGCGGATGGCGGGTTCGCCGGTATCGGGATCGCGGACCTGACCGAGCTTCGCGTAGAGGAGGCGGACGAACTGGTAGATTTCCGTGATGGTGGCGACGGTGCTCTTGCGGCCACCGCGGGTGACACGCTGCTCGATGGCGACGGAGGGCGGGATGCCGACGATGGAATCGACTTCGGGCCGTTCGAGCTGCTCGACGAATTGCCGCGCGTAGGCGTTGAGGCTGTCGAGATAGCGCCGCTGGCCCTCGGCGAAAAGGAGGTCGAAGGCGAGCGTCGATTTGCCCGATCCGCTGAGGCCGGTGACGACGGTCATTTCGTTGAGGCGGATATCGACGGAGATGTTTTTGAGATTGTGGTGACGGGCGCCGCGAATTTGGATGACCTCGGGCGCGAGATCGCGGCGGGGCTTGGCGCGAGCGTAGGTGGCGGAAGACTCACGCAAACGCGCGCCGGGTTTCAGGGCATCGAGCTTGGGTCGGAGAAACGCGCCGGTGTGGCTGCCGGACGTGGCCGCGACGGTTTCCGGTGTGCCCGCGACGACGACTTTTCCGCCCTCCATTTCCGCTTCGGGGCCGAGGTCGATAATCCAGTCGGCACATTTAAGGACATCGAGATTGTGTTCGATGACGACGAGGGAATCGCCTTGTTCGACCAGACGCTGCAGGACACCGAGAAGCAGACGGATGTCCTCGAAGTGAAGGCCGGTGGTCGGCTCGTCGAGGATGAAGAGGCGGGTCTGGCGGCTGGCTTGAGTCGAAGCAGGCAGTTTATCTCTGGAGGAATCGGACGTGTCTTCATCATCGGGGGAATCCTCCGCGCCGAGCGGCTCGTCGCTGAGATAGCGGAGGAGCTTGATGCGCTGGGCCTCGCCGCCCGAAAGTTGGTTGAGCGGCTGGCCGAGCCGGAGATAACCGAGGCCGACTTCGGTCAGCAACCGCAATTTCGCGCCGATCCGCTCGTGATGCTTGCGCTCGAAGTTGGTCAGATCGGGCGCGGCGGGATCGAAATGGAGCAGGGCCTGCTCGACGGTCATTTCGAGGACGTCGTGGACGTTGCGCCCGCGATACCGAATCTTCAGCAGCGGGGCCTGGAAGCGGCGGCCTTCGCAGACGGGGCAGGTGACGAAGACATCGGCCAGGAATTGCATCTCGATTTTTTCCGCGCCGGAACCGTTGCAGCGGGGACAGCGACCCGTGCCGCCATTGAAGGAAAAATCGCCCGCCGTGTAGCCTTGCGAACGGGCCTCATCGGTCCCGGCGAAGAGATCGCGAATGGAGTCGTACGCGCCGAGGTAGAGCGCGGCGTTAGAGCGGGGCGTGCGCGTGAGGGGGGACTGGTCGACGCGGACGACTTCCGAGATGAAATCGGCCCCGCGCAACTCGCGCAAGGCAGCGGCTTCCTCGTTGTCCGACCGGACATGGCGCGCGGCCAGCAAAGCCGGATGGAGCACCTGATGCACGAGAGTGCTTTTGCCCGAACCGCTCACGCCGCTGATGCCGACAAAAATCCCGAGCGGCACGGTCACGTCGAGATCGCGCAGGTTGTTGACCGTGGCGCCGACGAGCTCAAGTAGAAACGCAGGATCGGGCACACGCCGGGCGGCGGGAAGCGGAATCGATTTCGTCCCGTTGAGGTAGGCACCGGTGAGCGAATCGCGACGACGCAGCAAGGCCGGAAAATCGCCGGAGAAGACGATGCCGCCGCCTTCCGCGCCGCGCCCGGGGCCGAGTTCGAGGAGATGATCTGCCTCGCGCATAACGGCCTCTTCGTGCTCGACGACGAGGACGGTATTGCCGCGATCGCGCAGCCGCTTCATCACGCCGACGAGTTGCCCCATATCGCGCGGATGGAGGCCGATGCTCGGTTCGTCGAGGACGAAGAGCGTGTTGACGAGCGAATTGCCCAGGCAGGAGGTGAGGTTGACCCGCTGGATTTCGCCACCGCTGAGCGTGCGGGTGGAGCGGTCGAGCGTGAGGTAGCCGAGGCCGACTTCGAGCAGGTAGGTGATCCGGGCGAGAATACCGTCGCGCAACTGCTCGGTCGCTTCGTCCTCGGGCGGAAGAACGAGTTGACGGAAAAAATCGCGGGCCTGCACGAGGGGAAGTCGGTTGATTTCCGGAAGAGTGAGGGCCTGCGGTTGTCCCAGGCGATAATTGAGGGTCTCGGGCTGGAAGCGCGCGCCATGACACGTGGGGCACGTTTTGTAGGCGCGGTAGCGGGAAAGAAAAACGCGGACGTGCATTTTGTAGGTCTTGGTTTCCAGCCACTGGAAAAAGCCCTTCACGCCGTACCAGCCGCCCGCCTCCCAAAGCTCGTTCAGCGAGGTGGTGTCGTCCATTTCGCCTTCGATGACGAATTTCTGCATCCACGGTTCGAGATCGCAGAACGGACGGTCGATGGGGATGCCCTGCTCGGCGCAATGCCGGATCAGGTCCTTCTGGCACTCGAGCGAGACGCCGCTTTGCCACGGCTTGACCACGCCGTCCTTGATGCTGAGGCGGCGGTCCGGCAACGCCCGTTCGCAATCGATCTCGATGGTGCGCCCGAAGCCGCGACAGACCGGGCACGCGCCACCGGGGTTGTTGAAGGAAAAGAGCGCGGGGGTCGGTTCGCGGAAGACGGTGCCGTCGTACGGACAGACCCAGGCGCTGGCGAAACGGAGCTCGTTTTGAGGATTGGCTCCCGAAACCGGATCGAAGACTTCCACCCGACCGTGACCATGACGCAAGGCGGACTCGATCGCTTCGGCCAGGCGGGCGCGATTTTTTGCCGAGACGGAAACGCGGTCCTGCACCACGCGCAAGAGCGGCGGGGCAATTTTCTTTTCCGGAACCGGTTCGTCGGTGCGAAGGAGGGCGCCCTCGAGCCAGACACGCAGAAAGCCTTCCCGTCGAAGTGCGTCCAGGGCGGCGGCGAGCGTCGGTTGGTTCGGCATCGGCACGGTAAAGGCGATGAGGCTGTCCTTGCCCGCGCACGCTTCGAGGACCCGATCGGTGATTTCCGTCGCGCCGAGCGGACGGACGGGACGCCCGCAGTGAGGGCAGGTGAGCGACGCCATCCGAGCGAAGAGAAGCTTCAGGTGATCGGCGATTTCGGTCATGGTGCCGACGGTGCTGCGGGAGGTCTTGACCGAGTTGCCCTGCTCAATGGCGATAGCGGGCGGGAGGCCCTCGATGCGGTCGACCTCGGGCTTGTCCATGCGTTCGAGAAACTGCCGCGTGTAGGGCGAGAAGGTCTCGACGTAACGGCGCTGGCCCTCGGCATAGAGCGTATCGAAGGCGAGCGACGATTTGCCCGATCCGCTCAGGCCCGTGACCACGATGAGACTGTGGTGGGGAAGATCGACGTCGATGTTCTTGAGATTGTGCTGGCGCGCGCCACGCACGCGGATGTGGCTGGAACTCATGGGCTGGGGGAAGAGAACCTAATCCCTCATTCGAGGATGACAATGGATCGAGGCAATATTTTTGTCTCGGTGCAATGAGTCGGACGATTTGCCTCTTGCCGCTGAAATTCATTTCTGCGATTTTCAGCATTCCTCTAAGATGGCCCTTTCGGGACGCACCCCATGCATTCTCTCATCCAATTCGTCAGGAATTTATACGATCCGAACTATATCCAGTCGCTGATCCATTCCGGAGGCATCCCGGTCATCGCCTTGATCCTTTTTGCCGAGACGGGGTTGCTCGTCGGATTTTTTCTGCCGGGCGACACGATGCTCTTCATCGCGGGCGTCGCGGCGGCCAGCCGCTCGCCCGATGGAGAAACGTACCTGAACATCTGGGAATTGGTCCCGTCCCTGATCGCCGCCGCGGTGATTGGCGATCAGCTCGGCTACTTTTTCGGCTATAAAACCGGGCACGCCATCTTCACGCGCGAAGAGGGCTTTTTCTTCCGGAAAAAGCATGCCGAAAGCTCCCACGCCTTCTATGTCAAATACGGCGTCTGGGCCGTAATCCTCGCGAAGTTCGCGCCGGTTTTGCGGACCTTTGTGCCTTTCATGGCTGGCGTCGGCGAAATGAATTATCGCAAGTATCTCCTGATTGACACGGTGAGCGTCGTCGCCTGGATTTGCCTCGTCGTCCTGTCCGGTTATTGGCTCGGCGAAACGGCACAGAAACATCTCCATTACATCGTCCTCGGCATCGCCCTTGTCTCGATGTTGCCGGTCGGCTTTGGTTTGCTGAAAGAATTTCTCGCCAGTCGCAAAACCTCCTCTTGAATTTATGGCCGAAAACGCACCCAAACCCAAAGCCCCCGCCAACGCCATCACCCCGCGCCGTTCCGAAGATTTTCCGGAATGGTACCAGTCGGTCGTCACGGCGGCGGACATGGCGGAAAACTCCGATGTGCGCGGCTGCATGGTGATCAAGCCGTGGGGCTACGGCATCTGGGAATTGATGCAGGCACAGCTCGACAAGATGTTCAAGGCGACCGGACACAAGAACGCCTACTTCCCGCTTTTCATTCCGCTGAGTTATCTCGAGAAGGAAGCGGAGCACGTGGCGGGCTTCGCCAAGGAATGCGCCGTGGTGACCCATCATCGCCTTGAAGTGAATGCCGAGGGCAAACTCGTCCCTACCGGGCGACTGACCGAGCCGCTGGTGGTGCGTCCAACCTCCGAGACGATCATCGGCGCGGCCTACGCGAAGTGGGTGCAATCGTACCGCGACCTGCCGCTGTTGCTCAATCAGTGGGCCAACGTCGTCCGGTGGGAAATGCGTCCGCGCATCTTCCTGCGCACGACCGAATTTCTCTGGCAGGAGGGCCACACCGCGCACGAGACGGAGCAGGAGGCGCTGCACGAAACGCGACGGATGCTCGATGTCTACGAGACCTTCGCGCGCGATCACTTGGCCATTCCGGTCCTGAGCGGACGCAAGAGCGCGAGCGAGCGCTTCCCCGGCGCAGTCGATACCCTGTGCATCGAAGCGATGGTGCAGGACCGCAAGGCCGTGCAGGCGGGCACGTCCCATTTCCTCGGGCAGAATTTCGCCAAGGCCTCGGGCATTCAGTATCTCTCCCGCGCGGGCCAGAAGGAGTTCGCCTGGACCACCAGCTGGGGCGTGAGCACGCGGCTCATCGGCACGCTGATCATGGCCCACGCCGACGACGACGGCCTTGTCCTGCCGCCGCGCGTCGCGCCGGTGCAGGTCGTCATCATTCCCATCATCCCGCGCGAGGAACAGCACAAGGAAATTCT
>CAJCII010000187.1 GCA_903970335.1 Bacteroidota bacterium | reverse complement strand
CTTCGACAACGTGCCCACGTGGGAGACGTTCGACTGGAACCGGTACCTGAGCGAGACGACGTTCCTCAAGAACTTCCACGACCAGAGCCGGTGCCTCGACTCCTTCCTCAATGGCGCGGAGTACGAGAAGATGAACCTGGCCAATGCCAACAGCGACGAAGGTCTGCCCGACTCGCACTACTTTCTCAAGAACGACAAGATCACGACGGCGGCGACGAATTTCAAGGCGGCCATCGCCGACGTGGACCGATCGCAGAGGCTGGACGCAACGCGCGAGCTGACGATGGATCTGGACTCGGTGGCGGATGCGGACATGGCTACGATCCAGAATCCGGCCAACTTTTACAGCTTCGACCAGCAGCGGGCGGCGGCGGAGGTGAAGTATCGCCAATGGCTGCGCGGGGAGATTGGGAAGGCGGAGAGCCGGATCAGCGACCTGGGGCACTAAAGTTCGTGGGGAGTCGCTCAATCCTTGAGGGACCTCATGTCGATGACGAAGCGGTATTTCACGTCGCTCTTGAGCATGCGCTCGTAGGCCTCGTTGATTTGCTGGATCGGGATGATCTCGATTTCCGAGACGATGCCGTGCTCGGCGCAAAAATCGAGCATCTCCTGGGTTTCCTTGATGCCGCCGATGAGGGAACCGGCCAGCGTATGTCGTTGGAAAATGAGGTTGAAGGCCTCGACCGGAAGAGGTTGGATGGGAGCGCCGACGAGGGTCATGGTCCCGTCCCGTTTTAGGAGGCTCAGATAGGCGTTCAGGTCATGGTTGGCGGAAACGGTATCGAGGATAAAGTCGAAGCTGTTGGCGTGCTTGCTCATTTCGTCCGCGTTTTTGGAAACGACAACATCCTTTGCGCCGAGGCGCAACGCGTCCTTGGTCTTGCCCGGCGAGGTGGTGAAGAGAATGACGTCGGCACCCATGGCGCTGGCCAGCTTGACACCCATGTGACCGAGTCCGCCCAGCCCGACGACCCCGACTTTCTGTCCCTTGCCGACTTTCCAGTGGCGCAGCGGCGAGTAGGTGGTGATGCCCGCGCAGAGCAGCGGCGCGGTGGCGGCCGGGTCGAGTTTGTCCGAGATACGAAGGACGAAGGCTTCCTCGACCACGATGCTCTTGGAATAGCCGCCGCAGGTGAAGCCGCCGCTTTTCTTGTCCGGGCTGTTGTAGGTGAAGATGGTGCCGTTCTCGCAGAATTGCTCGAGATTGGCCTGGCAGGCGGAACAGGTGCGGCAGGAATCGACCATGCAGCCGACTCCGGCGAGGTCGCCTTCCTTGAATTTTTTTACCTCGGACCCGACTTTAACGACGCGCCCGACGATCTCGTGGCCCGGCACGCAGGGATAATTGGTCGGTCCCCACTCGCTGCGGACGGTATGCAAGTCCGAATGGCAGACGCCGCAGAAGAGAATCTCGATCTGGACGTCGAGGGGACCGGGATCGCGGCGTTCGAAGGAATAGGTGGCGAGGGGCGAGGTGGCGGCGTGAGCGGCAAAAGCTTTGGTCGTAGTCATGGCGAGAGTAACGATCATCCAGAAGGCGATGATGTCAACTCCGGCTGATTTAAGCGGAGAACCGTGTCCAATCAGTCTTCGGATTTTCTGGCAATGAGCGCCAAGCTGTGGCCGCGAGAGCAAAAGCAAACAAGAAGAGCGCCCAGAGGGGCAAGACCGGAGTATCGATGGGCGGCGTGGTGTAGGAACCGATGATGGTGCCGTTATTAACAAAATTACCAGATAGGACGAAAGTGGGATCGGCGGTGACATTTAAAGTACCGTTGTTGACGAAAGTACCGGTAGAAACAAGGGTGACGCTGCTACCGAGGACGAGAGTACCGTTGTTGGTGATCGTTCCGGAAGTACTAAAGGTTCCAGCGGTCAAGTTTAAGGTCGCCCCTGAGGAAACAGAAATCGAGGAGGAACTGGTGAGGCTGGCCATAAGAGTCAAGGTGCCGCCGCTGACCGTCGTGGGGCCGGTATAGGTGTTCGCGCCGAGCAGGATCCACGAACTGGTATTGGTTTTAGTGAGTGCGACATTGCCGCCGCCAACTCCGTTACCGATGATGCCGGTAATTTGATTGTTTAAGGCCGTACCATCCAATTGGAGTGTGTCGGTATTGCCGGTGACGGCAGAGCCGGTGACGCTGGCGATCTTTTGAGTGGCGGTGGTCGGGTCGAGGACGCTGGTTGCACCGGTTGCAGAATCAAGTGTCATTGCTCCGAAATTAATGGCCGGAGAACCTCCGGAAATACCACCTCCCGCCGCTGTAGTCAACGTGTTGCCTCCGATGCTCAACGTACCGAATTGATAAGCGATTCCGGGGCTACCATAGCTAACGGAATCGGAATCGATGGTGGCGTTACCATTGACGGTAACGTTGTAAGCATTGACCGTCGTGCCTGAAACCAAATCCAACGTACCGCCGCCGAGCGTGACAGATGCGCCGGAGGCTCCCAAGGCGGAAGGATTATAGACACCCAATCGCCCTCCGCTGAGGATCGTGCCTCCGGTGAAGCTGCCGGTACCGGTAAGAAGCCAGACGCTGCCGCTATTTATCATGCTCAGCGCCAACGTCCCTCCCCCGGAACCGTTGCCAATGCTGCCCGTAATTTCTCCCAAGGAAGCGCCATCCAACAGAAGGGTATCGGTATGGCCTGCGGAGGCCGAGCCGGTGACCCCAGCGATCGATTGCGTGGCGGTGGTCGGATTGAGGATGCTGGTTGCGCCGGTCGTAGAGTTAAGGGTCACCACTCCGAAATTAACAGCCGGAGAACCTCTGTTAATATTGACGCCCTCCGCGACAGTGAGGGTACTTCCTCCAATGCTGAGGGTACCCAGGGTGTAGGTGATTCCAGGACTCGAAGCTCCAGGTGCATCCGAATCGATTGTAGCGTTTGCATTAACAGTAATGTTGTAAGCATTGATGGTCGTACCCGTAAACAGATCCAAGATACCCCCGCCGAGCACGACCGATGCGCCAGAAGCTCCCAAGGCGGAAGAATTGCCGACACCTAATCGGCCCCCGGTCAGAGTTGTACCCCCAGTGAAGGTGCCGGCACCGGTAAGAAGCCAGACGCTGCTACTATTTATCATGCTGACCGCCACCGTGCCTCCTCCGGAACCATTGCCGATGCCACCAAAAATCTCTCCCAAAGTGGTTCCATCCAACTGGAGGGTGTCGGTATTACCGTTCGTGGCCGAACCGACCACGGTGGTGAATACCAAGCTGGCGGTGGTGGGATCGAGGACAGTGGTCGAACTACCTGTGGAATTGAGGGTGGTTGCGCCGAAAGCAACTGCCGGACTGCCACCAGAGACGTAAGTTCCCGCCTCGACGGTGAGCGTATTTCCTCCGATACTCAAGGTACCCAGTTGCTGAGTGATTCCGGGACCTGCGGGGAAGGCTTTGTCCGACTCGATGGTAACGTTAGCTCCAACGGATACGTTATACGCATTGGTCGTCGTATTGGTTGCGAGATCCAAGGTACCACCATTCAGGTCCACGGCGGTACCGGCTGGTCCAAGAGCAGAGGTGCTGGCAGCGGCGAGAAAAATGTTGCTGCCGAGAGAGACGTTTACCTGGTTAAATCCCGAGCACGACCCCAGAAACGCAAGGGTCCCGTTTCCCGATAACGCCAACGTCGTGCCCGAAACGCCAACCACCGGGGTAAAGATGGCACCCTCACCGTTGGCTTGAATGGTCAAGCCCGAGGAGGTTCCATCGAGCGTTCCACCGGTAAGCTCATAGGACGAGGTGATGGAGAAGATAAGCTCACTGGCGGTCTGGGTACCGGCGAGCGTCACGGTGCCTCCCGATGCGGGGAACGTTGCCGTATCGCCCGCAACCCATGAGACAAAGGTGGTACCATTATACCATTCCAGGCTGTTGGAGTCCCAAGTCCCTGTGCCTCCAGCCCAAGTCAACTGGCCGAAAGACGTAGCGGGAAGAAAGAAAAGCAGGGCTGCTAAAAATCTCAAAAGATAGTTCATGGCACTCACTCATTGTTCCAAAGTTGTATTTAGCATGCAGGCAAAGGTGTAACTTGGAATGCATTTCCGATTAATGGAGGAAAAAGAAGGGAGTGGAGACTCAGGAGGCCGATGTCTACCTCGGAGAACTACTCGCCATTACTCATCCCGCGCCGCCCGTCCGAGCAAGTTCTTGACCGCCTCTTTGGGCGGGACGCCTTCGTAGAGGACGGCATGGAGCTGGGTGACGATCGGTTTGGAGTCGACCGGAATGGCGCTGTTGAGATGAACCGAACGGGCCGTCGGCACGCCTTCGCAGACGCCGCCCAATTGGGGCAGAATTTCCGCCGTGGAAAGTCCTTGGGCCAGAAGTGTGCCGAAGCGGAAGTTGCGGCTCTGGTTGCTCGTGGCCGTGAGCATGAGGTCGCCGATGCCGCTGAGGCCCGCGAAGGTCTCGGCCCTGGCCCCCGCCTGCACGCCGATGCGCGTCATTTCGGCGAGGCAGCGGGTGAGCAATCCGGCCAGGGAGTTTTGCCCGAGGCGCAAGCCGGAGCACGCGCCGCCCGCGATGGCGTAGATGTTCTTGAGCGCGCCGCCGAGTTCCACGCCGATCAAGTCCGACGAGCTGTAGGTGCGGAAGCTAGGCTGGTGGAGGATGGCCTGAAATTCTTTCGCGAGGTCCTCGCTGGTCGCGGCGATGGTGCAAATGGCGGGAAGACCCGCCGCGATTTCCGCGGCAAAGGTCGGCCCGGAAAGCGCCGCCACGCGCGGCTCGCCCCAGACTTCGGTGATGATTTGGCTGACCCGTTGCCCGGTCAGGATTTCGAGGCCCTTGCTCAGGCTAAGCACCGGTACGCCCGGGGAGGGGAAATGGCCGAGCGTTTCGCGCACGTTTTGCACCGGCAGCGCGACGAGGATGTAATCGGGTTTGAGGTCGGGCCAGGTTTTATCGGCATGGGAGACAAAAAAAGTCTTATGTCCGAGGCGACCCGCTACCTGACCGATGGCCGTGCCCCACGCGCCGTGGCCGAGGATAAAGATGTTCATGAGGACTCTTTCTTTTTCGAGGAGAAGTTCAGGCGGGGTTCGGTCCCGGACAGCAAGCGTTGGATGTTGGAGCGATGCCGCCAAGTCGCCAGCCCCCCGGCCAGCGTGGCCAGACCGAAGTAGACCCATTGTCCGGGATAAAACCAAGCCGAAGCGACCGGCAGCACGATCGAAGCGAGCAGCGAGCCAATGGAGACCGTGCGGGTGAGCAGCACAGCGACGATCCACAACGATAGGGCCACGGCCAGCACCCAGGGCACCAGCGCGCCGAGCACGCCCGCAGACGTCGCGATGCCCTTGCCGCCCTTGAATCCGAGCCAGGGCGTGTAGTTGTGCCCGAGGATGGCGGCGAGTCCGCAAGCCACAAGCAGCAGGGAAACGCTCCAGGTGTTGGCGTCGGCCAGGCAGAAACTCCGCACCAAAAAAAGCGGCAGAAAGCCCTTGAGGAAATCGCAGGCGAAAGCGAGCAGCCCCCAGTTGCGTCCCATCACGCGGCCCACATTGGTGGCCCCGATGTTCCCGCTGCCATGCTGGCGGATGTCGAGGCCGTGCGACCGGCCCATGAGGTATCCGGTGGGAACCGATCCCACCAGATAGAAAAACGCAGGCCAGAGCCATCGAAAAACCATCGCGGTCATGACGTGTTCAATAGGAGACCGCGCGATGGCGGCAAGCAGATTCCTTCGGCTTCGGTGGTAACGGGCACAAAAAAAGGTTTTTTTGCCTGCTTGTCCATGTCTATGGTTTGACCTGCATGAAAATAGCGATTGTCCATTATTCGACCTGGCCGGAAATGGGCGGAGTGGAAAATGTGGTGCGGGACCAGGCCAATATGCTGGTGCGCGCGGGGCACGAGGTCAAAGTCCTGACCGGCACCGGTCTCGACACGAGCGAGGAGTACGAATTCGTGCTCATGCCGGAACTGGCGCCTGATTTTCCCTTGAACAAGGCGGTACGGGACGTTTTGGTGCGGGGACAGGCCGACCAGAATTTCAGTAAGTATCGCTCCGTCCTGGTTGAAGCTTTTCGGGCCGCCCTGGCCGGGATCGACGTCACCTTTGTCCACAACATGTTCACGCTCCATTTCAACCTGGCCTGCACGCGGGCCCTGTTCGATCTTGCTCCGCAGCATCGGCTGGTCGCGTGGACGCACGATCTCACCGCCTCCAACACCGATTACGCGCTGCCGAACCCGACCCAGCCGCCGTGGAATCTGATGCGTACGAGTTGCCCCGACGTGACCTATGTGGCCACTTCGGACCTGCGCGCGACGGAAATCAAAACGCAGCTGAAGCCACTGGTCTCCCCCGTCGTCATTCCCAATCTCGTCGATCCGGCCCGCCTTTTCGGCCTCACGCCCGAGTTGCGGGAGTCCCTCGTTTCGCTGGCCATCCCATGGCGCGATTTTGTTTTCCTCCTGCCCGCCCAGGTCATGTTACGGAAGAACATCGACCTGGCCATCGAGATCGTGAAAAAGCTCTGTGCCGCCGGTCGCAATCCCCTGCTGCTGATCACCGGGGCCAAGGACTTGAACAGCCCGGCTTCGGAGCATTACGGCGTTTTTCTTCGCCAGTCCTTGCCTGCGGAGCTGAAAACCCACGTGGTTTTCGTTAGCGATTTCTTTGCCGTGCAGGACGAGATGATGCGGGACCTTTACCTCTTGTCCGACTGCCTGCTGTTCCCTTCCAAACAAGAGGGCTTCGGCCTGCCGGTCATCGAGGCGGCCATGCACCGGATGCCCATTTGGTGTAGTAATATCCCGTCCTATCGCGCCTTGGAAGGCGAGGGGTCATTCCTGTTCGACGACCTCGCCAAGCTTCCCGAGGCCCTGAAGTGGTTGGAAGCGCAGCCGACCTTCCGCCAGCAGCGCCGTTGCCGCCGCCTCTTTGACCCGACCATCGTTTACAGCAAATACTACGAAGCGCTCCTTGTCGCTTTGATGTTAAGAAAAATCTTATGATCCAGGAAATACCCTATGCCGGTTGGAAACGCAATTTGCGCCTCCAAGGTCGAACCACGGAACTTGTCATCACCTTGGACGTTGGCCCACGGGTCATTCGCTACGCATTTCAAGATGGGCAAAATGTCTTTGTCGAAATGCCTGCGCAGCTTGGCGGTTCGGGAGAAAAGTCGTGGATGATCCGCGGTGGACACCGCTTCTGGACTGCGCCCGAGGCGGACCATTCGTACGACCTGGACAACGGCCCGGTGGACTACAAAAAACTCGGCGATAACGCAGTGGAAGTCGTCCAGCCCGCCAGCTCGTTCGGTTTCCAGAAGACCCTGCGCGTGGAGTTGCTGGAAGACGAAACGGTGCGCCTGACCCACTTGTTGACGAACGTCGGGGCAACGCTCCTCGACCTCTCGCCATGGACGCTGACCGTCATGGCCCCGGGCGGCACTGCGTTGATTCCACAGCCCCGGCTCGATCTCCACCCCTCCGAATTTCCCGAGGGACGCCAGACTGAGCCGGTCGACTTCCTGCCCAACCGCGAGCTGGTCTTGTGGCCCTTTACCGATCTCACCGACGGACGCTTTGCGTTCAGCGAGAATTTCCTGCGTGTGAGCTGGCAGGCCGGACGTCCCGCCACGAAGATCGGCTTGAAGCTGCCCACGGGTTGGGTGGCGTACCAAAACAAGGGCGACGCCGTTTTCGCCAAGCACTTCTCTTACGATCCGGCGCTTCCGTATCCGGACCGCGGCAGCAACTTCGAGCTTTTTACCAATATCGATATCTTCGAGCTCGAGTCGCTCGCGCCCGCGCTTCCGCTTCAGCCGGGAGCGACTGTCGGGCATGTCGAGCACTGGGCCCTGCGCAAGTCCACCGCCGACCTCCGGGCAGAAGGGGCCGCGAACGACTTTTTCGCGCAGTTGCCGTCCGTTTCCTGAGTTGGCTCGACGGCCGGATTCGATCGTAAAATACCCTTGACCCCCATTCGCCAGTGCGCTTGAATACCCGGCTCAACTTAACCCAAAATCATTTCGTTTATGGCCAAGACAGTCTCCCTCCAAGTTTCACAGCGCGCCGGTATCGGTCGCACCGCTCTTAAAGCCGTCCGCACCGCCGGTCGCGTTCCGGGTGTTCTTTACGGTAAGACCAAGGACCAGGGCGTGCGTTCCCGCCCGATTGAAATCGATTCCAAGAAGTTGAGCGCCGTCCTCCATTCCTCCACCAGCGAGAATGTTCTCGTCGATGTCGAGGTGACCGATGCCGCTGGTGCCAAGGTCGATCAGCACCTCGCCCTCCTCGTCGATGTCCAGCATCACCCCTTGGAGGACTACATCATCCATATCGATCTGCACGAGATCGATCAGGACGAAGTTCTTCACGCCGAAGTCCCCGTCGCCAGCGTGGGTGAACCGGTCGGCGTCAAAAACGGCGGCGGTCTTCTCGAGACCATGCTGCGCACGATTCGCGTCGCCTGTCTGCCGCGCGATTTACCCGAATTGATCACCGTCGATGTCAGCCACCTCGCCATCGGCCACTCGGTCCATGTCCGGGAATTGAAATTGCCCGATCGAGTCACGGCCTCGAACCGCCCGGAACTTCCCGTCTACAGCGTCTTCGCTCCGAAGGAAGAAACCGTTGCCGCCGCGACGACCGAAGTTGTCCAGCCGGAAGTCATCAAGGAAAAGAAGGTCGACGAAGCTGCGCCTGCCGATGGCAAGGGTGGAAAACCCGATGCGAAAGCCGGGGGCAAGGCCGAGGGCAAGAAATAAGATCTTTAGCCGGACGACGCATCATTGCCAACGTACAAGCTTATCGTTGGGTTGGGCAATCCGGGGGCGCAATATCTCTTCACCAGGCACAATGTCGGCTTCCTCATCCTTGACGCCTGGGTGGACGAGGAGGGGCACCGGTTCCGTGAGGAACGCGCCCAGAAGTCGCTGTCGGTTTGCGTGGACTCGGGAGAACGGCTGGTGAAACCGATGACTTACATGAATGAAAGCGGTATGGCGGTAAGCGCCTGGCTGGAGTGGCTTAAGCTCAAGGCCTCGGACTTGCTGGTGGTGGTCGACGATGTGGCGTTGCCCCTGGGCCAAATCCGGTTGAGACCGGAAGGATCGGCCGGTGGACACAACGGTCTGAAATCGATCGAAAGCCGTCTAGGCACCAACGCCTATGCGCGTTTACGCTGTGGAGTCGACCCGGTTCCACCCGGCTGGGCCTTGGAACGCTGGGTGCTCTCAAAATTTAGATCGGATGAAGAAGATGCTCTCGGGCGGATGATCCGCACGGCCCGAATGGCGATTGAATGTTGCCAGAGCGAAGGAATTGCGGTAGCGATGAATCGGTTCAACGGACTAAGCCCCGTTGATTCTAACCAAGAAGATTGATGAGAAGGAGACTATTATAAATGAATAACTACGACGGCCTGTTTATCCTCAACATCCAAGGCAAGGATGAAGGCCTCAAGGAAGCCATCGAAAGCATCGAAAAAGAAATCGAAGGCTTCGGCGGTAAAATCAATGGCACCCAGAAGATGGACCGCAAACGCTTCGAGCGCATGGCGGGCGATCTCGACAGCGGATTTTACGTCAACGTGCAGTTTACGCTGGCCCCGGACAAGGTTGAACCTTTACGCTCCAAGCTCACCCTGAACGAAATCGTCTACCGCCAGTTCTACCTCAAGCAGGAAACGGTCGCCGCCTGAACCCCAGATGAATTCCCATGGCCAATCTCAATAAAGTTCTCCTCATCGGAAACCTGACTCGCGATCCCGAGGTGCGTTATACGCCCAAGGGAACGGCCGTCGGAGATTTGGCCATCGCGATCAACGATAGCTACAAGGCTCAGGACGGAACCATCAAGGAAACCGTCACCTATGTTGATATCGAGGTCTGGGGACGTCAGGCCGAAACCTGCAAGCAATACCTGAGCAAGGGTCGCCCCGTTTTCATCGAGGGCGTGCTCAAGCTCGATCAGTGGGAGCAGGACGGCCAGAAAAAAAGCAAGCTGCGTGTCCGCGCGGATCGTGTCCAGTTTCTCGGTGCTCCCTCGGGAGGTGGCGGTGGTGGCGGTCGTTCCGGCGGCTCCTATGGCGGCGGAGAACAACGCTCTGGCGAATCCTCCCGGCCCGCTCCCGCCGTCTCCGAAGACGCGCCGCCCATGCCGAGCGACGACGATATTCCGTTTTGACATCCGCGATCACCTCCTGATACTGCACCCATGAGCGAGACCAACGAACCCAACTTCGATTGGTCACAGGCGTCTTCATTGCTGGGAGACGATCCGCAACAGGTCCCGTCCGACATGGTCGAAATCGTCCAGGAACTCATCGACAGTGCCAACCAACATCTTCAGGAACTCAAGAACAAGAACATCGAAACCCAGCGCAAGGAAATCGGTTCCCAGGCGCATCAACTTCGCGGCAGTCTCCTCAATTTCGGTTTTGTCGAAGTGGGCTCGGTTCTCTGGCAGATCGAAAAGGGAGACTATCCCCCCAGCGAATATCCCGCTCTGCTCGCCAGGACCGATAGCGTCTTCCAAGCCTCCAAAAAGTTGCTGGCGACACGCTACCCCTCGCTCAAGCTCGTCTAGTCGGTCCTCCTCATGGCCCGCTCCTCCCCAGACCGGCCGTTGCCGGGCGCACGCGCATCCGATTACGACTACGTTCTGCCCCCGGAGTTAATCGCCACTCATCCCACGCCTCGTCGTGAAGAATCGCGACTGCTTGTCTATGACCGCGCCGCCGACCGAATCGATCATCGCCGTTTTTACGATCTCCCGGAGTACCTCAAGCCGGACGATCTCCTCGTCTTGAACAACTCGAAAGTCCGTCCCGCCGCTTTGACCACCAGTGACGGCCGGCTCGAGGTGCTCCTGCTCGACGAAACCAGTCCGCACCATTGGGTGGCCTTGGTCAAACCCGGCGCTCGGGCCAAACCCGGCATGCGCCTTTCCTTCACCGCTGGCTCCGGGGCATCGGCCCGACCCGTCGAGGCCGAAGTCCTGAAGACCCTGCCGGGAGGCGAACGCGTCCTCCGCTTTTTCGGTGCGCCGGACCTCGAGTCGATGGGCGAAATGCCCCTGCCGCCCTACATCCGCAAACGCCGCCAGACCTTGGGCGAAAAGGAATACATCCCGGAGGACGCGCAACGCTACCAGACCGTCTTCGCCGCCCACGTCGGCTCGGTTGCCGCGCCGACGGCCGGTCTCCATTTCACCCCGGAGTTGCTGGCCCGTTTCCCCCATGCTTTTGTCACGCTTCACGTCGGCCTCGGCACCTTCCGCCCGGTCAAGACCGAGTTCCTCGCCGATCACGAGATGCACGAGGAAGTCTATTCCATTCCCGAGGGCTTCGCCGCGGACTACGACGCGGCAACCCGCGTGATCGCCGTCGGCACCACCTCCGCCCGTGTGCTCGAGTCCGCCCCGCACCTGCGTCCCTACCGGGGCCGGACCCGCATCTTCATCCACCCCCCCTACGAGTTCAAACGAATCGACGCGCTGCTGACCAATTTCCATCTGCCCCACTCGACTCTCCTCATGCTCGTCGCCGCCTTGGTCGGTCGCGAAAAACTGCTCGAGATTTATCGGGAAGCCATCGATCTCAAATATCGCTTCTTCAGCTATGGCGATGCCATGCTGATCCTATGACCCGCTCGGTTAAAAAAACTGCCCATGCCCGGACGATTTCCCTGGCGTTGACTTGGGACGGCGCACGCTGGCCGACCCGGTTGTTGCCGCCGCCAGCCCGCTCTTTTCTTCGGAATCATGCTGCACCATCCGCCCGGGAACTCTCCGCACTTTTTTCCGCCGATGAAATCGACGAACTCCGCATCTGCTGGGTCCCAAAATTAAAAGGAGGCGAGCCGAGCTTTTCGGAACCGTTCCAGACTCCGTCGGGCCAACGACTCCCTTTTCGCTCGGTCGCCACCGTCCCCTTCGGAGATGTCCTCGGTGTGGTTTACCGGAAAAACTCGAACTCGATCACGCCGCCCAACCGAAAGACGCAATCTGGCTCGAGTTGCTAACTTGGCTCCGACGGATTCGTCGCCTCCGTCGCCCAGGGCAAATTGCTTTTTTCATCCTTCCCGCGGTATTTCAGATGGAGCAGCGTTTCCATCACGATCAGGGGCACCTCGCATTTACGTTCGATCAGGTCCAGAATCCCCTCGACGCACGCCGCCGTCACCTGCTGCTGCTCGCGTTTCAGCAGCACGGCCAATTGTTCCATTTTGGCTTGCACGTCGGGGCTAAGCGAACTCGTTTTGCCATTGCTGCCGGGGTTCGCCAATAGGGCGATCGCCTCCCGCACCAGGTCGGAAATGGTTTCACCCCGGCCCCGTGCGAGGCACAGTTTTTCCAGAAGCTCCCGTTCCTCGGCGGTAACGCGGACGCGGAGCTGATTGATTTTACTTTCGGCGGCACCCATGCAGGTTGCTTATTAAATCGGTCTGGCCGGAAAAGAATTAAGAACGGATTGCATTATTGCTGCGGGATTATTTCTCCGGACGCTCCGGAATCGGTTCTCCCCGCTTGATGCACTCGAGGTCCTCCCGGATTTCGCGCCGCTCTTCCGCCGATATGTGGTCGATAAAAAGCCGCCCGTGCAGGTGGTCCGTCTCGTGCAGCACGGCCCGCCCCAGCAGCCCACCCGCATCGAATTCGAAAACCCCGCCCTCCAGCGTCCGCGTCTTGACCCCCACCCGCTGCGCCCGCGGAATATCGAGCGTCAGGCTGGGAAAACTCAGGCACCCTTCATGCCCGACGACCTTGGTCTTCGTCGTCTTGAGTACGGGATTGATCAGGATCAGCGGCATGAACGCCTCCGGGTCCACCGGCTTGCCCGCGATCCACATCTTGCTCGGGCGCTCCTTGACTCCCGTGATGTCGATCACCGCCACCTGCAACGCCACGCCGATCTGCTGCGAAGCGAGTCCGACCCCCCGCGCGTGCCGCATCGTGTCGAAAAGATCCTCGATCAGCGACTTGATCGCCGGGGTAATCGCCCCGACTTCCTTCCCCTTGGCGCGGAGCACCGGCGCATCGTAGTGGACGATTTCCTTGATCATGGTCCCGAATCTCCCGCTGGCTTTTCCGCATTCATAAAAGTCGATAAATCGGTAATGCCCGCATCGTGCGCGGCGTCCATCACTTTGGCAATCATGCCGAACGGTGCCTTCGTATCGGCCTTCATCGCCACTTTGAAATTCTTGTCTGCGGCCAGTTTGCTCTTCAGCAGTTCCCCGAGTTGGTCCGGATCGACCGGCGTGTCGTCCAGCAGGATTTTACTGTCTTCCGTCACAAAAATAATCGAGGGCGGCGTTCCCGTGGCCGTCGTCGCGTGGGTCGAAGAGGGCACGACGATCTTGATCTGCGGCTCGCTCTTTTTGAAGACCGTGGTCGCGATGTAGAAAATCAGCAGCACAACCAGGACATCGATCAACGGAATGATGTTGATGAAAGGCCTGCGCAGCGGTTTCCGGGCGAATTGCATGATGCCTTAGGCCGTTTCCGAGGTCTCGGCCTGGGTGTAAAGCTTCCCCAGCAGTTCCGAGCAAAGTGTTTCCAGATCGATCGTCAGCGCCTCGATATGCCGGGCGAAAAGCGCATGCGCGATCAGCGCCGGGATGGCCACAAAGAGCCCCGCCACCGTGCAGTACATCGCCTCCGCGATGCCCGCCGCGATTTGCGCCCCCTGCGCGTTCAGGTCGCCCGCCGACCCCGCCGAACCGAAAATACGGATCAGCCCGAGGATCGTCCCCATCAGCCCGAGCAATGGCCCGAGTCCCGTCACCACCTCCAGAAAAACCAGTCCCCGTTCCAGCCGCACGATCTCCCGCCGCGCATACGCCTGCACCGCCTCCGCGTTTTCGTCCTTCGGCCAGCTCGTGTACATCAGGCACGCCCGCACCAGGCGCGACAGCGCGGTATCCTCATCCACGGAAAGCTGCTCGATCAGCGTCGTCTTCCCGCCGTAGTGCAGCTCGTGGATTGCTCGTGCGAGCTGCGGTTTGATTACCACGGACATCCGCAGCGAAATCACCCGTTCCAGGATGATTGCCAGCGAGATGATGCTGCAAATACACAGCGGAATCATCACATACCACGAAAAAACAAACGTCTCGTACCAGGAACCTAACATAAGGAACGAAAATAGCGCGAAGGCCGGTGGAAGCCATTCTTTTTCACGGCCCTCCCATTACAGCGCCGTCATAAAATCCACCTCGTCGGAGGCCTCGACCTTCTCCTGTAGCGACGGCTACCTGCCAATCTAGCGGCGGTCTATGACCGTAGCTAGAATATTCAAACTACAGTTACTTGCGTGAGTGACTGGTTCTAGCATAACGGAATGCGTAGCAAACGCAGTTTGGTTGACATCCCGCCATACAGTGTATGGCGACAGAAATCTCAAA
>CAJCII010000186.1 GCA_903970335.1 Bacteroidota bacterium | reverse complement strand
CTCTTTCGCCACGTCTGCCAACGCTTGAGCAGCGCGTAACACCGAGGCCGTGCTGTCCCCGGCACACTGAAAAACAACGGGGGATGGGGGCGGTGTCGTCACGGTCGGCGAAAGCCGCCGAAACCGCCGCGGGCGAGGGCGGCCCGGGCAAAACAAGCACAAAAATACCGCGCCGATCCGCCCCCATAAAAACGGGTGAAATATCCGGGTTAGCACAGGCGGATCTGTAATCTTTCAACTTTTGCTTTTGCTCCTCTCTCCCATCGAAATCGATTCGAGTCATGTGATTTTCGGGGTACACCCACCAGTAAGCAGTGCTCAGAAAACACAGAATCAGCGCCCAAAGGACAAAAGTAGGAAGAAACGGTAACGAAAGGATTTTCTTCCATAAGGTGTTTTCAAAGTTTTCCTTTAATCCCTTGGACAGTATGAGTAAAACCGCACCGCCCACTAACAGGTAGGTTCCAATAAAGAATCCCACCACGACGAACACCGCTAAGTTTTGGGCCGTTTCATCGACCAGCACCGCAAAGCACTGGGATGATGGGTCTAACATGGCTAGATGAATTCGACTTTTTCGGATTTGCGTTGGCTTGAGAGCGAGTCCAGCAACTCCGCCGCGCGCTTCTGCGCCAGTTCCATCCGCGGATACCGGATTTCCCGGTAACCCGTCGCCTCCTCCGGCAGGCGCAAAATCGTCAGCCACGTCGCATAGGAAACCGCATCGCTCGGCGCGGTAAACTGTTCGATCAGATCGAAGTACCACCCGCGAAACGCCCGCTCCTTCGCGTGCCAGGCGGGCAGCATCCGGCGCAGGAATTTCGCCCGGCGCATCAGGTGCAACATCCAAGGCCGCGTCTTCATTTTGAAGCGCAGCGTGAATTTGCCGAAAGCGAACTCCGGCCGGTTCAGGTGACGATGCACCAGCCGATCTCCCAACTCGGGTCGCACGTTGTACCGTTCCATGTCCCGCTCGTATTTCTCCTCGCTTGAAAGCAGGTAGGCCACATAGACCTCGTCCTTGATCGCCATCACCCGATGCAAATTCCACAGCGCCGCCTCCGTTGCCGCGTAGCCGAAGCCAGCCGAGTCCTTCCCATGCAGCCGCACCAGCCGCTCCACATACTCTGTCGCGTAGGCGAGGTCCTCGTACCGGATCAAGTCGTACACGCGCTGGGCCAAAAGCGACTCATGCCGCGCGTCGAGCGTCAGCCTCTCCCGCGCGCTCGTGACCAACTGCCAGTATTGTCGCGCCAGTCGCTCACCCCGGCGTCCCGATCGCTTCAGCCTCTCCGATTTTTCCGCGACCACTTCATGATACGAGTTCGCATCGCTCGTGGCGGGCCGCGGCGCGCTCAGCGCGTCGTGCGCGATCTTCCGCCCCAGTTTGAACGCCAGCCAGTTTTCCGTCGCCGCGCTCCCCATCGTTTCCTGGATGCCGTACTCGAGGCTATCCAGCGAAATCGGCAGCTCGCCGCGCTGAAACGCGATACCCAGCATGATGACGTTGGCGTACAGCTTCGTCCCGAAAACCCGCTCGGAAAGCTGCGAAACGTCCGCGCTGAAGTAACCGCCCGCATCGGTGTTCTTCCGCAACGCCGCCTCCAGCGTCTCCACACAAAAATCATCCGTGCCCAGCAGCGTGTTGATCGTCGGCGTCTTCTGCCGGTTGACGATGGCCCGGGTCCTTTTTCCGCCCACCCGCAGATTCCCCTTCGGGTCGAGTCCCCGCGCCGCTTCCAGAATATCGATCCCCAGCATCAGGTCCGCCTTGCCGTAGGGAATGATCGGCGAGACGTGATTGCATCCCGGCTTCAGCAGCGTGATGTGCGAGTAGACGCCCCCGTTCCGGATCGCCAGCCCGTTCTTGTCGCTGAACACCACCTGGTACCCCTCGCGATGCCCCGCCCGTACCAGCGTCGCCGTCGCCACGCCGATGCCCATCCCGCCGACGCCCGCCAGGTACCCGTGCCACGCATGGTCGAAGTCCCGCGTCTTTGGCAACGGCAGGTCGATCTGGCTGAAATCCGGCAGATGCGAAATCGGCTTCTGCGTGCGCACGACGATCACTTCCTCGAACGCCGGGCACGCGTCGATCTTCGTGCACGCCGTATCGTTCACGCACCACGAGAGATCGGTCTGCACTTTCGTCCCGAAATCCGTCTCCGCGAAAGTCAGCCCGGGGCAACCGGTCGCCCGCGTGCAGGCCAGGCAATGTTCGCACGCATCGGCCACCACCCCGATGTACCGCTTCGTCTGCACAAACCCCTTTTGCCGCACCTCGCTCCGTTCCTCGCGGTTCCGCCGTCGGTGAAACGTGATCCCACATTCCTTGTCCGCCACCACCACCTTCACCCCGTTCTTCAGCACGGTCGCTTCCAGCAGTCGCCGATAGTCCGCTCGCTGGGCCGGGTTCGTCCGGATCACCTCCACCGACTTGTCCTCGATCATCGCCCCGATGATCTTCTCGATCTTCTGCACCCACGTCTCGTTTCCCAGCAGGTCGTACTCCAGTCCCGGCGTCGTCTGCTGCCCCGTCATCGCCGTCGTCTTGTTGTCCAGAATCACGTAGGTGATGTCCTGCCCGTTCTTGATCGAATTCGAAATCGACACCTGCCCGCTGTGGAAAAAGGTCGAGTCGCCCATGAAGACCACCTGCTTGTTCGTGATGAACGGGTCGATCCCGAGCCCCGTCGCACCGCCCAGCCCCATGCCGCTGTAGTTGTGCATCAGGTCCTTGTTCGGCTCGAACATCAGCATCGTGTAGCAACCCGTATCGCCGTGGAAAACCAAGTCGACCGGCTCCCGCCGATGCGCCGTCCGCATGTACTCCGCGTCCCGGAAAACGCGCTTGATCTCCCCCAGCACGCTCGCCGAATCCCGATGCGGACACCCTGGGCAGAACGTCGGCGTGCGCGGCGCGAGGTTCACCTCGATCGCCCCATTTTCCGCCAGCAACGCCAGCTCCCGCTCGATCAGGGCCACGTCCAGCTTCAGCCTCGGCACCGCCAGTTCCGTGATGACTGGGGCCAGCAGCTCCACCAGCACCGACGAGTTGAAACCCCGCACCGACGGCAGGCCCTCGCGGCCGCCCGGAAACCGCTTCCCATACACCGGAATCGCGCCGACGCCCGTCATCGCCTGCCGCGCCAGAATCTGCACGATCTGTTCCTCGAGAAACCCGCGCCGTTCCTCGACCACGATCAGATTCTCCACCTGCCCCGCGAACGCCTCGATCGTCTCCGGATCGAGCGGATAGGTCAGCCCCAGCTTCAGCAGCGGAAAAACTCCCGTCAGTCCCAGTTGTTGCAGCGCGTGCTCCAGGTACGAATAGGCCAGCCCGGAGCTGATAAAACCGATCGGCAACCGCCCGCCGCCCCGCCCCGGCGTGATCCGGTTGACCCCATGTCGTCGTGCGCTTGCCCACAGGCGGCGATACCGGGCCGGAAATTCCTGCTCCCGACGCCAGGTGCGCGGCGGCAACAGCACCATCTTCTCGAAATCGACCTTCGCCGTATCCAGCGGAATCGGGTTGTGCGTATTCACCCGCGGAAAATGATTGCGCCCCACCTGTACCGACCCGCCCCCGTCCGCCTGGTTCGTCGTCACCAGGTAGCCCACGTACAGCTCGCTCTCCCGCGACAGCTTGAACCCCAGGTCCACCCAGTCCTTCATCTCCTGGTTCGTCGTCGGCTCCAGCACCGGCATATAGATGTGCTTGCACAAAAACCGCGAGTCCGCCGGCACCTGCGTCGAGTCGCTCCACGGATCGTCCCCCATCACCACCACCACGCCCCCCTCCGGGTGCGCCCCCGCCAGGTTGCCCAGCGCCAGCGCGTCCGTCGCCACATGCAGCCCCACGCTCTTCATCACGCACATCGCCCGCAACCCGTGCATCTGCGAGCCGTTCGTCATCGCCGCGGAAAGCGCCTCGTTGTTCGCCAGCACCGCGCTGATCCCGTATTGCTTCGGAATCTCCTGGATCGCCTCGATGCAGTCGAAAAAGCCGGACACGGGCGACCCCGGATAGCCCGTCCACAGATGCGTCCCGCCCTCGGTTTCCAGCAGCCCCTTCACGAGCAACTCGTTACCGAGAAAGACCTCCGTGCCTTCCTCTTTCAGAAATCGTGGATCGACCTTCAACTCTCCTCCAAGGTTGGGGGTGAACCGGCAACGGCCCTCGCCTCGCTCCTCTTGTTCCTCAGCCCGTGAACCTTAAGCCAATAAAACCGTCAGGCCAAGGAAAAGCTCGCTGGCAGCCTGTCGCCCCGCCCTGACCTACCGACAACTTTTGCGCGAAGCGCCATCTCCTCATGTAGCGGCGCTCTATGAGCATCGCATTAATCTGCTTTCCTCAACCCGAGCGCAGCGAGACGTCCCATTCTCAAAACCATCGTTCGATGGGTAGCCGTCGATCTCCGAGCGACGGGCGCAGTTGACACCCGATCCCCCGAAACGCCATCGCTGTCTCAACCCATCGGCATCAGTTGATCTCCCGGCAACGGCCCTCGAACGCAGCCAGCAACCTCATCCTCAAAAAACGAACCGTCATCTTGAGCGAAGTCGAAAGATCGGTTCCGCCTGCCTTTTCTCATTTGGCTGCACTGGCCTGAACTTTTTTTAGCCTGTCGGACAACTCGTTGATTCGTTGGTCGGTAAGCTCAAGCTGTTTGAGCGCAATGTTTAGCATCGTATCGCTGCCCCCTGTGGGATCCTGCAATTTCTCCAACGCGACATCTCGCTTGTGCAGCCACATGTCTTGCTCGTGATAAAGCTTTGCTTGCCCGTTTTTGTCTAAATGTTCGAATAGCTGGAGATAGATAACCAAGAGTCGGGCATCGCGGACCGCCGCCATATCTTCCGCGGTGGCATTCATGGCCACGCCCGTATCCAATTGCTTTTGGATCGGAGATTCCGCCTGTTCGAGTAACTTGTCCGAAACCCAGTTGGGAGGTACAATCTGCGCGGACGCTAACGTAATATTCGCCAAAAAAATGGCGATGCCGATGTAAATGCATTTCATATATTTACTTTCCGACCTGCTGTTCGGAGAGGTTCTTGATGTGGTTGAGAACGCGCAGGTGGATGTGGTGAATGATCAAGTCCGACCACATTTGCCAATACTGGCTGGGCCAAATGCGATCCGTGTACCAGGTCGTTCCTTCCAGCAGCGTTTTGCCTCCAGGCAGTGCCGTCAGTCGAAGTTCGCCTTCTTGGGAGCGAAGATAGCCATGCAGATGGGCTGTCTTGAGATGCGGATAGGGTGACATCTCCTCCATGGGTTCCGGTTGGTAGGCCACGGAAAAGCGTAGAAGATGATTTACGTCCCAAACCTCAACCGGTTCGATGAACTCGCCCGTGTTGAAAATACAGTGACGAATGGCACCCACCCCGCTGCCGACAATTCGCGCCTGGGTGGGATAAGCCACTCCTGTGTGCAGAATCCAGTCGCGTTCCGGTGGTATGGGCGGAAAGGAAACGACATTGGGCCAGACCCGTTCCGGGGGTGCATCGATCACGACGGATGTCGTGACGGCAAAAAGAGGTGGTGGCTCATCGGCCTGTTTTTCCATCCCCATGGTAAAGGGAACCGACATCAGCACCAACATCATCGCGGTGGGATGGAGCGGTCCGGAACGATTCCCGACGATGATATAGCCCACCATGCCGCCAGCCAACGCCAGTCCCAGACCGATCGGCGCGGCCATGACCAGGCAAATGGCTCCCTCCACCGCGATGGTAAACAGACAAAGACCCGCAAAGACGATGGGAAGAATCGCCACCAGCATGCAACTGCCAAAACTTGGCTTTTCCGGGCCCGGGCCTGCATAGATCAGGACTGAGATCAGCCCCATGGCAAAAGGCAGGGCAACGAACAGCCCCCAACCGTAGTTTTGCAGTACCGCCGTGGACAGACAAGCCAGGCCCGCCCCCGCCAAGCCCACAAGCGCCATACTGGCCAAGGCGCTTCCGACCGGACTGGTGGGAAGCCACGTTAGCCAGCCCGGATGACCAGTCCGGGCCGGGCTAGCGTGTTTGGCAGGAATCAGGCAAAGAATGACAAAAAAAATCAAGTTGATGACCGGCACAAAGAATATCAGGCACAGTTCCAGTGGCAGACCCGCCGAGCGAAGTCGGCGCAGGGTCAAAAAGATGCCCAGAATGAGGAAGGGCAATGAAGACAGAAGAAGCAGGAAATAGAACCTCTCGTCATCCGGCGGCAATTCGTTGATGGCGGCAAAGCCATGCGGTTTAATGTAGTTCCAGAAATACCACGTGCGGTTGAAGCACTGCCAGGCGATGGCACGGTCGAGGTTGTACTTGATGGCCATCAGGGCGCAGCCCCACCAAAAATAGGGCCAGCGATCCAGCGATGGCGGACTTGTCGGTTGGTTGTCAGGAGGTAATTCCCGGTTCATGGGTTCTCGCTTAAGAACTAAAGGATTGCTAAGTCAGGAGTGGAGGCCTTGGACTTTCGTTTGTATTTTCAATAAATATTGAAAATATGATGGTGTCAAAGAAAAATAGCGGTCGGGATGAGGCCGTGCTTCCCATTGACCGGGGACTGAACTTGCCGCCTACTCCTCATTCACCCGATCAATCAACTGCCGCAAATGCCCATAGTGCATCCGATTGAAGGTCAGGCACAGACGCGGCAAATGCGCGATCTCCGGCTCGTTTGTTTCCTGCGGCAGCGCGTCCCGCTGGAACATCTCCCCCGGCGGACTCAGAATCCCCGCGAACTCCTTGTGCAGGTGCGCCAGCTTATCCTCGGCCAACGCGCGCTGGAGCCGGATGACCAGATACGGTCCCACGAAACGGTACGAGTGGAAGTTCCGGTAAAACCGCACCACCTCGTCCCGCGCCTCCGTCACGCTATGCGTATGGGTCAGGAGATTGAAGTCCTCCGGCGAGATCAGCCCGTCCCCCATCAGGTGCTCCCGCAGATACAGCACATAGTTTTTCCAGAACGTGCCGCGCGGCTCGTCGATCAGCACCAACGGGATCAGGCGCGCCTTCCCCGTTTGCAGCAGCGTCAGCACTTCCATCGCTTCGTCCAGCGTGCCGAACCCGCCCGGAAAAACCGCCACGGCGCTCGCCTCGCGCAGAAACGTGAGCTTGCGCGTGAAGAAATACCGAAACGTCACAAGCTTCGGGTCGTGGCGGATCGTCTCGTTCGGGTGTTGCTCGAACGGCAGCATGATATTCAGCCCAAAACTTTTTTCCGCCCCCGCTCCCTTCTGCGCCGCGCCCATGATGCCGTCCCCCGCCCCGGTGATCACCATGTACCCGGCTTCGGTCATCTTGTGGGCAAAGTCGATGGCCGACTGGTAACTCGGCGCCGTCGGCTGCGTCCGCGCCGAGCCGAAAATACAGATTTTTTTCACTCCGCGATACGGCGCGAAGATGCGCTGCGCGTACCGCAACTCGGCCAGCGACCGCTTGAAGAGCACGATGTCGCTGGAGGTGAGGTCCTGCCGCGAGAGCCGGTAGAGCGACGCGACGATCTCCGCAAAATCGTCCGAGTAGGTCGGAATCTTCCAGTGCTCCACCAGCGCCAGAATCTCCTCGTTGACCGGCGCGTCGTCCGTGAGCTTGAGGCCGTTTTTGCGTTGATTCATAAGGACCTTGAGGCTTTTTGGTTGTTTCCGTCCGGTGCGACAGGTTTGATAGCGTGAAGCAGAATAAACTATGGCCAGCATCCTCGATCTTTTATCCGAACGCGTCGTCCTGGGCGACGGCGCGACCGGCACCTATCTCTACGATTTGGGCGTGCCGCTCCATCACTGCCTGGAGGAATTGAACCTCACCCGCCCGGAGCTTGTCACGCGCGTTTATCGCGAGTACGCCGACGCCGGGGCGCAGGTGATCGAGACGAACAGCTTCGGCGCGAACCGCCTTCGCCTCGCCCACTTCGGCCTGGAGAACAAGGTCGGCGAGATCAACCACCGCGCCGCCCAGGTCGCACGGGAGGCGCTGCAAGGGCGCGACGTTTTCATCGGCGGGTCGGTCGGGCCGCTTTCGTTGCGACCCACCGATGGCGAGCACTCCCTCGACGACCGCAAGACTTTTTTCCGCGAGCAAATCGGCGCGCTGGTCGAGGGCGGTTGCGATTTGATTTTTCTTGAGACCTTTCCCGCTCTCGACGAGTTGCTCCTCGCGCTCGAGGTTTTCCGCAGTCTCGCCAAGATTCCCGTGGTCACCTCGATGGCCGTCAGCGAGGAAGGGCGCCTCCTTTCCGGCGAATCGTTCGTCGAGGCGGTCAAAGTCCTCCGCGCCGCCGGAGCCGATATCGTCGGCCTCAACGGCACCTGCGGTCCGCAGGCCTGCCTTCACCTCCTCTCCCGCTTGCCCGTGGAGGAAGGCGAACTGATTTCCGTTTTCCCCAACGCGGGTAAGCCCGAATTTTACGAGGGTCGTTTCAACTACGCCGCCAGCGCGGGGTACTTTGCCGCCACACTGCCCCGTCTGGTCGAGGAGGGCGCGCGCCTCATCGGCGGCGATTACGGTACGCGTCCCGAGCACATTGCCGCCATGGCCGCTTCGGTCCGTGACTTGAAGCCCGTCCGCGTCAAGAAGCCGCTGGCTCCGCGTTCGCGCGTGGAAATATCCGAGCGCACGGCACCCGCTTCCGCTCGCGAAGTGGAAGTCTCGATCCTCGACCTGCTCAAGCACCGCACCGTCTCCATCGTCGAACTCGATTCGCCCAAGACCCTGTCCATGGACAAGTTCCTCGCCGGCGCGAAGGCCCTCCAGGACGCAGGCGCGGCGGCGATCACCCTCGCCGATAATTCCCTCGCCATCCTCCGCGTCAGCAACTTCGCCGCCGCCATTCGCGTCCGCGAGGAAGTCGGGCTCACCTCGCTGATTCACCTCGCCTGCCGCGACCGCAATCTCCTCGGCCTGCAATCGGAGATCATGGGCCTTGGCACCCTCGGTTTCCGCCACGTCCTGGCCTTGACCGGCGATCCCGCGAGAGTCGGCGACCACCCCGGTGCCACCTCCGTCTACGACCTCAATTCCGTCGGCCTCATCAAGCTCCTCATCGGCATGAACCGCGGCGTCAACGCCGTCGGACGTCCCTTGCAGGGCCAGACCGATTTCATCATCGGCTGCGCCTTCAACCCCAACGCCCTGAATCTCGATTCGCAGGTGAAGAAGCTCGAAAGCAAGCTCGCCGCCGGCGCGCAGTATGTCATGACCCAGCCCGTCTTCGACCTCGATCTCGCCCGCAAAACCGTGGCCCGGCTCAAGCCCCTCGGCGTACCCGTCTTCCTCGGCGTCATGCCCCTCCTCAGCTCCCGCAACGCCGAGTTCCTCCACAACGAGGTCCCCGGCATCAAGATCGCCGAGTCCCTGCGCGAGCGCCTCCGCCTCTGCGCAGATGACAAGGCCGCCACCCGCATCGGCATCGAAGTGGCGCGGGAAGTCCGCGACGTGGCCCTCGAGGCCTTCGGCGGCGTCTACCTCATCACGCCCTTCCTCCGCTACGAAGTCAGCGTCGATCTCCTCCAAACGCCATGACGTAATCCCTCGGATGATCTCGCCGCCATGAAAAAGGTCCTCATTGCCGCTGCTGTCCTCCTGGTCATCGGAGTCCTTCTCGATTACTCCATCGGGCTGGTCTTCCAGACCAACGTCCCGGCCGGCCTCAGCCTCCAAATCGCCGAATGGCGCGACTACAACGTCAGCGATTCGTACGAAGTCTCCGTCTTCCCCGACAATCTCGTCATCGACGCCGCTCCTGCGCCGGGACAGCGCACCCCTACCCGTTACGAACACAAAGGCCGCTGGCTCCACCGCGCCTTCTACTGCGATTCCCCCCAGGACAGCTCCACCATGGTCCTCGTCGCCCGTGAGATCCCCAACGAAGACCTCGAGGTCGATATCTCCTACTTCGTCCCCACCAGCCACAGCAAACTCTATTGCGCCAAAGTCTTCCGCGGCAACCTCGACGACTACCACCCCTATCCCACGACCCAGGACCCCGCATACCAAGGCAAGCCCGTTAGCTATCCTCCCCCCAAAGGCCTCATCCGCGTCGGCATGGTCGAAGCCGACCTCGCCTCTTTGCCTTGGAACGCCAGCGTTATCGAGTCGCATGAAGACATCTATCCCTACGACCGCGAGAACGCGCCGTACCTGGAAAATATCGAAAATGCCGACTCCTACCCCCCCCAAGTCTACCATTACCACAGCGACGACCCCCATCTCTCCGAACTCCTCGTCACCGTCTACCACGGTCACGTCACCGATGTCTCCGGCGGTCGCGAGGACACCGACGACACCCCCTGGCTCGTCCCTCCCCCGCCGCCGCCTCAGCCTCCCGCGCCCGACACCATCCCCAAGTCCGAGGCCGACGACGCCAAGCCGTCCTGGGCCCTCTGGCTCTTCGACCTCCTCTTCACCAAGCCAACTCATTCCGACTAGGCAGACGCACTGGACCCGCGCATGATGTCTCCCGTGCTGACCGACCTCACCTCCGTTCTTCCCACCCGCTCCCTCACGACGGAGGAAATCCGCGCCGCTGCCGACGCCCTCCTCGACGCTTCCCGCCCCGATGCCGAAAAAGCCGCCTTCCTCCTCGCCTGGACCCAGCGGGGTGAAACCGCCGCGGAACTCGCCGCCTGCGCCGAGGCCTTCCTTCCCCGCGCCCTCGATCCCGGCGTCCTCCACTCCTGGCAGGGCCGCCCCCTCCTCGATTGCTGCGGCACCGGCGGTGGTGGCTTGAACCTCCTCAACCTCTCCACCGGCCTCATGTTCATCCTCGCCGCCCTCGGCATCCCCGTCGTCAAGCACGGCAATCGCGGCATCTCGAAGCGCTCCGGCAGCGCCGATGTCCTCGAAAACCTCGGCATCGACATCGAACTCGCCCCCGCGGACGTCCCCCGCTGCCTCGAAAAAATCGGCTGCGCCTTCCTCTTCGCCCCCGCTTACCACACCACCTTCGCCGTCGTCGCCCCCGTCCGCCGCAGCCTCGCCGCCCAGGGGCACCGCACCGTCTTCAATCTCCTCGGCCCCCTCCTCAATCCCGCCCGACCCGATGCCCGCCTCGTCGGCGTCTTCAAACCGGAGCATGTTCCGCTCTACCAAAACGCCCTCGAACTCATGGCCTGTCCTCGCTTCACCGTCGCTTGTGGGTACGACGAAGAATCCGGCCAGACCATCGGCGAAGTCAGCGCCCATGGCCTCACCCACCTCGGCAGCACCTTGCGCCTCCCGGATGGCTCGCCCTTCTCCCGCCTCACCCAAAG
>CAJCII010000185.1 GCA_903970335.1 Bacteroidota bacterium | reverse complement strand
CTGCCACAACGCCCTCCGCCGTCTCCAGGTCGACTACCTCGACTTCTACTTCTGCCACCGCCCCGACCCCCACACCCCCATCGAGGAAACCGTCCGCGCCATGAGCGACCTCGTCCGCCAAGGCAAAGTCCTCTACTGGGGCACCTCCGAGTGGTCCGCCCAGGAAATCACCCAGGCCCACGCCATCGCCCGCCAGTGCCACCTCGTCCCCCCCACCATGGAACAACCCATGTACAACCTCTTCGGCCGGCACCGGGTCGAGAAGGAATACGAACGCCTCTACGCCGAGTACGGCCTCGGCACCACCATCTGGTCCCCCCTTGCTTCCGGCCTCCTCACCGGCAAGTACACCGATGGCCTCGCCCCCGACACCCGCGCCACCCTCAAGGACTACGACTGGCTCAAGGAACGCCTCCAGCGCGAGGCCACCGAAAAGGCCGCCGCCCTCAAGGAACTCCACCACATCGCCCGCGACCTCGGCCTCAGCCTCGCCGTCTTCTCCATCGCCTGGTGCCTGAACAACCCCAACGTCAGCACGGCCATCCTCGGTGCCTCGAAGGTCTCCCAGCTCCTCGAGAACCTCCAGGCCGTCGAGGCCCGTACCCGCTTCACCCCAGACCTCCTCCGCCACATCGACCAGCTCGTCGGTATCTGAGGGCCCGGGCTTATCGTCCGCAGGCGCAATCGCGGGTGGTTTCGGGGGCTGAGTCGTCGCCACCGTGTCGGTATCCCCTGCCCGTGCGCATCAGGTCATGGCCAGGAACTGCACCCCCAGGACCGCGGCAAAGCGTACCGGGTGGGAGAAATAAGCGGTCGGACCGTGGAAGGGTGTCGGTGTACTCATAGCCGTAGAGATCTCTCCTTCATCAACTATAACTTTAAAAAGCTCGTCAGCGATTCTCCCTGAACTGGGGAGAGATGACGCTAATGCGCCGGCTTCCCCGAAATATCCGCCGCGTGTTGCGTAAACGATTTCCCTCGCCCCGTCGGCGCGATGACCGAATCGATCACGCCTTCCTCGAATTCCTTCCACATCGGCGACATGTTGCGCAGCTTCACCACGATCTTGGCGAACGTCTCGACGACGTAATCGACATCCTCGACCGTGTTGTCCTTGCCCAGGCTCATAATGATGTTGCCCTGCGCCAGCGCGTGGTCGAGCTGGATGGCGCTGAGGACGTGCGAGACCTTGAGCGATTTGCTGACGCAACTCGATCCGCTCGCCACCGCGATGCCCTGGTAATCGAGGAGCAGAAGCTGCCCTTCGCCCTCGATGAATTCCGTGCTGAGATTAAGCGTGTTGCAGATGCGGAGCGGACCCGGCACCGGACCGTTGAGCTTGATGTATTGGACGTGCTTCCAGAGGCCGTCGTAGAGCCGCTTTTGCAGCATGGCGACATGGGCCACCCGCTGGTCCATCTCCCGCACGGCAAACTCCGCCGCCACCCCCGCGCCGATGATGGCCGGGACGTTTTCCGTTCCCGCGCGCCGTCCGCCTTCCTGCACACCGCCGTGAATATGACTGGTCACCCGGGCCTTGCGGCTGCGGTAGAGCACGCCGATACCCTTCGGGCCGTAGAAGCGGTGGGGACTGAAGCTCAGCAGTTGTACGCCAAGATCGCGAACGTCGATCGGCATCCAGCCCGCCGCCGCCTGCGCGTCGGCATAGAGCGCGACACCCTTTTCCGCCGTGATCTTTGCGATCTCCTTCACCGGCTGGATCGTGCCGATGTCGTGATTGACCAGATGCACCGCGACCAGCGCCGTCTTGGGCGTGATCGCCGCGCCGACGTCCTCCGGGTTGATCCGCCCGATGATATCGACCGGCACCTGCGTAACCTCAAAGCCGTGCTTGCTCAGGTACTCGACCGAGTTCATCACCGCCGGATGCTCGATCGCCGAAACAACGATGTGGTTGCCCTTGGTGCGGACGTTCGCATCGGCAAAGCCCTTGATTGCAAGATTCGCCGACTCCGTGCCGCCCGAGGTGAAAATCAGGTCTTCCTCGCTTTCGGCGTTGATCATCTGCGCGATCTTTTGCCGTGCCTCCTTCAGGCCTTCCCGCACCTGGAGTCCGAAACGATGCAGGCTGGAGGGAGAACCGTAGGCCTCGCGGAAATAGGGAACCATCGCCTGGAACGCCTCTTCCAGCACGGGTGTCGTCGTCTGGTGGTCGAGGTAAACGGAGCGTTTATCCATGGAAAATCAATCGTGTTTGGGGTCGCCCGGCCTGCCCGACCGGACCGTTAAATTCTACCGCTCGCCGGTGGGGCGATTCCGCTGGGCGAAGACCAGATTTAAGCGGTCGCGAGGGCGACCTTGGGCTGCTTGGCTTCGTAGTCTTCAATCGCCGCCTTGAGCGCTTCCTCCGCCAGAACCGAGCAATGAATCTTGACCGGGGGAAGTCCGCCGAGGGCATCGACCACTTCCTGGTTTGAAAAATTCTTGGCTTCTTCCAGCGTGCGGCCCTTGATCAGTTCGGTGGCCATGCTAGAGGAGGCAATGGCACTGCCGCAGCCGAAGGTCTTGAAGCGGGCATCCTCGATCTTCCCGTCGCGAATCTTCAGGGAGATCTTCATGATGTCCCCGCAAGCCGCCGCGCCGACTTCCCCCACACCGTCCGCCTGCTCCACATCGCCCATGTTGCGGGGATTGAGGAAATGGTCCATCACGGTGTCGTTGTACAGGGTATATTCTTTGGTTTCTTTCATCTTGCGTCTCCTAAGGCATATACTAAGCGCAACCCCTCGCGATGTAAAGGGGGCAGGGCAATATTCCGCTTAAGGAACCAACCGGGCCTAATCGAGCAGGGTGAACTGGCACTTGAACAGACCGGAGATCCGCTCTTCCTCGCGCTGGACCCGCACGCCCAGGACGTTCTCGACCAGCGTGTTTTCAAGTTGGGTCAAAATCTTGAACTGGTCCGCCACCGTCAGCACCGGCGAATTGTACTCGATGACCTGGTGCCGTTGGATATCGGGGTTGAAATAATATTCGCTCATGTACCCGTCCTGGTCGCGCAGGGACGCAAACGAACGGGCCCGCTCTTCCAGCGAATTGCCGGTGATCTTGGACTGCATTTTGACGGTCAGGTTACGATAAATCTGGTACAGGATCTTTTCCGGAGCGGCGGGACCGTAGACCTGCTCGAGGCTTTTCAGAATTTCCCCCGTGAAGTGGGTATGCTCGGTCGGGAAAAATTCCTGGGCCGTCATCGTCAGCCGGTACGCCTTTTCCGGTCGTCCCATGCCCTTCGGACGTCGCCACGTATCCAGGTATCCGTCCTTCTCGAGCGCCACGCAATGCTGCTTGACCCCCATGTACGAGAGATTAATCCGCTCGCACAACTGCGACACCGACAGCCCCTGGCTGCGCTTGATCTCAGCCAATATCAGGTACTTCTGACTCTTGGCCAGCTTACGCAGGAGCTTGCTTTTCATAAGTAACTGGCGTTGCGAGCTAAGCAGTTTTTATTATCCATTCACCTGGAAGACGGTTCAGCTTGAGAGATTAAAGTGACAAACCGAGTCGCGGCAAGCCTTTTTACCTTTCCGAGTAAAAAAAGTTAAACGGAATTATGCAGGCAACTTATCAAGAAGTCTGTGAAATGTCGGTTCTTGTAACCTATTTACTCGCAAATTCTTATAAAAATCATGATTTGCTTTGCATAAAACAAAAATAATTGTAACCGCCGTCCCCTCCCCCGGGTCGTAATCCTTATCATGAACATACTCCGTCTACTTCTCGGCATTGCCGTTCTTTCACTCATTGCAACCATTCCCGCCTCTGCCTGCTCGGGGCATCACCACCATCGTCATCATCATCACCGCGCGTGAGGGTGTCCGCTCGTCGATAATCGGAAACGCCTGCCGTGGTTCGACCAAGGTAGGCAGTTTCCCGTTGTAGTGCCGCAACGACCGTCTTCATCGTTGCCATTAAGGCAAAATCGGTGTGGCGCCCAAAACATTGCACCCCGCCTGGAGCCTAGGGGATTCGAACCCCTGACCTCCTCAATGCCATTGAGGCGCTCTACCAACTGAGCTAAGACCCCTGACCGAAATTCGTGCCCAAAACGCGGGCACAAACGCGAACCGTAAGAATAAGCATCTCCCGCCTCCGTTTACAACGCAAATTCGACGGAATTCCTCGCCCGACGATGCCCCGTCCCGCCTACTCCGCCCGCCCGATCGTCTCCAGCAGTTGGTTGACCACCACCGGCGCGGAGCAATGCGTTTCCGCAATCCGCCGTGCCGCCAGCGCGTGCTTGACCGGGTCCTTCGCCACCGTTGCCAGCGCCGCCGCCGCGCTTTCCGCATCGTGGAACGAGAGCAACCCTTCGCCGTGCGGATAAAAATCGGTCCAGCCCGTCTCCTGTAAAATCACCGGTCGTCCCAGCGCCAGGTACGAGACGCTCCGGTCGCTGAACCACCCGCAGCGGGAAACGACATAGCCGTTCTTCGCCACGCAAAATTCGCCCCGGCTTTGCGCCAGGTAATCCCGGTAACTCTGCCACGGCGTGTTCAACGGACGCGCATCGACCAGCCGCCAGCCTCCCTTCAGGAATAAGTCCGTCGTCGGATCCTCCGAATGCAGGTCCGTCGCGATCTCCAGCCGTTCCCCGGTCTTGCCGGGGAGATCGACCAGATGCGCGAATTCCTCCGACTTGTTCCCATACCACGCCCCGTCGTACTCCACCTGCGGATAGCCGTACCAGTGGGTGAATGTCGTCCAGGTATCGCCCGGCTTTTCCGCGCGCGGGTTGGTGAAATAATCCAGCACCACCGGCACGCCGAGCGGTAGCCAGTTGCGCCCGGCTAGCGGAGCGCGACATGTCTTCTTGCCCAGATAACGCCCGATCGAGACGAACGTATCGTGCCCGTCGAGATTCATGTCCGACTTGTACACCTCCGCCCAGATTTGCGTGAAGGCCGGATCGAGGTCCGCATAGACCCGCTCCGGCACCGCCCCGAGCACCTCCCGCTGTTTGAAATGGCCCGAGATGTTAAAGAGAAACTCCGCGTCGCGCGCGAACCGCAGCAGCTCCGGCAGATCGGGCGATTGGCCGTCCAGAAAAAGCGTCGATCTCCCCTTCAGCCCGAATTCCGCCACCACCCCGTTCCAGTGGGCCAGGTTCGCGCTCTGCGCCGGCTCGCATTTCTGTAAAGCCGGATCGAGGCATTTCGCCGAAGCGATGTCCTCCACCATCCACACGTCCCATCCCGCCTGTCGAAAGCCCAGCACCCATTGCAGAAAAGCCCAGGTATTCCCCGCCGCATTGACCGGATGCGAGGCCAGCCCGACTCCGATAATGACGCGGCGACTCATATACGTTTGTCATCCCTCTCGGCCGCGGCAGGAAGCCGCGCCCTGAGCGTAGTCGAAGGGGGTGTCGAGGGAACTCTTGCTTTTCTCAGGATTACTCCGGCTTGATTAAACGCGGCTCTTGAACCACTCGATTGTCCGGCTCAGCCCCGTCTCCAGGTCCACCACCGGTTTCCACCCCAGCAACTTACCCGCGCGCGTAATATCGGGCCGCCGCTGCTTGGGGTCGTCCACCGGCAGCGGCTGGAAGGTAATCGTGCTCTTCGAGCCGGTGATCCGCACGATCCGCTCCGCGAATTCCTTGATCGTCAACTCGTTCGGATTCCCGATGTTCACCGGCTCGTGAAAGTCGCTCTGCGAAAGCTTGTAGATGCCGTCGATCAGATCGGACACAAAGCAAAAACTCCGCGTCTGGCTCCCGTCGCCGAAAACCGAAATCGGTTCCCCCTTCAGCGCCTCGCCGATGAACGCCGGCACCACCCGCCCGTCCTTCAGCCGCATCCGCGGCCCGTAGGTGTTGAAGATGCGCACGATCTTCGTATCGACGTGATGGTACCGGTGATACGCCATCGTCATCGCCTCCGCGAATCGCTTCGCTTCGTCGTAGACCCCACGCGGCCCGATCGGGTTCACATTGCCCCAATACTCCTCTGTCTGCGGGTGCACCAGCGGATCGCCATAGCACTCCGACGTCGAAGCGAGCAGAAGCCCCGCCTTCTTCGCCAGCGCCAGTCCCAGCGCGTTGTGCGTCCCCAGCGATCCCACCTTCAGCGTCTGAATCGGCAACTCGAGATAATCGATCGGGCTGGCCGGCGACGCAAAATGGAAAATGAAATCGATCTCACCCGGAATATCGATGTACTTCGTCACGTCCTGCTCGATAAAGCTGTAATTCGGATTGCCCTTCAGGTGATCGAGATTCGCCGGATTCCCGGTGATGAAATTATCCACCCCAATGACCCGATAGCCCTCAAGTAACAGACGATCGGTTAAATGACTGCCCAGAAATCCGGCTCCGCCGGTAACGACTGCGGTTTTCATTAAGTGATCTTTAGCTGAAGGAGACGAGGGTGACGAGCGGAACTTTAATTCTCTTCCCGGGCCGGAATCAGCCCGCTCTGCCGCGCAAAGTCGAAGATCCCCCCCGCATCGATCACCGGACGCACCTCGCCCAGCGGCTTCAGCGCATAGCTCTTCCCGTTGGCCCGCAGTTCGTCCTTGTCGAAATCCACCTCCACCTGGTCCCCCGTCTTGATGACGTCGCTCAGCGGCCCCGTGCTCTCATACGGGTAAAGCTCCCCCGTCGCGATCGAGTTCCGGAAGAAAATCCGCGCGAAACTCTCCGCCACCACCACCTGGCACCCCGCCGCCCCCAGCGCGATCGGCGCGTGCTCCCGCGACGACCCGCAACCGAAGTTCCGCCCCGCGATGATGATCGGGTACAGCGTCTTCGTCCCTCCCTCCGCCACATACCGCGTCGGGTACAGCGCGTCCGGCAACCCGATCAGCGCGTAGCTCCCCAGCTTCTCGTACTCCTCCGGGATCGTCGGCACCAGCGTCAGATATTGCGCCGGAATGATCTGGTCGGTATCGATATTATTCTTCACCACGTAGGCGGGACCGGAAATGACGGTAGGCATAGGGACTCACCCTACCATATGCCGCCCCGCTCCGCTACTGCCTTCCTCCGTGGTACCCGTCGCACCTGGGGAGGGTCAGCCGACAGGTGTGCCTGCCGGCCTGACCCATTCTCCGTAGGTAGCCATTACACTCCGTGCGACGACTCCGTGCGACGGTGCGCCAGCGTCTACGGCGTCAAATCATACGACGCGACAACTTTTGCCGTAATATCGATCTGCCCCGCCACCGCCGTCGGCGTTCCGCTGGGAGTGGTGTCTTCTGTATTCATCGTATTCATCGATCCGGGGTAGACAGCGTAGGCATCCTGCTCCTCGATCGAGAGCGGCTTGTCGATCGTGCACCCGGCCGTTGTCGCCAAGTCTTGCGCCTTGTCATGCGCATCGAGCAGCGCCCGTTTCAGCGCATCGCGTCGCAACTCGGCTTCCTTCGAAGTGTCGTAACCGACCGACTGCACCTCCGTCCCATCGAACTTGGCCAGCATATCGCAGATCGGGCCATACTTGTCGAAATCCGTCAGCGTAAAGGTGATTTGCGTCGAGCAATTGTACGGGTGCCTTCGTGCGTCTTTATCGTCGCCGGTATATTTCTCGAAACTGATCCCGCCCGTTTGCAGGTCCTTCAGATCGTCGCCCAGACTCTTCAGATACTTGAGCACATCGCCCAGCGAGGCATCGTGTCGCGCCTTCGCCTTCGCCAGGGTAACGTCGTCGATGCTGACTTGGATGCTCCACAGCATCTCGTCCGGTACCACCTTGATGATGCACGTACCGATCACCGACACCTTCCGCACCGGCGGTGTCTTGTCCTGCGCCGGGCAGAAAGCGGTTATCGTCAGCAGAAGACACCCTGTCAGGAAAACACGAGGAAGGGCATTCATGACCGTGAAATTACCCTAAGTCCGATTCCTCCCGGGCCAAGCTTTCCTTTCTCGCCAAAAGTCCTTTGACAAAACAGTACTTTCAGTATTTATTGAAAGTATGAACGACAAGGACAGCGCCGACCCCCTCGCCCTCGCCCGCGACGAATTCGTCGCCCAGTGGGGCGCCATGGGCAGCGCCTGGGGCATCAACCGCACCATGGCCCAGATCCACGCCCTCCTCATGACCAGCGACGCCCCCCTCACCACCGACGACGTCATGGCCGACCTCAAAATCAGCCGCGGCAACGCCCACCAGAACCTCCGCGAACTCGCCGGCTGGGGCCTCGTCCGCAGCGTCATCCGCAAAGGCGAACGCAAGGAATTCTTCGAAGCCGAAAAAGACGTCTGGCGCATGTTCTGCATCATCTCCCGCGAACGCAAACGCCGCGAAATCGAACCCGCCCTCAAGGCCCTCCGCGCCTGCGAGGAACAGACCCGCTCCCTCCGCGGCGACAAAGCCGCCGCCTTCAACCGACAAATCCGCGCCCTCTCCGAATTCGTCGGCCAGGCCGACACCATCCTCGACCGCATCTCCCGCTCCGAAGGCAGCTCCCTCCTCCCCCTCTTCCTCAAAATCCTCGGCAAACCCAAAAACTAAAAGCCCACCATGAAAACCAACCACCCCAAACCCGCCACCGCCAAAAAACGCCCCCTCCGCAAAGCCAGGCCCGCCCCCTTCTTTTTGGACGAAATTTTCAACCAATATCGGAAATATAAGAACTACAAACGCTACGTCCACCCCGATCTCCTCTAACCGACCATCAACCCATAAATCACCATGAACCCCACCATCTGGCTCTACCTCATCTACCTCGCCATCAGCGTCCTCCTCACCGTCTGGGTCGCCCAGACCCTCCATAAAAACGGACGCATCTTCCTCGTCGAGGTCTTCGGCGGGAACGAACCCATCGCCGATTCGGTCAACCACCTCCTCCTCGTCGGCTTCTACCTCATCAACATCGGTTACGTCACCCTCGCCCTCAAGACCGACAACCCGCCTGCCGACACCCAGCAACTCATCGAAAACCTCAGTAACAAGGTCGGCCTCGTCCTCGTGGTCCTCGGTGTCATGCACTTCGGTAATCTTTACGTCTTTTCACGCATGAGGAAGCGCGCGCTCGAGGCCCAGACCCCGCCGTCCTTCCCGCCGACCGCCTACACCCTGCCGCCCATGCCCCAAGCGTAAACGATCAAAGCCGCAGTGGGGTTGACGCCCCGCTGCGGATCCGGGAGTCAAACGATGAAACGACTTTATGTCTTCTATGACGGCGAATGCGGATTGTGCCGCCGCTGCCGCGAATGGCTCGACAGCCAGCCCGCCTGGGTGGAACTTCTCTTTCATCCCTTTCCGTCGGCGGAAGCCCGCCGACTCTGTCCTGACCTGCCCCGTTTCCAGCCAGACCGGCAACTCATTGTCCTCAGCGACGAAGGCGCCGTTTACGCGGGCGAGGACGCCTGGCTCATCTGCCTGTACGCCTTGCGTGACTATCGCGCCTGGTCGGAAAAGCTGGCCACTCCCGCCTTGCGCCCCCTGGCCCGCACCATCTGCCATCTCGTTTCCCACCATCGCCTCCAGCTCTCGCAGGCCCTGCTTTACCTGCCGGGCCATGTACTGCAAAGCGTCGTCACCCATTCCGCGCAGGACTCTGGCCGTAGCTCGGGCCTGACGCCGCTGCGCGGCCCCCTCCTCCCACGCAAACATGGATAAAATCGTCATCCTCGGCGGGACCGGTCAGGTCGGCACCATCCTCGCGCGGTCTTTTCACCGGAAAGGCTGCGAGGTAATCGTTACGGGACGCCATCCGGTCAAGGTTCCCTGGCGTTTTGTCCGCTGGGATGGGCGGACGCTCGGCGATTGGACCGCTGAAATCGATGGAACCGACGCTGTGATCAACCTTGCCGGTCGCAGCGTCAATTGCCGCTACACCCAAAAAAATCGCCGTCTTATTACCGAATCGCGCGTCGCCTCGACCCTACTTCTCGCCGAAGCGATCCGCCGGACTTCCAGACCGCCACCGGTCTGGCTTCAGGCGGCCACCGCCACCATCTACTCGCACCGGTATGATGCGCCCAATGACGAAATTGCCGGCATCATCGGAGGTGTGGAGCCCGATGTTCCCGAAACCTGGCGTTTCAGCATCGATGTCGCCACCGCTTGGGAACGGGCTGCATTTGCCTCGGTGTTACCCGCCACCCGCCTCGTCGTCCTGCGCTCTGCCATGGTCATGAGCCCCGACCGGGGAGGCGTCTTCGATACCCTATTGCGTCTGGTCCGTTTCGGTCTCGGTGGCCGTCAGGGCCATGGCCGACAATATGTTTCGTGGATTCATGAAACCGACTTTGTCCGCGCCGTCGAATGGTTGCTCAAAAAACAAGCGATCTCCGGCCCGATCAACCTCTGTTCGCCGAACCCGCTTCCCAACGCCGAATTCATGGCGGCTTTACGTCGGGCCTGGGGAATCTACTTCGGCTTGCCCTCCACCGGTTGGATGCTCGAAATCGGTGCCTTCTTCCTCCGCACCGAAACCGAGTTGATTCTCAAAAGCCGCCGCGTCGTCCCCGGCTTGCTGGACCAAAACGGATTCCGCTTCAACTTCCCCGACTGGCCGGAGGCGGCGCAGGATTTAGTTTATCGTTGGCGCTCCGTCCATTTCCGCCCTAAAGAAAATGAGACGGGCATAATTCCCGCCTCAGACCGAAACGGTGCAGGTACCAAATCTGGCCCTTTTTAACACCTTTCCCAATAATAATCCCGGAAACCCTCCCCCCCCTGCGCGATAAGCTATAAGTGCGGATCGGCCTTACTCAACCCGCTCCGCCGCAATTCCTTGCCTCATCTCGGAAGCATCGTGCTGACAACGCACCTCCGGTCCGCTACAAAAATCCCGATGCTTCGAATCCTCCCCTGCCTTCGATGCATCGCCGTCCTCTTCGGTTTGGCCTTTCCCGTTCTGATCGCGGCTGAGGACGACAATTGGTCGGACTCGGATAATGCCATCGTCAATCAAGGCGATGACTTGCTCGATCAAGGCAAGACCGAAGCCGCCGACCGCCTCTATCGCCAATTGATGGTGATCCATCCCGAATCGGCCGTCCCCTTGGTCCTCCACGTCATGGCGTTGAATGCCATGGGCCGTTACCCGGAAGCCCTGGCCGAAAGTAGAAAAGCGGTCGCACTCGATCCCGAAAATTCCGCCGCCCAGAAATGGCTCGGTGTCTTCCTTTGCCGTACGGGTCAGCCTGCCCAGGCCATCGCTCCACTCCGTCAATCCCTCGAACTCGATCATTATTACAATGATGCCGCCATCTGGCTCGCCTCCGCTTATGTCCAGACCGGACAACCCGGGCAGTCCAGCCAGATCCTTGAAAAAGTGCTTCAGGACCTTCCCCCGGACAAGCTACCCGCCACCATGGCTTGGATCGCCAGTGTCTATTACGATATCGGCGACAGCCCGTCGGCCCTCCTCTGGTGGCAACGAGCGGCCCAACTCGGCAGCAAGTCTGCCGCCCAATGGCTCTCCTGGGCCTACTCCACCGGCTACGGCGGCGTCCCTATCGACGAAGGCCACAGCGCCTACTGGTCCAGAATCGGCGACGACCCCTTCCCCTGGCTTCCACGTCTCTCTTTCGCGAACGATCTGGTCCAATGGACCCACGGATGGTTCGTCGTCCTGGTCCTGCTCGCCTCTGCCGCCTGCCTTCCTCTGCCCACCATCGGAATCGTCGCGCTCTGCGTCGGTCGCGGCGTGACCACCGACCCCGCCCTGCATTGGACCGAGCGTGCCCGGCGCAGCTATCCCTTCCAGGTCTTCCTCGGCACTTCTGTCCTTCTGCTTCCCTTGGTCTACGCCGCCGCGACAGGTTATTTTCCCAGCTTCGTCGTGCCGGTTCCCAAGTGGCTCCTTTTTTGGCTCGTTCTCGCGGTTGGCCTCCTCTCGTCTAACCGGGTTGTTGTCCTTTGGGCGCGACGTTATCACGAGCATCCCGGATCGCACGCCCAGAACCTCCTCAACATTGCCGTCATCGTCTACATCTATCTCCCCGTGCTCCTCATTTTCGGCGTTATGGCAAATTATTTGCCCTCGCAATGGGGCCTCCAGGCCGCGCTCGATCTTGCCGCCGCCGTCCTCGCCTATTTTTGGATTCAGTTCGGCGGTTGGGTCCGACTCGGTCGAATCGTGCGCCTGCTCGTTCCCGGCGACCCGAAACTTGTCCAACTCGCGCAGGAACTCGCCTCCCATTGGCAGCGACCCGCCCCCACCGTCTGGACCTTTCGCTGGAACAAGGCCAACGCCTTCGCCCTGCCCTTTGCCAACGCCATCGCGGTCACCCAAAAACTCAACGCCATTCTTTCCGCAGAAGAAATGAAAGCCATTCTCGCCCATGAAATGGCCCATTTGTGCGAGGACCGGACCACCCGCCTCCTGCGCCTGTTGACCCCGCTCTTGCTTCTTCCCCTCTTCACCCTCTCCCTCTGGTGGAGTGGCAACTGGGCCGAATTTGTCGCCTGCTATCTCATCGTCATCGCGGGCTTCGTCCTTTTGCGGAAACGCCGCCGACGCATGGAAGAACGGGCCGATACCTTTGGCAGCCAGGCCCAGGAAGATGCCCAAGTCTATGCTCGATCGCTCTCCAAGCTCTACGAAACCAACCACGTCCCCGCCGTCATGCCCGGCAAACGCATGGTCCATCCCCACCTCTACGACCGCCTCTTGGCCGCCGGAATCACCCCCGACTACACCCGTCCCAAACCCCCGTCCCGCTGGGGTGCCGTTCCCGCCCTCCTCACCCTCGCCCTCAACGTCGTCTGCCTCACCACCCTCTGGCTCCTCCTTTTTTGACTCCTCTAAGTAAAGGGGTCAGTCCAAACTATTGACACAGGATCGCGGAAGGAGTAAAAAGGATCGATGGCACGGGCCTTACGCATCGAATATCCCGGCGCGATTTATCACGTGATGAGCCGTGGTGACCATCGTGAGCCGATCTTTTCCGACGATACCGACCGCCAACGGTTCATTGAGACCTTGGGCGAAGCCTGCGCCAAGACGGACTGG
>CAJCII010000184.1 GCA_903970335.1 Bacteroidota bacterium | reverse complement strand
CCCACAAAAGCATTACTCGCAAATATCCTCATCGTTTTGACTTGGTTCGTCGGGGGTGGCGCGGTTATGCTCGGTCTACTCCGGGCTACCAATTTGGGAAAAGCTCTTGGCATTGTTGAGGCCGACGGAGTATCTATTCTTTGTTATATTTTAGGATTTGGCATTGGCCTCCTGCTCATCGAGCGATGGAGCAAGCCATCGTTCATCAGGGATTTGGAAAAGGGTTTGACTGACTTGGAAGTCGAGGCTGTACTCCTCATCCTACGTTATGGAGTCAGCGCGGACAGAGCCGCTCTGTTGTTAAAGATCCCGAAAGAGGAAATGGAGGAGGCATTCAAATCGGCACTTAAGAAATTGAATAAGCGAGGCAAGCAAATCATTACTTCCATCGGTTCGAAGGCGTCAGTCAAGCGTTAGATTAGCGAAGACACGGTTCGATAGCTTGCGATGCTTGTCAACGAGAACGTGGTACGATGTGGCTTTTCAACGCCTTTGACACATCTATTAAATTTTGCAATTCTGCCTGTTGGGCCTCTGGTAATTCGCCGACCTTCTCCTGAAATTCTTTAGTCTTTTCGGCAGGAAATCCGCTATTCATCAAAGCAGCGTGCTCCGAAAGCAACGCGTCAATTCTTTTATCGAAACCATTATCATCCATAATCAATAATATTAAATATATTTTTAAATAATTATTTATTTGAATTTATTATAATATAAATTTTTATTTTATGCAATGATTTAAATAATTCTTCGCAAAGGTGCCAAGAGAACCTTCGATGACCTGTTGGAACGCCTCTGTGTCCACGCTCACGATCTTAAAGGCATTCGCTGTCGGTTATCTGCTCGTTCTCTTCCCATCCAGAGCATTTGCCTACCTCACTACCTATCTTTCGACAGCGGGTTTCACGAATCGAAAAATGCGATCTTGCGATCCCAGAACCCTGCCTACCTGCACCTGATTCCATGCTTTCCCCATGGGGGTCACGCCTCGGAACGGACAAAATGGCACGCTAAGGGTCGTCGAAGGGGTATGGCGAGTGACAGGTCGTCGCGCGGGGTGACAAATCGAGAATCACTTAACAAATACTCGTCTGTTAATTCCCCCGGTAAATGTCACCATTTTTCTCCCGCTATTTGTCACCCTGCATGCAATCACATCGACCGGCCAATGGGCCGAAATGCGAGGCCCAGGAGAGCGAATCGGTCTGGTTTTACGGGCTGTCCGCTCCGTCCGATAATCAAGCTTATGTCATTTTATGTTCAAAATTGATAGTTGTCCTGATTACGCAGGCGAACTTCGAGCCTGCTATTGGTCACCCTGCCCGAAGAATTTGGCCATGACCTCCCCCGGTAACCAGGCTCCCGAATCAAACCCAGGTGCCATATCAAGGCGAGTCATCCGGTAGGCGCAGCCGATCCGCGTGGTTGCCGAGAGTCGGCGGCGTAGCCGCTCGCTGATGACCTGTCTCATCTCTTCGGCCTTTGGACTGGCAAAACGCTTCTGTTGCCCGTCCTGACCGATGCGCCCGTAGCGGATCGAGACCGTCCAGTCATCGAGCAAATCGCGGCCGACGGTGATCTGGTAACGGCGGTGATGGTTCTTCTCGGCGTTGTGTGCCTCGAAGGCGACGGTCAGCAGATTATCCATAGGCGATCCCTTTACGATGATTTCGCAGTGGCCGGCTTGCCACTGCCCAATAGTTTCCTTCCGTCCGGCCGGAGCGATCCATCCGGGCCGACATGCCGGTAGAGCGTCTGACGGGTGATGCCCAGCTCGGCGCACAGATCGCCGACCCTGGTTTCCTTCTGGCCCATCGAGGCCATTGCCAACCGGAGCTTGGCGGCGGTCATTTTGTAGGGCCTGCCGCCGTTGCGGCCACGCGCCCGGGCGGCGGCCATGCCCGCTTTGGTTCTCTCGATGATCAATTCCCGCTCGAACTCGGCCAGGGCGGCGAAGATGCCAAAGACCAGCTTGCCGCTGGGGGACGTGGTATCGATGCTGGCCCCGTGGCCGCTCAGTACCTTGAAGCCGATGCCACGGGCGGTCAGGTCATGCACCGTGTTGACCAAGTGCCGCAGATCGCGGCCCAGGCGGTCGAGCTTCCACACGATGAGCGTGTCGCCCTCGCGCAGGGCTTTCAGGCAGGCAGCGAGTCCGGGCCGGTCATCCCGCTTGCCGGAGGCGGCGTCTTCATAGAGATGCCGGCCATCGACGCTGGCGGCGAGCAGGGCATCACGCTGGAGGTCGTTGACCTGGCTGCCGTCCGTCTTGCTCACCCGCATGTAACCGACCAGCATCCACCCACCTCAATCATTAACGCATTAATCTATTTCGCATGTCACTTAAACGGTCGGTTTAGTGACAACCGGCTTCGAGCCACCTTGCCGCCCCAATCCCGTCACTTATCCTGTCACATTATCTTCGTATTGTAAACCGCTATGTTGGTTGATTGAGTGACAATTCTTCACACGGTTCCGACCACTTGGACATTCTAGAAATTTATAAATAATTTTATTGGTTATCTGATCGGTTTTATGTTAAATTGTAATTCTGCTAAAAAGTTTGGCAAATTGAGGAAGTCTCTTGTAGCGAGACTAGCGTTTCATCTATGCGCTCGAAGTGATCTTTCGCTCGATCCTCATCTTGAGAAACCATTTCCATGAAATTCCGGAAATTAATGACCAATAAAATCACGATTTTCGTGATTTTATTTACTTCTACAACATTTACATTCTTTTATATTCTTGTATCAAACAAACCCGGAATTTCAGATTCTTTCTCCCAAGGGCTTGAAGGAAACACTGACACGATCGTTACGCCAGAAGTCGTTGCTACGGCTGCGGGGAATCAGGAGCACCAATTCGGAGTCGTCCACATAGGCGAGACGGTCCGACATCAATTCAAAATCGTCAACACGGGGACGTCCCTCTGGAAATTCGCCGGGATCACAACGAGTTGCACCTGCACGGCATCCAAGGTCTCGTCCCCGACAATCGAACCTGGCGCAACTGGCGTAGTCGAGTTGACTTATAAAGCCCCCGCAGTTGCGTTGGATGATCGGAAAATTGTCGTGGTCAGGTTCGCACAGCCAGAGGCACCGGTCATCTCGCTTACGGTCGTCGCCAAGGTCCGCGAATCCTTGAATGTGTCCAAGAAGGTCATCGAATTCTTACAAGTCGGCCGGGGCAAGTCGGTTGAAGAATTCGTGGAAGTCGAGAACTTCACGAAAGAGGATCTGACGCCACCGAAGGTGAGTTCGCTCTCGGCTTGGCTCGATGCCTCGTTGGAGCCGATCCGAGTTAAAGCCGGCCCCGACGAGCCTCGGCAAGCGTGGCGGATGGCAGTTCATGTGCGGACAGATGGCCTAGAACCAGGCTCTCATCGCGGCCAGATTACCCTTGAGGCGGTCGATACGGCGCTCCATCAGGTCGTGGACCTGTCGATCGGAATCATGTCTCCCGTCGCCGTGATCCCACCCCAGATGTTCTTCGGGAGTGTCGCCTTCGGGGAGACCGCTCGGAGCAAAGTCCTCCTTCGATTCGCGCCCGATCGCGTCGTCTCGGGCCGCGACGCCATCCGGGTCAAGCATGACCTTGGCGACCGAGTGAAGCTTGAGCTATCGCGGTCCTCCGATCGTTTCTGGGTACTATCTGCGTCATTTACGCCCACTAACATTGATGCATTGATAGAAGGACGGGTCGAGATCAGCTTCGCTGACGACTCATTGCCGACTCTGATCGTCCCCATGCGGGCCCTCTCCACGAGGCGATGATGATAATACGCACGATCCTCGCGACGATGATTGGCCTAAGTGCCTTGGGGATTCAACCGGCATCCGGCGACGAGCCCAAACCGGCCCAGAATGGCGACATCGTTTGCGGTCCACGTTGTCTCCAGTACCTCCTCCAATGTTACGGAAAGAAGGACCCCGGCCTGATCGAACTCGTCCGCGAGGTCCAGTGGCCCGACATCGAGGCTGGCTCGACGCTCAAGGCCCTTGACGAAGCGTTGCGCAAGCGTGGCGTGTTCACGCGAGCCCTGGAAATTGGCCCCGATTCGCGACTTTCTTGGCCTTATCCGGTGCTTTTGCACCTCAACGGGGAGGACGAGGACGAAGGGCATTTTGTCGTCTGGTTGCCCTCCTCATCGGAATCGCGTGAGCAGGTCTGGACCGGTCTGGTCGGAGTTCGCTCCGGGCCGCCAGCGAAGATGGCGAAGCGGCGATCGGGAGCGGTTCTTCTTACCGCGCCGGTCCCGATCGAGGAACTCGGCTCCGCCGTCTCGTATCATCGCGACTGGCTTTGGCATCGATACGCCTGGGCCGTCGCGGGAGTGCTGTTCACGTCGGTGGCCTTCTGGGGGGGCGGTCGTTACCGCCAGGGCCGTCGTCTAATTCCCCCGGGTTGACTTTCCTACTTCTTCGCAGCGGAGGGTGTCCATGAAGCTTACGCTCGTCTCCTCGGTCCTGATTGGGTTCGCCATCATCGCCGGCATTGGGACTCGGGAGGGCATTCGCCCGCTCGACCCCACCGCGATGAGCCGCATCAGCGGGAAGTGCTTCAGTACATACCCCGCCGCCTCCTGTCCGAGCATCAACACATCCTGCGCGGCGACGACCTGTACCGGGAACTGGTTGATTGGTTACTCATGCCCGGCATCGACCGAAGGGCACTCCTCCTCATCGACCCTCATTCCGCAATGCATGGACACCGGACCGGACGGCGACACTGCGTGTGGCACGGGCTATAGCTACGCCTGCGGCTACACGCTCCCCTGCGGCGTGTATTGCTTCCTCGCCTCCGATGGATTCAATTACTGCCAGGGGCCGGCCCAGGTCCAGACTCCCGCTTTCTTCTACCAAGGCAACCAGTCCAACGGGATTTCTTGCCCCATCGCCGTGCCGATCAGCAACCTCGCCCTCACCCAAGCCGAGCCGACGAGTGTCCCGGAGGCGCTTCGGCTCGTCGCTTCCCTCAACGGCTACGATTATAACCCATTCCGATGAATCATCGAGCCCTGGCGGGTGGTCCCATCCACCCGCCAGGGATTTTCGTGAAATCGCTAGCTCCGGAGCGGTCTTCGCGATGGCCCGATCGATCCACCATCAAGGGGATGTATTCCATGCGGATGTCGCGTCACGCCAGATTGGTTCTAGTGGTCTTCGGGCTGATCTTCTTCGCGAGGACAGCCCCGAGACTTCTCGCCGCTGATGGCGATCCACAAAAGTTGGCCCAGTTTGTCCTCTCGGGATACAAGGATGGCCGCGATCGACTCCGCTCGGGTGTCTTCCGGGCCGAGGGCCGGGTCGTTAAGCAACCTAAACAAGGTCAGGGAATCGAGGGCGACGTCGAAATCTTCGCCGCCTTTGACTATGAGAAGGGTCTGTTTCGATTCGATCGGACCGAACCGGTCATCCTGAATATTCCTGGCATCAAACACCTACCCCCGTCAGATCCAACCAGTAAAAGGCAAGCTCCTACCAAATCAATTCTCGACCCGAGCATCAAGAGTCAACTCTACGAGACCAAACAGATCGGCAAATGGATTCGGACGCCATCGCAGTCCATTCGCTGGGTTCCGCCCTGGAAATTCGGCGATATGAGATCAGCGTCCGGGGTCGGCATCCTTGCACCCGACGAGACACCCATCCGGGAAGCCTCTCCCTTCGACGTGCGGACGTTGGGTTTGCTCTACTGGCACGATCTCACCGTGGGACGATCCTTCGAAGCGATGCTCGGCTTCTTGCAGGCCAGATCATATGTAGATTCGGTTGCCGAATCGAAAGGTCTCTATCGAATTCGGTCGCGGCAGACGAACGGTCCCGACGGTCCGATGTCCATCACTTCTACATCCTGGTTCGACGAGACAAAGGGGTTTGCCCCGACCCGGCTCGAACTCCGCGACCCAAGAGTTGCCGGAACTGCGGGACGTCCTGACGATCTAATCACGACCAGCGAGGTTGGTTACGAACAAATCTCCGGAGCTTGGGTGCCGACATCGTACCGGATTGAAGACCATACCACCGAGGACAAGCTGAGCTATGAGTTCACCTTGCGGTGGGAATCGGTGAACCAGCCCGTCCCGCCCGTCTATTTCACCGTGGAGGGGTTGGAGGCTCCCAAGGGGACGTTCGTGACTGATACCCGGTTGGGCAAGCCTATCATGCTGAGCAAGCTTGGCGAGCCGCCCAAGCTGCCCGAGCTTCAGTCGCCGAGCCGTCAGGCCGCGTGGCCCTTGATCGCCGTCGGCCTCGCGCTGGCTCTCGCCTGTTTTCTTGGAATCTGGGCTCAACTGAGGAGACGGCGCGGCGCGGCCAAATCGGAACAAACGGTGAAGACTCTTTAATAATCGGTGATAACTTATGCATCCTCGACGCGGCCTGACTTTGATCGAATTGATCGTGGTCGTCTCGGTGATCGCGGCATTGATCGCCTTGCTGCTGCCGGCGGTGCAGTCGGCCCGCGAGGCGTCGCGACGGGCGCGTTGCCAGGCGAATCTCAAGCAGATCGGTCTGGCTCTGGCCAGCTATCAGGCCGCGACGGGGGTCTATCCCTTCGGCGTCGGCGGCGGTGCCGCGCCTCCTCATGGGCCGCGGTGGTCAGCCGCGTCCCAACTCTTACTCCACCTGGAACAGGCGAACCTCTACCACGCGCTCAACTTTTCTTGCTTGCCCTGGCCCCATGACCCGGTGCTGGGCCCGCCCAACAGCACGGCGCTGACGACATCGCTTGCCGTCCTGTTGTGTCCGTCGGATTCGGACACAATTGGCGATGAGATCGAGCGTATTGGGCACAACAGTTACCGAGGGAACGCCGGGACGTTTCCGTACAACCTGGAAAACGATTCGGGCGAGGCCCTGGGTCGCAACAACGGCGCGTTCTGGTATCAAAGCGCCATTAAACCAAGCGATGTCGCCGACGGGTCGAGCACGACGGCCTTTTTCAGCGAGCGGTGCCTGGGCACTCCCAATGCGCCCGACCTGCTCGCCGATTATTACCGAACCGCCCCACTCGTCGACTCTTGCCTGCTGGCGACCCCCGGCATCACGCCTCGGTTTACGATCAGGGTGGAGTGGTCGGGCCAACGATGGTCCGACGGCGATTTGTTCTATACACGATACAACCACATCCTTCCCCCCCTCGGCCCGAGCTGCATGTTCGGAGAAAAGGACGACCAGACCCAGATGATCGTCACCGCGACCAGCCGCCATCCCGGCGGCGTCAATCTATTGATGGGCGACGGATCGGCACGCTTCATCAAGCGGTCGGTCAATGGCGCTATCTGGTCGGCTTTGGGAACAATCAACGGGAGCGAAGTGGTGGGGGGATCGGATTATTGAGAGGCTTCGGGATGGCCATATACAGAAAATTAATAATATTTATATGTATTATTATTCACGTTAGCTTGCTGCTCTGGGCGGCGTGGACGAACTTCGTGACCATCGACGAGGTTGGGCACATCTCCGCTGGGGTGTCGTACTGGCGAACCGGCCGGTTTCGGATCTATCGAGTCAATCCCCCGCTACCGAGGATGATCGCGACATTACCGGTCATGGCGATGCGACCGGCGACCGATAATCGACGTTTCACCGAGGCTCCGGGCGATCGACCCGAGTGGTTGGTCGGCGAGGATTTCGCCGAAGTGAATCGCGCGAATTATATGACCTTGGTACGTCTGGGACGCTTGGCTGGCGTTTTCTGGTCGATCCTCGGCGCTTGGGCCGTTTACCGATGGTCTCGCGACCTTTACGGTGCTTCGGCGGGTTGCCTTGGATTGATCCTCTGGTGCTTCGAACCGACGATCCTGGCGCATGCCGGCTTGATCACGACCGACCTGCCGGCGGCCGTCTCTGGCCTCGTCGCGACCTATGCCTTCTGGCGATACCTCCAGAGTCCATCCTGGCGAGGCGCCTCGATCTGCGGCTTGCTACTGGGCCTAGCCCAACTGACCAAGCACTCGATGCTCTTTCTCTACGGCCTCTGGCCGCTGTTCTGGCTGATCCAAACTTGGGGGTCATCGCCGACCGCCCGGCGGTTGACCTGGCGTGTGACCTTGGCGCAGGCCGCGACAGTCATCGGTATAAGCTTACTGGTCCTCAACGCCGGCTACGGCTTCTCGGGAACTGGTCAGAGGCTGGGATCGTTCGCATTCGTCAGTCACCGGATGAGCGATACCGGAGCCGATTGGGGTTCGACTCGAACCGTCGGCAACCGATTCGCCGACACCTGGCTCGGCTCGATCCCCGTCCCGCTTCCTGCGGATTATCTCGGCGGGATGGATGAACAGGCCCGGGATTTCGAGGGAAGATTCGCCTCATACCTCGGGGGCGTCTGGCGGTCATCGGGATGGTCAGATTTTTACCTGTACGCGCTGGCCGTGAAATGGCCTCTCGGACTTTGGGGGCTGGTCCTCCTCAATGTCGGCCTCACCCTCTCCGGCCGCCTGCCTCGCCTTTCAATGCGGGAGGAAGGCTTGCTCTGGCTGGCCTTCGCGGTCCCCTTCGCCCTAATCAGCTCGCAGGTCGGCATGACCCTTCACTTTCGATACGTCTTGCCGAGCCTGCCTTTTCTCCTGGTCAGCACCTCCAAATTAGCGGTCTTGCTCCAACTTCGCTGGCGAACGTTCATTGGGGTGACGGCCCTACTGCTTGCATGTGATATCGCGAGCGTGCTCAGCGTCGCCCCGCATTGGATCTCGTATTTCAACGAGGCGATCGGCGGGCCGATGCATGGCCACGATCATCTGATTGACAGCAATATTGATTGGGGACAGGATATCCTCAACCTCAAACGATGGCTCGACGCCCACCCCGAGGCTCGCCCCCTCCACATGGCCGTCTTTCACGACCTCGATCCCGTCAAGTTCGGCATCGAGTTCGATCTACCCCCGCCCGCCCCGGTCGATCGTTCCCAAACACCGCAAGTTGGCAGCCGTATTACGCTGACGCCTGGCTATTACGCCGTGAGCGTGAACTTGCTCCGAGGCGTTATCGCCCCTATCCCCGATGGCAAGGGCGGATCCTATTGGACGCCCAACCGCGAGACGTTCGCTTATTTTCTGCGGTATCGGCCCATCGCCCGCGCCGGATACTCTATTTATATCTATAAAATTAATTAAGGGTATCGAATTTCTGAGCGAGGCTCCAAATCACCCCCATCGAAGCCGGTGCCTTCGAGCACCTGCCCAACGTCCGGCCCGAGCACGTCGCCGCCTGGCGGGATAGGCTAGCCTCCGCTGGCATGACCAATAGCTCCATCCGGCGGAAGCTCACCGCCTTGCGTTCTTTGTTTTCTTACCTGCAAATCTACAGCTATAGTGGGGCCAACCCGGCGCACGGCAAGTTCGTCGCCGCACCCGCCGTCGCCAGGGATGGCAAGACGGTGGGTCTATCGCCCCACGATTGCCGACGCCTGCTCGATGCCGCTGAGGGCGAGGCAGGCAAGGCCACGCCGGTCGATCTTCGTGACCGGGCCATGCTGGCGGTCTTGGCGCATTCCGGGTGCCGCGTCGGCGAGCTGGTGCGGCTCCGCGTCCGCGATTACAAGCAGAGCGGCGAACACAGGATTTTGAACATCACCGGCAAGGGGGGAAGGAACGCACCACGCCGCTACACCTGGAAGCGGTGGAACGGCTGGCCCAATGGCTGGCGGTGCCGGGCGTCAGCGATCCGGGGGGAACGTTGTTTCCTCCCGCCAAATCACCGCGCGGCATGGGGCGGGATAAATTTGCAGACAAAGCCATGACCACCAGGGCGGTGGAGAAGCTGATTGGACGCTACGTGAAGGCGTTGGGGCTTGATCCCAACGTCACGGTGCATTCGCTCCGCGTTACGGCGCTCACCACCGCCCGCGAACGCGGCAGCGACATCATCGACTTGCAGGATTTCGCCGGGCATGCCGACCCGCGAACCACGCTCACCTACATCCGCACCCGCGACCGACTCAGCAAAAGCCCGGGATACGTGCTGGAAATATTAATATATTTTTAATATGATTCTAAATTAGCTATTTCACCGCCGTTCCTGGTCGCTAGCTTCTGCCACACGCCCATAGGTGACAGCATCGGCAGACCGAGTTTGGGATCGATCGGCGTCGAATCGATCGTCTCCTTGATGAAGCGGACCGACCCATCGGCGAGCAGGACGTTCAGCCCACCAGGATGGAGGCTAGAGGGGATATTCGTCCAGGCCGTATTGTTGGTCGAGGCGAACTTTTTGTAAGAATTCGGAGGAAAGTCGGCAGTCACCAGCGTGTGGCCGATCTGACCCCAGAACCACCAACCAACCTGCTCATTCGAACCGAAGACGGTCGGGTCGTCGAAGCGGCGTCGTACTGTCGCTGAACTCTCGGCCACGATCATGGTCTGACTCAGACCATCGGTTATCGCGGCGAAATTTAGAGGCGAGAGATCGTTGATGGAACCATCTTGCTCGGTAACTGCATTCGGATCGACGAGGCATCGGTCCAACGGCCTGGGCAGAGCGAACGAATATTGGATGCCCATCAACCCCGCGTAGCTCGCGCAGGTTACCGCCGCGACATCGGCCGGATCGCCCTTCAACTCAGGCAACGTTCCAGCTACTGATCGTCCGGCGTCCGGATCGCTCGGGCAGGTGAATATGCCAATTGTGACGTGGTGTATCGTTACATTCTCATGCGATACGATCGCTGTAGATTGGTTGATTGAGTTGAAGAGCGGACCTTGCTCAGCGAATGGTAGAATCCCCACGAGGAAGCTCCGATCGATGACGCCTGAGCAGGCAATTCCCCGGGTCGAGAAGCGTGGGTCATGGAACAGGAATCGGCCTCTTGGCAGGCAACCAGTTGAGTCATGGTAGCCGTGCATAGCTAAGCCGATCTGCATAAGGTTGTTCTGACAAAGTGAACGCCGGGCCGATTCGCGTGCACCTTGAACCGCCGGGATGAGAAGGCCAATCAGCAGTCCGATGATGGCGAGGACTACCAGTAGCTCGATCAGCGTGAATCCGCTCGCTCTCGCCGACTTGGAACGGTTGGACCGCGTTCCCGCTTGCACGATCCACCAGATCGCTAAGGCGAGAATGGCTCCTCCAATGATCCAGTACGGTAAGTTGTTCGACTTGGGTGGGGCTTGCGCCGTCAAGTCGGGCAACCCGAAATACGGCATCTCAAATTCATTGAGCGGGGTCGGTGCGAACGACCAGTCAACGAAATCGCAAGCCGATTGGTCACTGGAATTCGAGACAGTGACGCGCCGGGGAAGGAGGAAACCGCTCTGAATCGGACCATATTCTACGTTTGTCGTTTCGGTCTCGGCTGGCTCGACTTTGGCAAAGCTCTCCTCTGACGATCGGATCACCCAGTTGGCCTCCGGGTCGAGGTAGACACTGATGCGCCGGTTATTGCCGTCCTCCTTATCCGTGATCTCGAACGCGACGTTGACCAGAAAGCGGCTGTCCCGCGTCACCCCCTTGACGTGAATTAGGTGATAGTCAGGATCGGCGATGAGTTCGGTCAACGGCACGCCCCCAAGGGCGAGATTCGGCATTACAAAATCGGCAAATTTTGATGAATATTTCGCATATACTTCAGGGTACTCTTTGTTATGGTCCACTCCCGACACCGTGAATTGCGAATCATCTGCCCCCTTTTGCAAGAGAAAGTTGCGGGCGTTCTCCCCCTCGGTGATCGAGTATACCTCCTCGAACGCCAAGTTACCGGCACCGCCCAGGATCTTCGTCCGCATGTGGACCTTCTGGCGGCCATGATCCCAAGCAAACTCGGCATCCGAGGGCGGTGAAGGTTTGGGATTGTCAGCGGAAGTGATCGAGAGCCGGCACTTGCCACGGCACGACGAAAATCGCTCCTTGAGCTGTTGAGCCGCTACAGGATATTCGCGTTCCCAACGAACTTTCAGTTCATCGTCACCGCACGCAGCGGACACATCCCAGAGAAGAACACTCAAGACGACCACCATTCGCATGTACATAATTTAACCCTCTGGATCGTGGTCGCTCTGACTTCATGTCCAAACCCTACCGGCGCGGTATCGTGCCGCTTACCGGTAGGGTTTACTGAGAAATCGATCGAAACGCGGATCGGGTTGGAAAATTGCGACCTACTCTCATACAGATTCGGTTCGCGGGACGACCCACGAATCGATCAGCAGCCGCAAGTTTTTCGCCCGGTCTTGACCCACTTCGTTCCATTCCACCTCAGGACGTCAACCTTCCCGCACGTGGCCCCTGCCTTGGCCCCGCAAGGAGCAGCCGGGCAGATCAATCGTCCGGTGTAACGGCCAACCGCCACCGGGCACGCCGCCGCCGCCACTGCCCCCTGGGCATGGGCCTGTCCAGCCACAAAGTCGCTTGTAGCAAGAATCAAAGCGAGCGAGAAGAGAACGGACGCGACGATCCCCTTGCTAAGATGCATGGTGCAGCTCCTTGAGAAGGTAATCCAACAACCGAACTACGGCCACGCGGCCGTGTTTCACGAACCTGGACGCCTTTAATCCATGTCTTGGGCGGCGTGCAGGGTATAGCTGAGCACGATCTCGGGTGAACTTGGCTCATCGGTGAAGAGCCGCATACTGCCCGAGAAATTTGGTGCGGCTTCGGAAAACTTGATCCGAGCAGTGATGGTCTTGGTCTCCGATGGCGCGAGCGTCAACGGCAAACTCTCGACAGTTGTGCAAGTGCAGGACGGGACAACGCCGATGAGTTTGAGGGGGCGACCCGAATTATTGGTCAGCGAATAGGTTGCGACGATCTGGTTTCCGGGATGAACTCCGCTGATCATCTTGGCTCGCTCGTCCACCAGAATCGCTTCCCCGCGGGCGAAATCAAGCGCAGCAGAAAACGAACCGAATCTAAACCGCCCGTATCCGGCAAGAGCGGCCAGTATTATTAGAGTCAACGAAGATGAGATTGCTAGATTTCTCAACCGGGAGCGGGAATATGTCTTGACGGTCGGAATGGGCTCATTGGCTTCCGTCTTGGTCATCTCTATGGCTCCTGGGGTTGTTCACCTCGGATGTGTTCCGTGATCGCAACGCTTGACGGACCGACCTCGACAACCACATCCACGAGTCCGGTTAGCAAAGCGTCACCGGCAGAAGATCTGCCGATATATTCAACCGACAAACAACCTCGAAAATCCGGCTCTTCACTGGAGTTAAAATTGACAGTTAGGGTACCAATTTCGCCGGGTCCGATTTTTTCGCGATCCAGCGTCGCACGCACACAGGGACAGCTTGTCTCAAATTGAGCGGCTAGGATCGTCTCCGTTCCACGATTGCTGACAAGCACTTTACCTGAGCACATGCCGCCCGGCCGAACTTTGCCCAAGTCGAGCCTCGCAGGGTTAAGCTCGATCGCGGACAAATGGACGGGATGGGTATAGGACGGTTTGGGCGAGCAGGAAACCAACGATGTCAACGAGGTCGAGGCGACCAGAAACCGTGCGACGAACGCACGGCAAGGTGGTTCTATCAACTTTTCTACCCTCTCGCGTCGAGGTGCAATGCCAACTTTGGCCGTCCAGCTTTCTATCCGGTGGTGTAACGCGACGCAAGCTAAATTTAGAGGAATTTTCTCGGATTCGATAATTTGATCCCGTGAAATATCCATTAAATTATTAAAAATTTATATTTATTTATTTTTTATACTTAATGGATATTTAAGTTACAATTATCGCGGGATTTTGTAATAGTTTTGGCACGGCCGTTAAGGCAGCATTAACATGAGTTCAATGCCTGAATCCAACCTCTTGGTACGGCTCTCCGGGCTTGTGTGGGCTGATATGGATCGTGACTTTCCGATCCAGCCGCTTGAGAAATTCGAGAAGCTTGTCGGTGGTGAAGCGATTGAAATGCCCGTTCATCAAGTGGGAAACTTCCGGTTGCTTGATCGCCAGCAGCGAAGCAATTTCCTTCTGCTTGAGCTTTTTTTCTTCTATGATTTTATATACATAAAATCCAACCTTGGCGCGTGCGAATAGCTCGTCGGCTTCCGCAAGCGCAAGGTCGGCGAAAACGTTGCCGCTGCCTTCCTCGAATTCGGTTTCCGTCTGGTCATCATTCTTCATATTCGGCCCGCTCCTTTGCTTCCGCGTATCGCTTTTTAATCAATTCAATATCATGTTTGGTTGTCTTAATTCCTTTCTTCGATTTATTCTGAAAGGCATGCAGGACATAGATTTTCTCGCCAAGCTGGACGGCCAGCACCGTACGGTAGGCTTCGGCGTCATACCGCAAGGCGATCTCGAAAACGCCGCTGCCCACCCCCTTGAAGGGCTTAGCATCCTTGGGCATCCCGCCGAACTGGATCAGTTGAAGCTCGTCGCCGATGATCTTCTGTGCCCCTTCGGGAAACGCTTGGATGTTCCGCCTGGCGTTACCTATCCACACCAACGGTCGCAGTACCGGCGTTTCTAGTTCGTCATCATCCCCCGCGTTGGCCAATGTTCGTCACCCCTAATGATATAGGAAAATTCCTATCAGGTCAATTTTTGGCTGTCAAGCTAGGTCATGATACCCTAAAGTTAACCTTGCAAACACTTTACAGGCGATGCACTTCCGGTTTCACCGTGAAAACTCTATTCTCCTGCCCTATTTGGGGCGACGCACCGGGCATTTTGCGTTACACGCACGTCCACTATTAGAGACGATGAGCCGGGTTTTCACCGTGAAATCGGGCCTCATCCATGTCCGTCCGAGCCTTTGAGGTACGCACTTTCGGTTACAGGCGGTCCCACTCGACGCTGAGGCTCGAATTGACGACCTCTCAAGGAGAGGACGCACTTTGGGTTACGCCCTACGCACTTTCGGTTACGCTTTCACGCACTTTGGGTTACGGAATCGGGCACTTTCGGTTACGGCAGCACGCACTTTCGGTTACGCTTTCACGCACTTTGGGTTACGGATTTTCCTCTGGGAATCGATGCAAGTATCTGATATTAAGTGCTTTACAGAATCGTTGGTTTTCCCTAGACTTATAGACTATGTTTAACCTAAACAACATCAACAAGGCGGTGGTGGTGTTTTTACGAATGAACAACAATGAATAAATTACCAGACACCAACGACGTGCTCGCTCCCCTCAACCCCATCCGGGTGGAAACCGCCCTCTCGCGGTATCCCGTGCATAGGCTGGCGAAGCACGGTGACATCGCCATCGACATCCGGGAGAAGAACGAGAACGGCGAAGTTTCCATCAAGTGGGAGGTGAACCACGTCAGCAAGTTCGGACAGCCTGGCCCTCTGGCCTACAAGCTCGACACGCTCATCATCAACCGGCGGATCGAAGAAGCGTCCAGGCCGATCTCCAGGATCATCCGATTGGGGAGCCTCAACGAGATATGCCGCGAGTTGGGACAAGCCGATAGCGGCAAAAACACGAATCACATCAAGAACGCCCTCCGACAAAACGCTTTCGCCGCCATCATCGCGAAAATCCGCTACCGGCTCAGCGACGGCAGTGAACGCCTGTTGGAAGCGGACTTCAACCGCTACAGCATCGTCTTCACCGGGGAGAAGCTTCCCAACGGTCGTAAGGCGGACGCGGTTTTTATCGTTTTGAATGACGTTTTCATGCAAGTGATCAATGGGGCGATGACACGTCCCCTCGACTACGAATACCTCAAGAGCCTCCCCCCCGCCTCGCAACGGTTCTACGAACTGCTCAGCTACCAGATGTACGCCGCCATCAAGAACGACCGGCCACGGGCCAAGCTCCTGTATTCCGAGCTTTGCATCTACGCTCCGCTGATGCGGCAAACCGAGTGGAACGTCATCCGGCCGCAACTGGCGAGGATTCACGCACCTCACAAGGAATCCGGCTACATCGCCAAGATTGATTTCAACGAAACCGCCGACGGCGAGGGTAATCCCGATTGGGAACTCCTGTATCAACCCGGAGCCAAGGCCAGGGCCGAATACCGGGCATTCGCCAAACGCGGTGGTCCGGTGATGCTTGAGGTGGAGGCGTTCAACGCCGACCCCCTTCCCCTCCTCGCCCCCGTCGAGCCACCGACGCCCCTGGAAGCGATGCTGATCGGCCACGGGGTCACTGCGTCCATCGCCGCCGAGCTGGTGCGGCAATACGGCGAGGCGGCCGTCTCGATCCAGGTAGAGCACCTAGAATGGCAAATCGAGAAGAAACCGGGCAAGATAGCCGATCCGGCGGCCTGGCTCGTATCGGCCATCAGGACCAGTCATGCCGCCCCCAGGGGCTTCGTCTCGCGGGCCGAGCGGCAGCGACGTGAGGAAGCCAAGCAGGCAAAGGAGCAGCAGGCTGCCGCAGATCGCCGCCGCAAGCAGGACGCCGACGCCAAGGAACGCCGGGAAAAGGAATTGGTTATCGGCTTCTGGGATGGTTTAAGCAAGGAGCAGCACGCCGAGCATGAGGCCGCCGCCATCGCCCAAGCCGACACCGAGGCATTAAAGCTGATCGAAGCCGGGCCCATGAAAAAATATGGCCTGACGATCATCCGCCACAGCTATGCCCGCAAGCTCCTTCAGTCGCAAGGCAAACTGCCGCTCGACGAGGCATAGGCCCGTCCTGCCCCGTAAATGCCCCTTCCAGACATTTTCGCTCTCGCCGGTAGATTCCTCCGTCTGAACCACGTTTCGACGTTCCCAGGGCCATCCAGGGCGGTTTTTGGCCTATCCTGAATGATCCTTCTGGCACCTACCGCTACGCGGCACCGCGTGCCTCCGGGGGTCAGCTCCGCCCGTCCCTTCGGGACCGGCGGAGCCGCCCCTTCGGCCCGCTGGTGCAAGAAACGGCGACGGGCTATCGGCCCGCCAGCATCCATGCTGGCATGCCGATAGCCGATCCGTCGCCTAGTGGTGGGTCGCTCCGCTCCCGCCGCTGTTTGTTCCGGCTCATTTTCGCCCCCAGAAATACTGTGGGGGGCGAAAATGGCCGGTTTGCTTTGAGCGGATGCGGCTTCGCCGCGTTTATTGTTTCCCCCCTCCGCCCCCGGTGGGGGTACGGGGGAAAAAGGAAAGAAGGGTATCGCGGGGTTAAGGGTCGCTCCCGTTGGTCGCTCGAAGGCGACCCTCAGCCCCTGCCCTACGCCGCTGGCGGGTTGATCCGTCCAGAGCGTTAAGGCTCCAACTGTTTAAGCCAGAAAGCTGGCTTTCTGGCATTATGCCAATATGGGATATTCAGCCTCTCCCCTTCCCTAGCTTGTCCGCCGTCGAGCAAACCATGATTAATCCTGGGTTTCTGTAATGCCAGCTTTATGGCTTTCTGGCCCGCCACGGTCACTCACGACGAAGCGGCGAAGATGTTCGTTGATGAGTTTCTCCACCAATTCGGAACGGTCCTGGCCCATCATCGAGGCGTGAACTCCGAGACGTTGAGACGCCTGGGCGGATAGAGAGATAGTGCATTTCACCCGCTTACCGCCAGGTGGCTGAGATGTTTTGGCGGCTAAACGTCTGGGCGTTTTGGCCGCAGAGCCATCTCCTGCCTCGCTACGCATGTTCGTCTTTCCATTGAGAGGAAGTGCCGCCAAGACGCTAAGGCGCCTTGGCTTCCGATCGTCCAAGACACATCAGCTTAAGTCGGGCCATATGGCTGTCCGACTTTAACCCTGCCAAAATGGAAGCTTTATGGTATGGTGTAAAACCCGAAAGCCAGAAAGCAGTAAAGGAATAATGCCAGCTTTACAGAAGACCAGTAAGATGGTATTGCAAATCCTGTCATTGAAAGGAGTTCAGTCAACATGAAAATTATTGCGATAGCGAATCAAAAAGGGGGTGTCGGCAAGACCACGACGGCAGCCGCCCTCGGGACCGTGCTCAGCCAGCAGGGCAGGGGGGTGCATCTGATTGACATGGACCCCCAGGCGAGCCTGACGAGTACCTTCGGGAAGAATGATGCGGACGGATTGCTCTACCAGGCATTAGCGTCCCGAGGTCCGCTCCCGGTCGTCGAGATTGCCGACCGTCTTACGCTCACGCCGTCGAGCATTGATCTCGCGAGTGGGGAAATGCGCTTCGTCGCCCAGGCGGGCCGGGAATATCTTTTGCGGACCTGCCTTCAGAAAACGTCGCTGCCTGCGGGGACGACGGTCATCATCGACAGCCCGCCATCGCTAGGGGTGCTCTCCACCAATACCCTCGCGGCAGCCACTGCTGTCGTCATCGTGCTTCAGCCGGGCGGTTATGAGATGCGGGCACTTGCCCGATTCATCGAAGTGATGGATGAACTCAAGGATCTCGGCGTCAATCCGACCCTTGCCGTTGCCGGCGTTATCCTGACCAATTGCCAGCACCGACGCAGGATCAACGACCAGGTGGCCCAGGAGGTAAGTCGCATCTACCCCGTCCTGGGCCGAATTCGGGCCGAAGCGGATCTCATGTATGCGACGACCGATGGCACCATGCTCAGCCTGAAGAAGTCGAACGCCTTGGATGATTATCGGGGCGTGATCACGAAGCTGGAGGAGGTGCTGCATGGCGACTAAGAAAGGTGACGGGGTTCGCGGTGTCCTTGGCGATCTCGTATCCAAAGACATGGAACGGAAAGAGCGAACCGCCCAAACGGAAGAATTCGTGGAATCGATACAGTCACCGGGACATCCGGTGGAGTCAACGCAGGACGCTCAGGAAGGGGGCAGGGTAGGACCGCCTGACACACACTCCTCGCAAAGGAAGGCGGCAGGAATTAAAGGCCGGCCCCGGGCCAGACGCGAGGACATCGCGGTTCCAAGGGGAGAGAAGACCAAGGTCACTCTCTCCATCGATGAAGTGCTTCGGGATCAGTTCTATCGTTTGGCCCACGGCGAGATGATGCAGCCCGGCGAGTTTGTTGAGCGGGCATTACGGTATTACATCAAACACCATGCGAAACGCGAATAAATACCGAAAGCCAGAATCCCATAATGCTGGCTTTCGGTATCACCCGCTTTTTCCTGTGGGTACGCTTGCAGAGTACGCGGCATCAATTTTCCCCTGGCTCCCAACGTGATCCACGCAATTCCGCTTCGGCCAGGTTCATGGCGTTAAGGATGGTGAACAGGATACGCCCGAACATAACCGCCTTTGGCTGAGATGGGTCGAAATGGAGGTTGAGGATCTCCGCCGCAGCGGCGGCGGAATAGTCGTAACGGGGGCCATTTCCGCTCGTCTCGTAGTCCCCACGATGATCGTCAGACATGGTATGTCGTCCCGGAGTTGAGGATGGTCGGCCCATCGGGTTAAGGATCGCTGCCCCGGATCGTCGTGCCGGGGCCATTGTCGTGGTCCATGAATGGGGTAAGGGGCGGGCCGTTCGCCGGCCCGCCCGGCTCTGCTCAGAGGTCACGCCCCATGTCCTGCTGGACTTCCGGGGGTTCGGGGGCCTGTTGTTGAGGTTGGGACTGTTCGACGCCCGACTCGTTGTGCATGTACATCACATGCCCGTGTCCGGCGAACAACGCGGCGGCCAATTCCGTCCGGCCGTGGTCGAACATGGGCTTGGCCGCGTCCCACAACTGGCCGCCGGCCTCCTTCAAGGTCTCCGCCAGGCCGGGACTATCGCCCGACTTCACCTGCTCGATCAAATCCCTGGTTCGCTTGGACATTGGGTTCCTCCGAGAAGCCGAAGATCAGCGCCGCCGTGACGAAGGCGGTCGCCATCACTGCCAACAGGAACAGGCAGGTCGTGTCGACGACCGCCTTCACGGGTCCGATGCCGCGTGATTCCTTGAAATCCCATTCGTAGTAACGAATGAGCCGAGTCCACAGGGGGGGGGCGTCGGGGCTGAAAGTGATCGCGACCTGCTTCGAGGTAGCGGTGACCTCCTCGGGCTTGAGGAGCTTGCGTGCGTGCTGCTGCCAGTTCTCGCTGCGGTTCCACGACGTGCCGGAACTGCTCGAACCCGACTTGGAGTCGCTCGAATTCGAGCCGCCGCTGGAAGTGCCCCCGCTCGTCACGACGATGGTTTGCTCGCCCAGTCGGTTGCTGACGTACTCGGCGGTCTGCTGGTCGTTGACGCCGAAGAAGACCTGCGTGGTGTTGCTCAGGAGGGTCTGGCCCTGATCGTCGGGGTAGCATTTCTTGAGTTGTCCCAGTGATTGATAATAGAGAAACAAACGGATTCCGTATCCGCGATATTTGTCGATCGCGTCGTCGATGGCCTCCATGCGGCCGAGGCTGGCCGCCTCGTCCAGCACGAAGTTCACCCTACGGTCCTCCTGGAGACCGCCCCGGATCACTGCCCGGAACATCGAGCCGACCCAGAGGCGGAGGAGGCCGGCCTGTGCCCTCATCCGATCCGGGGGCAGGATGAGATAGATGGTCATCTTGCCGGTCAGGAGGCCGGCCGGGTCGAAGCTGCTCGCGGCCGTGGAAGCGGCGATCGCGGGCGAATCGACGAAGCGCAGGTGCCGGTTGGTCGAGGTGAGCGTCGAGTTGAGTTCCTTGTCCTGGGAATGGGTGAGCGTATGGCCGAGGCGGGACAGGACCCCGTCCCAGGCGTCCGATTCGATCATCTTGACGATCGCCTGACGCATGAGCTTGGTGTCGCTCACCAGCGTCTTCAGCTCGGCCAGGTTGGCGGCGATCTCCGGCTTGAGGTTCACCAGGAGGGCCGACATGGCGGTGAGCCAGGTCTCGGCCGCGTCGTTCCAGAATGGGTCCTTCTCCTGGCCGGTGCGGACCACGAGCGCCTCGGCGATGTCGCGGCAATCGTCGATCGCCAGTTCCGACTCGGGGTCGATGAAATCGAACGGATTGAACGTGTCCGGGTCCTCGGTGACCCGCCTGTAGGGATCGAGTAGCACGACTTTGTGGCCCATCCTGCGACGGGCGTCGGCGGTGATCTTGGCCAGTTCTCCCTTGAAATCGACGACTACGCATGAATCAGTGTTCGTGAGTAAATGCGGAATCACGCACGAGACGCCCTTGCCGACTCCGGTCGGCGCGAACACGCACGTATGAACGGAAGTATTGAGTCTGACGAGATTCCGCCGGGTCCTGGGCTGGCAGGACTCCAGGAAGCGTCGGACCGCCAGCCGCGCCGGTAGGCTCCGGTCGAACAGCGCCTTGACGCCGTCGATCTTCGCGGGCTTGCCCTCGATATGGCCGACGATGAGGCCGTTGCCGCCCCCGGTCAGGTGGGGGATGTCGGCCGCTTGGCCCCAGCGGGCCGTGCCGTGGGCGTAGAGTTGCCGCCCCTTGCGAGCCAGGCCAACCATCGCGACGACCGCCAATGGCACCCCGAGCAAGGGGAACAGGTAAGCCGAGGCGGCCGTGACATAGGCCGCCAGCAGCATGGTGACCGCCAGGACAAAACGCAGGATCTTGTTCATGGAAAACTCCTCGGGAAAGACCGCTCGGATTCCTCCGTGCCAGGTCGGCCCGGGGGAATCCGATGCGGGGGTTCCATCGTTGGGTGCGAGAGACTGGTTTGACGGCCTCAGTGGCGACCCTTCGCCCCGATCACAAGTAGGGACTTGGCCAGCTCCGCCGTCAGTTTCGGGTTCTTCGAGGCGAGATAGATTCCGGCGGCTGGTAAGCCCACGATGAGGACCAGGGCGGCCCAGATGAGGCCCGAGATCGCCCGCCCTGTCTCCTGGACGAGCGGCTTGACGGCCGCGTCGCCGATGGTGCCGACGAGCTGGTTGGTGCCATTGATGAAGGCTTCGGGCTGGGCGAGGAAGGCGGTGAGCGTGGTCCCCACCGCCAAGGGTCCCTTGTTCCTCCAGATGAAATCCATCGCGGCGTCACCGTGCCGGGTGATGACCTGCATCAACTCGGGCGTCTTGCCGAGCGCGGCCAGCTCGCCCCCTTCGGCCATCATGGCCAGCCGCCGGCCTCCCCGGGGGCCGATGGCCCCCAGGGCGTTCACGGCGGGGGCACCGAGCTTTTCGAGGACGGGCTCGGCCAACCCCTTGTGCTTGATCAGGACCTCGGCCGCGTCGTCGCCGTATTGCGACATCAACTTCATGGCGGCGGGACGCTTGGCGACCCAGACCGCCGCGTCGTCGCCATGTTTGGAGAGGAGACGCAGGAGCTTCGGTGCCTGCTCCCCCGCGTCGTCGGCCAGGGAGAGGGCGCTTGGGCCGACCCGTCTGACGGCGCTCAACACGTCATCGCCATGACGCAAGGCCGAGGCGCTGATCTTCTCGGCGAACGATTCGGTGCCCTCGGTCAGGACTTTCTTGCCGAACTTCTTGAGGACGAATTCGGCGGTCTCCTGGGCGGCTTTCGAGGCCAGGTCGGCACGGGCCTGGGATTGGGTGATCACGCCGCCGATCGCAGCCAAGATCAGGAGCTTCGCGATGCGGATGGTCATTGGACACCTCCCGTCAGGATCAGCCCCTTGAGCGCCTCGTGGCGGAGCCGCGAGCGAATCTCGTTGATGTGGCGAAGCTGGTGCTCCAGCCCGAGGCCGCCACTCGCCTCGATCGCCTTGGCTTGGGCCGAGGCCGTTTCCCGGTCCGAGGAGGACCAGGACCAGGTCGAATCCCAGTTCGCGCTGTCGTATCGCTCCCGCGTCTTCTTGTCGCCTTCGAGGATGGTGCGTTCGAGCTGATTGAGGGATTCCTGGACCTTCGCGGCGATCTCGCCTTCGGGGTCGTAGCCCGCCTGGCGGATGACCCAGTCCAGCGCCATGTCGACCAGGATGCCGGCAATGAGGCCGACCCCGAAGGTGACCGCGCCGGAGGACGCACCCGCCCCGAGAATCCCGCCGGAGATGCCGAGTTCCGTCGCCAGGGAGGTGCCGATCTCCAGGAGCAAGGTCGCCGCGATCTCCGAACCGACGAAGGAGACGATCTCTCGCGTCACCGTGATGCCCATATCCTTGCTGAGCAAGGGCAAGACACGCTCCAGCATCGCCTCGTACTCGCGGCGGAATTGGGCTTCGCTGCCCAATGCCGGCAGATACTGGGGGGCGGCGAGTTCGCTCCCTTCGAGGTCGGCGCGGATGGCCACGAGCAATTGATTCTCGCGGCCCTGGATCTCGCTGACGTAGCCGGAGACGGACGACTCGATCAGCGACTTCAATTCGTCGGCGCTGAAGACGTTCCGCTCGAAGCACTCCTCGATGTACCGCTCGTGGCTGCCCTCCTGGAAGTAGCCTTTGACGAAGGCCCACTTGCCCTGGAGCGAAAGGAGTTCGGTGGCGAAGGCGCGGGCATTCTGCTTGCGGGCGGCGAAGAATTCCTTGATCTTGGCCACCGATCTTTCGGCCTCGTTCTGGGTCTCCACGTTAGTCTGTTCGATCCGGGGTTCGACCTTGTTCCAGGCTTCGAGCCGGACCGGGTCGTAATGCGGGAGGAACTGGTAGCCGATCGCCACGGCGGCGAGGCCGCAGAGGACGCCGAGGGTCCGCAACAGGGACGAGAACCATCTCCGACGCTTGGGACCAGTGCTTGCGGTGCTCATGGGAATCTGTCCTTTGTGGGTGCGAAGTAAGGGGTCATGTCGCGTGGTTGATGATGCTGGTCGGGAGGTTGCCCGCCTCCCGGGGCGACGGGGCAGGGGGGTTACTGGAACAGGAAGGGCCAGCCATCGGGCGGGACGTCGGCATGCTTGGCGAGCCTGGCGACGAGGGCATTGAGGTCTTTGGTCACGTCGGCGACGGTATCCCGCTCGGACACGGCGAGCGTCACCGTCCGGGCGTTGAGGCGGAGGGTGATCACCTTGGGTCGGTTGGCCTTGGTCTGGCCTCCTTTCTTGAGCTGGCCGATGAACGTCGAGAGTTGGTCACGGGTGGGCTTGCGGCCATCCGGCCCCGGCGATTCGGCATGGGCGATCACCCGTTCCATGAGGGGCACCGGCACGGCCGCGACGAGCGACCGGACGGAGAGGCCGAGGCGGTCGGCCCTCGGCTTCAGCTCTGGGGGGATGCGCCGCTCGCCGAAGGCCCGACTCAGCGTCGGGTGGGACACTTTGAGGTGCAGGGCGGCCTCGCCGTGCGAGCAGCCGGTCAGCTCGATGTAGCGGGCGGCCTTCTCGGCGATCTCGTCGCGGCTCATGACGCGGCGGGAGTGGTTGTGCTGGAACGTCAGCTTGATGCGTTCTTCTTCCGGGACCGGCCGACCCAGGTCGAAGGCCCAGAAGGGCTGGCCGAGTTGGCGACGGACCGCCAGTCGTCGGTTCCCTTCGATGCAGAGCCGCTTGTCGGGCTGCAGATCGGGCGAGGGGCAGACCCAGCCCGGGACCAACTGGCCATGCTCGCGGACGCTCTCCAGGAGGTCCGCCAGCGTCGCGGGGGGATAGACCGGGTTGTCCTCGGGCGTGACGACCAGGTCGGTGTCGAAATACCGTGGCACCAGCTCCGCCGGTGCCGGCGGACGCTGGATCGCGTCGAGCGTGGCAGGGCTCATCGTCCAATCCTCCGAGATGGTGGGAAACGTGGAATCTGCGGGAAAGCGGGGGGAGGGCTGATCGGAAGGCCGGCGGAAATGGGGGGGCGTCACGTCGCTGGGCCGATCCGGATCGTCGGGATGGATGATAAGCGTGAAATCGGGCCGCTCGTGAAATGTGACGCGGGCGAGGGCGACGCCGATGATTTTCCGGAAACCCGAGTCACAAATCGGGGCGTGATTGGGGAAGGGGTTATAATGCGGCCCGGACGGTCGGAAGAACGAAGGCGAGGGGAGGCCAGCGATGAACCGCTACCTACGGAATTCGGAATGGGAGAAGAGGCTCGCCGGCCGCCAGACTCGCCGCGAGTCATTGATGAAAGTCATTGGCGGGACGCAGTCGCTTCGCTATTTCATGAAAAATTACGAGCGTTTGGTGATCGAGTACGTGGGATGTCTCCTGATCGACCACAAAGAGGTGGCTGATGCCGAGGCACGCTCGACGGCTTCGCGGGAAATCTGGGAGGAATTGATCGAGGCGTTGCCCGCCAAGTTGGCCTCGGAGTGGGGCGAGGGCGGCGTGAGATTTCGCGACATCCTCCGGGAAGCGGTCCACGAAGCCCATTTTTCCTGGAGCCGTCCCGGTCGATCCGAAAAGGCCGTGAGTGAGCGGATCGCCCAAGATGAAGCCTGGTACCGGGGCTGGCGGTCCCATCTCCTGCGGAAGGCGATGGAGCGTCTCAAACACCACCAACGAGAGAACGAAGCGAAGAATATCTACTTCACGATCTTCTGCGTCTGGGACGAGGATCATACCCTGTCCCATGAGGCGAGGAACGATCGGCTGGCGACGAGGTTGAACGGCCGTCGGCTGACCCCGGAGAATTTCCGCAAGACGCTGGGGCGGGCGTGGGACCTCTTCGGCAGGTATCTCGCCGAGGCGGTGAAGGGAGACTACCTCGACGGCGACGCGACCATCACGGCCGCCGATTACCGCCAGGCGTTCGAGGAGTTGGACCTGATGGATTACGTCGAACGCTCGGAGTATTGCCGGGAGATTTCTCAGGTTGACGCATACAAATAAATAATCTAATAGAAATCAGGATAAACGATTGAATGGCAAGACATTGGAAGCGGACGAAACAGTTCTCGTACTGGAAGAATACAGCAGGATCATCGACTTCTTGACTTCCAGGATGAAGGCCGGGGTGTTGACCGACAGTGACTGGAGTGTCGTCAAAGGGGAAGAGGCGAGGATCAATCACGAGGTAGGGTACACCGACAAGCAGGGCAAGTACAACGCGGCGGACGGCGATGAGTTCATAGCGGTCGCGAAGCAAATTAACCATCTGATGAGGAAGAAGATTGGCGAGTTACATCCAGACTTAGTAGATGAATTGAACCAATGGATTTCCGAGACGAGATATCCCCTCCCGCCATTGCCCCCCGAATACGAGGTGCCGGGCGTTGCCTTGAGACAATACCGCGACTTGATGATCTACCTCGATGACATGGGCCGCAAAGGGCTCATCAGTGACGAACATGCTTATGGTGCCACCGATCCGGCGGCGGCTCTATTCGCCGAGCATGGTGTCCAGCGTTTCGAGATCGACCTGAATACGGATAAGGCGGTGCTCTACGGTGCCGCCCAGGTGATCCGGCGGAAACTACTCGAAGTTCGCCCCGACCTCGCCGATGAGATCGCGAATCTCGGTCGCGGCGGCCTCGGCAAATGACGGCCGTTGGGCGTCAAGCTTTCGGTTCGCGGGGACGACGCTGTTGAGACCGGATCTGCCGCGCATCGGCGACCCATTGACCAATCCGCCCGATACTGAAGGCGAAACTCACGACCATGTAGAAGCCGATACAGGCGAGCGAGGAAAAGACGATCAGATCGAACAGATTTCGCGTCGGTGATTTTAACTCTAAGATAACCATATACGTCGAAGACGCGGCGACGGCCAACCCCGCCAGCGGGACCGCCCACAGGGCCACCCTGTTGGCGTGACGCAATCCCATCCCGATCGCGAAAGCGACGCCTCCCAGGCCGATGAAGAGGACGTATGTCACGTAATTCATGACGTCGGCGCGGGCCATCGGGTCTGCGGAGATGAGCGACAGGCCCGCGACACTCGACAGCCAGAAAAAGAAGCAAAGGACGAAAGAGATCACGACGAACACGGTGATCGTCGTGGGACGATAGAGGGCGATGTCGCCGTAATCCGGCTTGTGGCGATAGGGGAGGGCCGTGACCGGCCTCCCGTCCAGGAAGTTTGCCAGGTCGTCCTTGAACCCGTTCGCGTCGGGATAACGATCCTGCGGGTTTTTGGCGGTGGCCTTGTGAACGATCGCCTCCAGGGCCGGCGGCACCCCGGGATTTTTCCAGCTCAGCGGCAGGATCGGCAGGGTGACGATCTCGCGGAGGATGGCATAGGGGATGCGTGCGTTGTAAGGGCTCCGGAGGGTCAGCGCCTCGTAGAGGACGATCCCCAGGGAGAAGACGTCGGATCGCTGATCAACATTGACGCGGCCAGTGATGTGTTCCGGGCTCATGTAGTACGTCGAGCCGATGATGGCTCCCGTCATCGACCATGTCTTGGCTCGATCGGAACGGGCCAGCCCGAAATCGATGATGCGGACCTTGCCGTCGCGGTCGATCATGAGATTCTCCGGCTTGATATCCCGGTGGATCACCCCGTTGTCGTGGGCATGACCCAAGGCTTCGGCGGCTTGCTTGGCGATCTCGCAGCAGCGTCGGACATGTTCGCTCGACTTGAGATGGCGGAGAGTCGCTGGTGACTGGGGGATCGGCTCATCATCGGGTCCCGATCCCTCACCCGGGAGGGATTCGCCTTCGAGCCAGTCCCACCGATCTTCCGATCCCGCCTCGGGAATGTCCCGGAGGATCGATGCGAAATCGGGGGCGTCCCCATCCAATTCGAGCAACCGATTGAACCATTGCTTCAGCGTGATACCCTCGACATACTCCTGCACCAGGACGAACTGGCCATTGATCTTCAGAGTGCCCAGGCTCTTGACGATCCCCGGATGATCTAGTTGTTCCAAGGTCCGGCTTTCGCGATGGAGCCGACCTTCCGACACGGCCAGGTCGTCGCAGGCTCCCAGGGACTTCAAGGCAACCAGGCCGCCCCGCTCTCGATCTCGGGCGAGCATCACCATGCCCATGCCCCCCATCCCCAACTTCCGCACGACCTCGAATCGATCGTTCGGATTTTGTTCGTTGCTCATATTTAATGGTCTGCTTTAACGGCCAATATCTCGGAAAATCCTCGCGGATCGACTTATTGTAACGGATCTCTCGCCTCGTCACCGGGTTGGACGTGACCATTTTTGCTCAAGCTCGGCCTGTCTCCCTCCGTTGGAAAATCGCTTGTGCCCGGACCAGTTCCGCGCTACGAATGGGTGAAACATCGATCGGGTCACGCAGCACGGGATGTCCAGGCGAAGTACACCATCTTTCTTCCCCTCTATTGAGCATCCGCAAGAATATGCCGCTCAGCCTACCTCGCGAGATGATGCCGCGACGTCCGTTGAAGGAGAACGCCACCATGCATTACAAGACGATCATAATGGAACTGATCGACGATCAACCGGAATTGGCCGTCCGGCTACGCGGCAGCAGGCAGATGTTGGCGACCGTGGAAACCTACGCGACGGAATTGAAGACCATCCACGAGGCGAGGATAGCCCACCTGAGCCAGTCAAAACCGGACAGCGCCCCGAGCCAGATCACAGCCGAAGCCCTGGAACTGGCGATCGAGGAGATTCGCGACCTTTTACCCTCCGCATCGACGACGGACGAGGCGGAAGGCCCATCCCTCGACGCGGCGATGACGTTTCTCCGCCGACATTCGCAACCCGAGTAAGGCCGTCGCGCGGCCAACCGCTTCTTCCCTTCGGCCAACCATCGCGTCCTGCCCGCCCGATTTCTTCCAGCGATTCTCTACCTGCTTCCTCCTCGGCCTCCTCCGTGGGCCTTTCTCTGGCGAATCTACAGCCGGAACCGCCCGCCGCAACGGCACAAGCCGCTTTCACAAAGGATGAATTCCCAAAGGGTGAACCTTCGGCTTCTGCCGTGGCGTCGAGCACCGGACGGCACGATGCCGCCGGTGGGCGGGAGCCCGTCTCGCGTCTGTCTGATCGCTCCGAAAGGCCCCGATCGTCGGGGCCTGATACGGAGCCGGCAGGAGGAGATCACCGCATGGACGCCACCGACACGACCAGGCCACCGCCATTCATCGCCAGTGGCGAGAAGACCAAGGCCCGCGACATCATCGCCGCCATCCGCACGCTTCAACAGGTCGAGCGGGAACAGCGTCCCGCCACTGAAGCCGAGCGGCAAACGCTCGCCCGCTTCGGCGGGTTCGGGGCCGTGGCTCTGTCGCTGTTTCCCGATCCGGTGAGCGGGCGTTACAAGGACGCCGGGTGGCAGGGCCTGGGCGATGAGCTGCAATCGCTGCTCACGCCCGAGGAATACGATTCCGCCAAACGGACGGTGTTCAACGCTTTCTATACCTCGCCCACGGTGATCGCCGCCATGCACCAGGCATTGGCCCGCCTGGGCGTCCCCGGCAACGCCACGGTGTTGGAACCCGGTTGCGGCACCGGCAATTTCTTAGGAGCCGCCACCGAGGGGATGAAATTCATCGGGGTCGAGCTGGATTCGGTCTCGGGCCGGATCGCCCGCGCCCTGCATCCCGGCCACGATATCCGGATTGAAAGCTTCCGCGACACCAAATTGCCCGATGGCCGCCTCGACGCGGTGATCGGCAACCCGCCCTTTGCCGACGTCCGGCTCGATTATCGGGGAAGGAAGCTACCACTCCACGATTTCTTCATCGCCAAGTCGCTCGATGCCCTGAAACCGGGCGGTGTCCTGGCTTTGGTCACCAGCCATTTCACGATGGATAAGCAGAATGCCTCCACCCGTGAATACATGGCCGACCGGGCGGATTTCTTAGGAGCCATCCGCCTGCCGTCGGATGCCTTCAAACGCGAAGGCACCTCGGTCGTGACCGATATCCTGTTCCTCCGCAAACGCGCCAACGAGCAAACGCCCAAACACGTTGACCCTGATTGGCTTGACACCGGGACGATTCCGATCGAAGGGGCCGACGTCACGGTCAATCGCTATTTCCTGGATCATCCCGAGCAGGTGCTGGGCACCTGGAGCCGCCAGGACCGGCTCTATGGCGGTGAGGCCGGTTACAGCGTCAAAGGCCAGGGCGATCTCGCCACGCAGCTCGACGCCGCCATTAAGCGACTGCCAGAGCATGCCGTGTTGCCCGCCGCATTATCCGAACCCGTCCCGGCCTTCACACCTCCGCCGCCCGAGCGTCACATCACCGAAGGCAGTTTCTTCGTAGGCGATGACCGGGTTATCCACCAGGTGGAAGGCGGGCAGTCGCAGCCCGTCACGTATGGCGGCACGCTGCTCAAGGCCGATGGCACCATGACCGGCAAGCGGCTGGCCGCCCTGGTCGGCCTACGCGACCTTGCCCGCCGGGTGCTTCAGTCGCAGAACGACGGTTGGCCGGAAGCCAACCGGACCACCGCCCGCCGGGCCTTGAATCATGCCTATGACCTGTTTGCCATGCATTATGGGCCGATCAACAAAACCACCTTCAGCGAAACGGCCGACGGGACTATGACCCGCCGCATGCCCAACCTGGCGAAATTCCGGGAGGACCCGGATGCCATGCTGGTCATGGCACTCGAAGAATATGATGAAGTGACCGGCAAAGCAGTCAAAGCCCCGATTTTGCTCCGCGACGTGGTGGGCAAAAGCCCCCCCATCACCCGCGTTTCTTCCGCCGAGGAAGGCTTGCTGGTGAGCCTCGATAGGACCGGCGGCATCGACCTGGCCTATATCAGCCAGCTTTACGGCAAGCCGGAAGACACGATCATCGCCGAACTCGGCGATCTGATCTACCGCGACCCGGAATCCACGGCCTGGCAGACCGCCGACGATTATCTGTCGGGCAATGTCCGCTCCAAGCTGGCGATCGCCGAGAAAGCGGGACCGGACTATGCCCGCAATGCCGTGGCGTTGCGTTCAGTGCAGCCCGAAGACGTGCTGCCCGGCGATATCGACGCCAATCTCGGTGCCCCGTGGATACCGGCCAGCGACATCCAGGCATTTGCCGCCGAATTGTTCGGCGTCACGCCCTCTTCCATCCCGATCGGCCACCTGAAGAAAGACGCCGTGTGGAGCGTCGAAGCCGGGCACGCCACCGAGGCGTCGGTCGCGGCCACCGCCGAATACGGCACCACCAGGGCCAACGGCACCTGGCTATTCGAGCTGGCCCTCAACATGAAAACCCCGGTGATCTACGACACCGTCCAGGGAGTCAACGGCGAGGAACGTATTGTCAACCAAGAGGCGACGCTTGCCGCCCGCGAGAAGCAGAAACTCATCAAGGAAAAATTCCGGTCGTGGGTGTTTGAGGGGCCGGAGCGGACCGAACGGTTGGTACGCTTGTATAACGATACCTACAACAACCTTCGGCCCCGGCTGTTCGACGGCTCGCATCTCGATTTCCCCGGCATGAGCCAGGGCATCCAGCTCCGTCAGCACCAGAAGGACGCGATCTGGCGGGGGATGAGCAGCGGCAACACGCTGCTGGCCCACGCGGTCGGGGCCGGTAAGACCTTCACGATGACCGCGACCGGCATGAAGCTGAAAGAAACCGGCCTGGCGAAGAAGCCAATGTACGTGGTGCCCAACCACATGCTGGAGCAATTTGCCCGCGAATTCATGCAGCTTTACCCCAATGCCAAGCTCCTGGTCGCCGCCAAGGAGGATCTGGCCCGCGACCGCCGCAAGCTGCTGACCGCCAAAATCGCCAGCGGCGAATGGGACGGCATCATCGTCACGCATTCGAGCTTCGAGCGGATCGGCATGTCGGCCGACTACCAGCAGCAGTTTCTTCGCGAACAAATCCGGGAATACGATGAACTGCTCCGCGACCATGCCGGGAGCGGCACGCCGCGTAACATCATCAAAACCATCGAGAAACAGAAGGCCCGCCGCGAGGAGCGGCTAAAGCAACTGGCCGCCGAGGACAAAAAGGATGACGGGCTGGTGTTCGACGAACTGGGCGTCGATCACGTCTTTATCGACGAGGCCCATTATTTCAAGAATCTGGAATGCCCGACCAAGATGGAGCGGGTCGCCGGTATCCAGACCGGAGGTTCGGAACGGGCTTTCGACCTTTACATGAAAGCCCGCTATCTGGGCGAGCAACACCCCGGCCACGGCGTGACGTTCGCCACCGGCACGCCGATTTCCAACACGATGGTCGAGATGTACACGATGCAGCGGTTTCTCGACCCGGAGGGCCTCCAGGCTCGCGGCATCGAGCATTTCGACGGCTGGGCCGCCACGTTCGGGGAAGTCGTCGATACGATGGAAATCTCGCCAGACGGGGCGAGCCTCAGGCCCCGGAGCCGCTTCGCGAAATTTACCAACCTGCCCGAGCTTCAGCAGATGTTCCGGGCGTTTTCCGACGTGCAAACGCCGGACATGCTCGATTTACCCCGCCCCAGCCTGGAAGGCGGCAAGCCGCACGTCGTGGCCTGCCCAATGTCCGAGGAACAAGCCGCCCTCCAGCAAGCATTGATTGCCCGCTACGAACGCTTAAGGAAAGAAAAGGTCGATCCGAGGGAGGATAATGCCCTGGCGATCACCACCGATGGCCGCAAGCTCGCCCTCGATGCCCGGATGCTTTCCGCGACCGCCGCCGATGTTTCAGACTCAAAGATCAACGCCCTGGCCGCTAACGTCGAGCGGATTTGGCGGGATACCGCCACTTCGCGTGGCACGCAGATGATTTTCTGCGATATGGGCGTGAACCCGACCCAATGGGGATTTTGCGTCTATGACGAAGTGATCGCAAAGCTGGTCGCCAGAGGTATCCCCAGGGGCGAGATCGCCAGCGTCGGCGACGCCGATTCGGATGCCAGGAAGCAGGCCCTGTTCGACCGGGTCCGGGCCGGCTCGGTACGCGTGCTGCTCGGCAGCACGGCCAAGATGGGCACCGGCACCAACGTCCAGAAACGCCTGGTGGCCCTGCATCATCTCGACGCCCCGTGGAAACCAGCCGAGGTCGAGCAGCGGGAAGGCCGGATTCTCCGTCAGGGCAACGGCAACGAGGAGGTGGCGATCTATCGTTACGTCACAACCGGATCTTTTGATTCGTACATGTGGCAGGCCCTGGAGACCAAGGCCCGGTTCATCGGCCAGGTGATGACCGGCGACAACGCCGCCCGACGCGCCGAGGATATCGGCGGCCAGGAGCTGTCCTACGCCGAGGTGAAGGCGATCGCCTCGGGCAACCCGGCCGTACTGACGCTGGCCGAGGCCGACGCCGAATTGCAGCGGCTGGCGATCCTGAAAAAGAACCACGCCGACGAGCAATTCCTCGCCCGCCGGGCCATTCGGGAGCTACCCGACACGATCGATCGACTGGAGGGCCGCCTGGCCGCCCTGTCGGCCGATCAGGCAACCACCCTAACCCACGGCCGCGATCCCCTGACCATCACCGGCAGGTCCGGCGACGCGATGGCGAGCTTAAGCGATCGCCTCGACACCCTCCCGGAAAAGGTCCGGGAGACCAAGCGATTCCCAATCGGACGCTATCGCGGCCTGGCCTTCGGGGTCGTGCTCTATCCTGGCGATGCCGCCGACATCTATCTCGAAGGGGCCGCCAATCGTCATGGTCAGCTTTCGCGGGACCATCGCGGGCCGCGTGCGGTGCTCAATGCCCTGGACCGCCTGGCCGCCGGCTACGAAGGCCAATGCGAGGGCACCCGCTCGGAACTGACGATCGCCCGGGGCCAATTACGCGACCACGAAGCCCGGATCGGCCGTGCCTTCCCGCACGACGATTATCTGAGGGAGCTGACTGATTTACGCGACCGTCTGAAGTTGGGCCTCTCCCGGACGACGCCGGAGCCGGGCGTGGAAACGGTCGTCGAATTGGCGGAACGGATCAAGTCCCTGAAAGCCGCCCACACCATCGACGCCGCGCCCGCGAGAACCTCGACCCGCCGGATCATCGCCGAGGAGCCGGTGACGGCCCGCATCCGTCGTCGGAATGGACCAAAAGCGGAGCCGCCGCCACCGGCCGAGCCGGTTTCTCCAGAACCGGAAATCGCCTCGATCGAAGCCATCGCACCCGCGACTCCCACCGAGCCCCCATCCCAGCCCGTGACCCCGACCGATGCCGAGATGCCGGTCGACGCCCGGCAGGGACCGGCCTACCGGCAGCAGATCTACCGTGGACGACGCCAGGTCGGTCGCCAACTGAGTTTGTTCTGATCCCATCGTCCTGATCGTCGGTCGCTCGACGACCTTACCGGCGATGGAATCGCCGTCGCTCGGTCCTTTCCGGCCCGATGGCTCGGAACTGACCCCGGATTGTGAAGAGCCAGAGGGCCGCCCGGCTCCGCCGGAGATCCCGCCGCTTTTCCTCCATTCCCACCTTTCCCGGCAGCCGATCCTACCCGTCCGGTCCCAGGTACTCACGCCGCTCATTTCCGGTCTGTCAGGGCCGGTTCCCTCCCAAGTTCGATCCAACTCCGGACCATCGGTGGGCCTAACTACCGCGAACCTACAGCCGCCGCCGCCCGCCGCAACAAGAGAAACGGATTTCATAAGAATTTGTTTTTCCAAAGAATAAACCTTCCGTTTCTCTTGTTGCGGCGGGCACCAACCGCACGATGCGGTCGGTGGGCGTAGAGCCCGGCTAGGCGTCTGATTGGTTGCTCTCGTAAGGCCACGGATGGTCCGGGGCCGCAACTCAAAGAGAAGGAAACCACCATGTCAAACACAGAAACCGAAGCCGCCCTCGATACCGGAGTCAAGAACCGCAAGCCGAGCCTGGTCGCCTACCAGGTCCGCGAGGGGAAGGACGAGCAAAGCTACTGGGACCGCATCGGCATTGCCTGGAGCAACCGCGACGGCGGCTTCACCGTCCAGCTTCATTCGATCCCGCTCGACGGCCGGATCGTGCTGACCAAGCCCAAGAACAACGGCTAATCGCCATCACCCGGGGGCGGGCGTCAAGCCCGCCCCTCCACCGGAAAGGACCAAACCATGACTTACTCAACCGTACCAATCAATCCGTTTTACGCCTCCCGGCTCCGCCGTGCCTCCCATGTCCGGCCACCGGAGCCGGACCGACCCACTTACGTTCGCCTGCCCAGGGCACCGATCACCGGCAGCCCGGTGCCGCACCTCACCAGCCTCTATCACTTCGATCGGGCGGGCGAGTATGGCGACCGCAAATGGCCCGGCAACTGCGGCGGCAACCTGATCAAGGATCTGCTGACCTACTTCAAACCGCAGGGACTGGTCTTCGACCCCATGTCGGGGAGCGGGACATGCCGCGACGTCTGCCAGGAGCTTGGCCTCTCCTGCATCGCCTGGGACATGCACCAGGGGCAGGACGCCTGCAATCCGAACGACTTCCCGGCGGCGGAGACGTTCGATTTCATCTGGGTCCACCCGCCTTACTGGCGACAAAAGCTGTACTCCGAAGATCCCCGTGACCTGTCGCGATCCCCGACGCTCGAACATTTCCTGCGGAGGTACGGCCAGTTCATCCGCAACTGCAAGGCCGCCCTCAAGCCCGGGGGCAAGTTCGCCATCCTCATGGGCGATTACTCCGACCGCGAGGCCGGGTACGTCCCGCTGGTCTACCACACCAAGCGATTGGCGTTCGCCGCCGGGCTGACCCAGCATTGCACGGACATCATCCGGTTCTCGCACGGCAACAGCAGCAGCAAGAAGATCTATCGCAGCAGCTTCATCCCGGGCTTGCACGACGTCTGCATGATCTTTGAACGCGATTAACCAACGAATCAGGAAAGGAATTCCCCATGACCGAGACATTCATCGAACTCTCCGAAGACGACTTCGACGCACGCTATCCGCTCGTCCCGAACCACCTCAATCCCAACGCGAGCTGGGCCACGGGCGAGGGACCCGGCTGCCTGTTCGAGACCTACGGCGACGAACTGGAGTTCGTGCGGCGACAGGCCCCGCGCACCATCTGGACGCTGCTTGACGGCGATGACGGCGACCTGTATCTGGTGAGCGGCTATCACTTCGTCAATCGGATCGGCTACCTGATTAGCACGGTTGCGGTTTCGGAAGGGACCGAGATCGAGGTTCACATCCCGATGGAAAGTGAGGACGATGCCGAAGCCGACGAATGGAAGATGGAGCCATGACCGCCGAACTCGACGACGAGATTCTCGACAGCCTGTTTCATGGCTGTGCCCTGGCCGCTTTCCTCGACGAGGCCGCCGAGCGGCAAGGCTGGCCCGACAGCGTGGCGGTGCAGCAGAGAGCGTATCGCTATTACGAGGACGCCCTGGCCGAGAAACATCGCCGGAAATCCGCCGCGATCAGGCCGGGACCTCCGTGATCAGGCCGACGGTGATGTCGGTGATGACCGTGGCCTTGCCATCCTTGAAGTCTCGGCCCGGCGGTAACTCCCGGACCCACGCGACCCGATGGTAGGAGAGCAGGTCGAAGAGTTGGAGCAGGTTCCGGCCGCTGATCCGAGCTTCCCTCGCGACGATTCCGGCGAACCGCACAACGATCGTCGGCCCGTGCCCCGGCTTCTCTGCGGGCTCCCAGTCGATGCTGTCGAGATTGGCATAGGGCAGCCCCTTGATGCCATCCCCCTTGATGAAACGCAGCGTCGGCAGCGGCTTGTTGCTCGACCGGGCGTGGGCGGTGTCATAAGGATCGCCGGGCTGGGGCAGGGGGATGATCGCTTCCCCCGAGGCCGGCTCTCCCTCGACGTTGGCCACCGGCTCCGGTTCTGGCGTGGGCGTGGGCGGGGCTTCCGCCGGCTTGAGCATTTCCAGGAGGCTCGATCTCGGTCGGACCCTTTCCATCATGGTGCCCTCGGGATTATCTCTCATGGCCACCGACCCGTTCCCGACCGGCAAGCCGGTCGTCGTGCGTTTGCTTCATGACCGGCCGCGAGTCGTGTGACGGTTGCCGGTTCCAGGCCGCCCGCATCCACTCGATCACGGAGAGGCGACGACGCCTGGCCGTGTGATCGTGCATCCCGCGTGATTTCGGCGGGGCGGCCGGTGGCTTGGGGCGGAGGTCCAGCGCCGCGAGCTTCTTCGACGAGCGTTTCACCGCGTCGCGGATCTCCTCCTTGGAATCGGTATAGACCCGGACCGACTGCTTGGCCCGGCTCGCCGACACGTAGAGCTGCTCCATGTTCATGGCCGGGGCCGAGGAAGCCGCCATGCCGAGGATGACCCGCTGGACCGTCCGGCCCTGCGACCCGAACGAGGTTTCCACGAACCCGTGGCGGAAATGTCCGGCATCGGCCGGGACGACCCAGCCGTTGTCCAGCTTGATCCCCTTGGGCGTGAACCCGGCGACCGTCCGGGCCATGCCGTTCTTGAGCGTGTGCTTGCCGTCGAGCGTCTTCACGTTGCCGGTGAAGCGGATTCGGTCGCGTTCGGCCAGCGAGATGGCCTCCGTCCGGTAGACGGAGAAATGGGCCGCCTGGGAGAGCGGCAGGGCCGAGGCGTCCGTGACAGTCAGCCGATCTCCCTTCTGGAATCCCCCCTTGGCGTTCTGGTGGAACTGGATGACGTCGCCCGGTCGGTAGGTGGTGGCCAGACCGCGTTCGGCCTCGCTGGTATCGACCGCGACCAGGCGGGTGAACTGGCGGTCCTCCGTTCCGAGCTTCCCGGCATCCCGCAAGACCGAGCGGATCGCCGTCGTGATCTGCCCGGCTTCGGCGTGCGTCGGCGAGACCACCAGGACCGATTTCTTGTCGTCGAGGGCCTGCCAGTAATCGACGGCGATGTGCCGGTAACGATCCTCCGGCTCGGCGATCTCCAAGACCCGGCCCATCGCGTCGATGGCGTTGAAGCCCTCCAGCGTCTTGCCCTCGGACAGCAGCTTAGCCGCCTCGCGGTAGACCGGGTTTTCCTGACGGAGGATCTCCGTGAGTTGGAACGGCTTGATGCCGCCGTAGTCCTTGAGGATTCGCATCAGGGCACCACGGGCGATGGAACCATGCTGCATCGGGTCGCCGACGAAGGTCAGTTTCAGGTCGAGCTTCTCGGCGAGCTGGAACAAGGCGACCGCGTCCTTGTGGCCGAGCAGCGACGTCTCGTCGATGACGACGCGGCTCCCCCGGATCGACGCCTGGAGCTTTTCGTCCAGCAACAGGTGGGCGACGGTCTTCGTGCCCGTGAAGCCGTCCTTGTGCAGCACCTCGACGGCTGCCGCCGTCGTCGCGAAGAAATGGATGTCTTTCCCGGCCAACCGCATCCCCTCCTGGTACTTGCCGAGCAAGGAGGACTTGCCCGCCCCGGCCGGGCCTTCGACCAGGTTGATCCGGTTCTCCGAAGTCAGGAGCCCGGTGACCGCGTCCCACTGGCCGTCGTTGAGCGACTTGCCGTCCTTCATGATGCGGGTCAGGCCCTCGGGCACGCCGACGGCCGCCACGCTGCCGCGACCGCCCGCCGCCTGGCCGACGAGGTAATCCTCCTCGCGTTGCAGCCCTTCGGTGGTCGCCATCCACCGGCCGTCGATCTCCGAGGTGATCACGCCCTGTCGCGGCAACTCGGCCGCGACCTGGTCCGGCGTGACCGACCCCAGCCCGTGGAGCAAGGCGACCCGCTTGATTTCCCGCTCGGGGAACACCGAGAGCTTTTCGCTGACGTGGGCGATGGCCCACGCCACCGCCTCGGAAGCGGTCACTTCCTGGCCCGGCGGGATTTCCCCGGCGTACACCTTGGCCAGAGCGTCTCGCTCCCCCTGGTCGAGCTGGGCATCCCAGGCCGTCCGCAGTTCGCTCAGCGTCTGATTCTTCTGCTTGTTCGACCGGATCTTGGCCCCCAGCTCGGCCTTCTCGGCGGCATCGGTGATGCCGCGCTTTTCGGCCTCGGCCTCGATCTGCATCGTCCGCTTGCTGAATTTGTCGATGACCGTCTGCGGGACCCCGGCGATCTCCCATTCGGTGCCGCCCCGCCGGTCGATGGTGTAGCCCAGGTCTTCGAGGTTATCCGCCAGTCGCGAGTAGAACGCGGCCCGGTAGTAGGGCTTGTCGCGGACGATGTCGCCAAACTGGCCGGCCTTGATCTTGCCGTCGTCGGGCCGTCGGGTGGCGTTCCAGACGAGCAGGTGCTTGTGCCAGTGGGGATCGGGCAGGGTGTCGTCATTCTCCGGACGGGCGGTCGCGTGATCGAAGCTGACCGTCAGGATGTTGCCGGTGGTGATGTTGTGATCGGCCCCCTTCGCCCGCTCCCGCGTCTGCATGTCCGGTTCCATGTCCTCGGCTACCATCTCCGCGACCGCTTCGTCGAAGGCTCGCCGCAACCGGCCCCGTTCTTCCGGCTCGGCGAACGCCTCGATGATGGAGAACGACTTCGGCCCGGAGATGGTGAAGTCGTAGCAGACCCGGCGATGGTCGTTGGTCCGGGGGGTGAGCGGCTTGTCCTGGGTCGGGTGCCGGTTGTCGCAGAGCCGGTGGAAGGTCGCTTCATCGACCGGCTTGCCGGCCAGGCCCAGCACATCGGCCAGCTTGCCGCCATATTTGCCGGGCGATTCCTGTCCCTCGGAATAATAGTCCTGGCGGGAGGCGATCGCCTCGGGCGAGACGCTGGTGGCGAAATAGTCCTTGGCACGCGAGGCCGAAGTGACCTCGTAGCTGAGAAGCATCACATGACCCTTACTTGGTGTGACCAGATGCGGGGAATCATATGAGAGCCGACCACTTTGGCAAGTGGTATTCGCATAAAAAATCAGGAAGCAATTTTGACAGGCTTGTCCCCTTAGCTCTGCCTAAGATTTTTACAGGTGTCGTTTTCACGGGAAAAAGCCGGCCAACGCGCCGAATCGATCCGACGAGATCCCGCCACTCAGTCGGGCAACTGACTTCGATCGAGGGCAACCACCTGGGCAGCGGTCGATGATCGACGGCGTGGCGGCGCGGAAGATTGACAGGCCGGGAGATCGGCTCTAAAGAAGGACGCATGGCAACATGGAGTCCGCATGACGAATCCCTATTTGATCGAAGGCCCGGCCCTCATCTCGTTCAGCGGCGGTCGCACCAGTGCCTACATGCTCAGGCAGATCCTCGACACCTATGGCGGTTCGCTGCCGCCCCTGGTCATCGCCTGCTTCGCGAACACCGGCAAGGAGATGCCGCAGACGCTCGACTTCGTCCACGAGTGCGGCGTCCGATGGGATGTCCCGATCACCTGGCTCGAATACGACCCGGACGGCGAGAAGCAGAGGAAGTTCAGGATCGTCGATCGGGCGACCGCCAGCCGGAACGGTGAGCCCTTCGAGGCCCTGGTCAAGGAGCGCCGATATCTCCCCAATCCGGTGACCCGGTTCTGCACGACGACGCTGAAGATCCGCGTCATGCGCGACTACGCACGATCCATCGGCTGGGAGCACTGGACCAACGCCATCGGCTTGCGGGCCGATGAAGCCCGCCGAGTGGCCAAGATCAAGGACCAGCGGGAACGCTGGGAGACCATCGCCCCCCTCCACCCCGCCGGAGTCACCAAGGAGGACGTGGCAAACTTCTGGGCCGCCCAGCCCTTCGACCTCCGATTGGCGAATATCGACGGCAAGACACCGGCCGGGAATTGCGACCTCTGCTTCCTCAAGTCCGCCAAGACGATCGCGTCACTGATCCGTTCCGACCCGTCGCTGGCCGATTGGTGGATCAGGATGGAAGATGAGGCCCGACCCACGAAGCCGCTCGGAGCAGTCTTCCGCAAGGACCGTCCCGGCTATCGTCGGATGCGACAAGCGGCGATCGAACAGCGAGACATGGATTTCGGCGAGCGGGACGCCCTCGCCGAATGCCATTGCCACGATTAAGCAGCACCCCCGTTCCATCGCGACTCGGCGGCTCGGCAGTATCTTGGCTCAGACAGGGTTCGGTTTATAAGGACCCAAAAACTTAGGTCCATTGAAATGGATCATGTGATCGGGCGTCGCGGCGATCCAGACCTCCGTCTCCCACGCGATATCGGCGGCGTATTTCCTGAAGTCGCCGATCGCCAGGAACGCCGTGACGTAGACCCTCTCCGCCTTGCACCCTTTCAGGAATGCCTCGATCTCCCGGTGTCGCTTCGGCGAAACCGGTCCGTGCGAGGTGACGGCCTCGATGAGGAAGAGCCAGTTCTTCGCCGGGTCGAACAGTACGACGTCCGGCAGCTTGTCGTGCTCCGTGATCGGCACGCCGATCCGGTCGAGCTGGTCCCGGTCGTAGATCACATGCTTCTTGGCCGTATCGCCCACATAGAGAACCATCGCTCCCGGTGCGAAGCGTGGTCCGAAGTCTTCGATGATGGCGACCTGGAGCGTGTTGTGCTCGCCGGGCGAGAGGTAGATGATCGTCCCGTCGGCCAGGCGGAGCGGTATTTGATGGGTCGCTCGCGCCCGCTCGTAGGCCGCCTTCAGCGTCCCGAATTGCTCGATGAACGTGGCAACCGCCTTGTCGAAGTCGGACGTCCCGAACGCCTTAAGAACCTCTGCCGCTTCCTCGGTCAGCCGATAGGCGTTCTTACCGCTATTCGTCGGCCGGTCCGGCTCGTCGGGATTACGATCGACCACCCGAGCTTGCTCGAACTGGTGGATCGTCTGACGGCGGATGGTTTCGCGGCTGTTGGG
>CAJCII010000183.1 GCA_903970335.1 Bacteroidota bacterium | reverse complement strand
GGAGTAGATCAGCTCGACGCCGAGTTTGCGGAGGCCTTCCTCGAAGCTCTCGGGGCGCGCGATGCCCGAGATGGCGCCGACGCGCAGGTCCCGGAGAAACGAGAGGGGGCGGACTTCGTGGGTGAAGACTTCCTCGAGGTGGAGCGGTTTGTGGGCGCACTCGACCATCTCGGCGTGGCGATTGTAGCGGCGCAATTCCGCCCGCAAGTCGGTCAGGTCGCGCCCGTCGCATTTGGTGATGAAAATGATGTTGGCGCGGCAGAGTTGTTCTGGCGGTTCGCGGAGCAGGCCGCGCGGGAGGAGGTGGCGATTCGCGAAGGGGGATTCGCTGTCGACGAGGATGATGTCGAGGCGCTCCTTGAGGCGGAGGAACTGGAGGCCGTCGTCGAGGAGGAGGGTATCGCAATCGTATTTGCGGATGGCGTGGAGGCCGCTTTTGACCCGGTCCTTATCGACGAGCACGATGACATCCTTGAGGTTGGAGGCGAGCATGAAGGGCTCGTCGCCCGCCATCTCGGAATCGAGGAGGAGGGAGCGGCCGTCGGAAACGACACGCGGCGGGTGGCGCCGGTCCAGGGGACGGAAGCGGTCGAGCAACTGTTGCGGAAAAGGGGGTGGCTGGCTTTTGTAACCGCGACTCAGCACGGCCACGCGACGTCCGCGGCGGGTCAATTCGCGGGCGAAGAGTTCCACGACCGGGGTCTTGCCGGTGCCGCCGACGGTGAGGTTGCCGACGCTGATGACGAGACAACCGAGGGGATGGACGGAGCCGAAACGGGCCTCGTACCACCAGAGCCGCCCGGTGACGATGAGACGGTACAGCCCCGAGAGGGCCCAGAGAAAAAGGCGGACCAACCCGGCGCGAAAGCCCCAACTCCGCTCCAGGATGACGTCGAGGTAGAATTGTTCGATCCGGTCGAAGCGGTTGGAAGCCATGCGAGGCCGATTTATAGAGCCGATTGGCCCGCGATGAAACCTTAATCAAAGCGGGAGGCAAGCGGGCGTGGCGGATCGGGTTTGGAGCTTGGAGGAAATTGTTGGTCTGTTATCTTGATCTTCGTATTTGGTAGCTTCAGATTTGCGGCACTTTAGACATCAAAATATGATGACTCGATACGTCATTCTTATCCTGCTCATCATCTTGCCCGCTATGGCATTTTCAGACGACACTCTTTGGGGACCAGTAGACATGCATCAGTGGAAAGACACTCCGTGCATTTCAGGACGGCTTGCAACAGAGCAGGACATAAAAGAAGGAAAAGCGGTGTTCTATCTCGATGGCGATAGAAGTGAATTGAAGCCTATCCAGATTTCTCTTCCAGCGTGTGCGATATGGCACGATTCGGAGTCGAAGAAAGCGACGCCGGTAATTCTTGTGCAGGCCGAGGAAACTCCAAAAGTAAAGGCCATCGGATTCCGGTTCTTGTCTGGCGGAAACGGTGTCTGCACACTTGCAGAGCTAGAAATTTTGAAAAGTCCTGACGAAAGATTTAAGTGACGACGTTTAATCACAGACGCGGGCGCTAAACTGATTTCTAACCGTCCCACTCCCCGCCCTTGCCCTCTGGCGGACACGCTCTAACTTTCCCTCATGGACTATTGCCCCGAGTCGCAGCGTTTAGGCGAAGATGAGCGACGGGAGAAAAACTGGAAACGGTGGGGGACCTTTCTATCGGAGCGGCAATGGGGCACGGTGCGGGAGGACTACTCGGCGAACGGTGATTGCTGGAATTATTTCCCCCACGATCATGCGCGAAGCCGCGCCTATCGCTGGGGGGAGGACGGTCTGCTCGGCTTTACCGACCGCCAGGGCCGGTTATGCTTTGCGCCCACCTTGTGGAACGGCGTCGATCCGATCCTGAAGGAGCGGTTTTTCGGCCTGACGAACCAAGAGGGCAACCATGGCGAGGACGTGAAGGAGGCCTATTTTTACCTTGATGCGCTGCCCACGCACTCCTATCAACGCGCCCTCTATAAATACCCGCAACGGGCCTATCCCTACCTGGAACTGATCGAGGCCAACCGGAACCGCTCGAAGCTCGAGCCCGAATACGAAATCACCGACACGGAGGCCTTTGCCGAGAACCGCTATTTCGACGTGGAGATCGAATACGCCAAGGCGGGGCCGGACGACATCCTGATCCGCATTACCGCGACGAATCGCGGCCCCGACCCGGCGCGCTTGCACCTCTTGCCGACCCTCTGGTTCCGCAATACCTGGTCCTGGGGCCGGGTGACGGAGGACACGCCGGTGCGACCGGAAATCCGTTTTGGCGCGGACCGGCAGATCGTGGCGGACCATGCCACGCTCGGGACGTTTCTCTTCCAGCTCGATCCGGCGAACCGGAACGATTTCCGGGAAGCGCTTTTCACGGAAAACGAGACGAATCTTCAGCGGCTTTTCGGAGCGGCAAACCCGGGGCCGTTCGTCAAGGATGCCTTCCACGAGGCGGTCGTCCACGGACGCGAGGGCACGGTGAATCCGGCCGAGTACGGCACCAAGTTCGCCCCCCACTACGAGGCGGAAATTGCGCCCGGCAAAGCGTGGTCCGTTTGTCTGCGGCTGGTGGAACGGGCGCAGGCGCTTCCGCTCGACCAGGCCTTCGGCGACGCTTTTGCGCGACTCATCGAGCAGCGGCGGGCCGAGGCCGATTTGTTTTACCGGAACCATCTTCCCTACCCGCCGGAAAGCGAGGAATTCCGCGTCATGCGGCAGGCCCAGGCGGGGCTCTACTGGTCGAAGGAATTTTATCATTACGAGGTCTTGCGCTGGCTGAAGGGCGATCCGACCCAGCCCGCGCCGGACCCGCAGCGGCAGCACTTTGGGCGCAACTGGGACTGGCCCCATATTTTCAACCGGGACGTAATCTCCATGCCGGACAAGTGGGAATATCCCTGGTACGCAGCCTGGGACCTGGCGTTCCACACCGTGGAAATCGCCCGGACCGATTCGGCGTTGGCCAAGGGCCAGTTGGAGTTGCTCTTGCGGGAATGGTACATGCACCCGAACGGCGCGTTGCCCGCCTACGAGTTC
>CAJCII010000182.1 GCA_903970335.1 Bacteroidota bacterium | reverse complement strand
ATGCCCCACCGTGCACCGTTGCGAGGGCGGTCGCTCGACCTCCTCGCCCCGCAGCAAGGCGAACATCCGGTCCCCCTCGATCCCGTTCCAGGCCCGCCGCAACACCTCCTTCCGCGCCCGGCACAGCTCCTCCACCGTCGTAATCCCGCAGGCCCGCAACCGCGCCTCCCGCGACGCCCCGATTCCGCAAAAATCCCGCAACGCCAGCCGGAACAGGCACTCCGGCAAGTCCCCCTCGTCGATCGCCACCAGCCCGTCCGGCTTCTGCATGTCCGAGGCCGTCTTCGCCAGGAACGCATTCGGCGCAATCCCGATCGAGCTCCGCAGGCACACCCCCACCGTCGCTGCGATTCGTTCCTTGATCGTGCGCGCCATCCGCACCGCCGTCTCCCGCTCCTGCCACTTCCCCCGCAAGGCACAAACCATCTCGTCGATCGAAAGCACCTGCGTCACCGGCAGGCACGCATCCACCGCCGCGATCAACCGGTGATGGTACGATACATAAACCTCCGGCCTCGCCTCCAGCAGCACCAGGCCCGGACAATTCTTGCGCGCGTCCCCCACCCGCGTCCCCGTCTTGATGCCGAACTGCTTCGCCTCGTAGCTCGCCGCAATGCAGCACGTGCTGTCCGTCATCACCGGAACTACCGCCACCGGACGCCCCCGCAACGCCGAGTCCTCCTGCTGCTCCACCGAGGCGAAGAACGAATTAAAATCGACCATCAGCGCGCGCAGGGCCATGCCCCTAATTTCGGCCTTCCCGCTCCGCCTCGCAAGGAAAATAATACATCTGTAATAAATCGCTCGCCTCCTCGAATATTTCCCTCGTTCCCGTTCGGGCCTGTTAAGGTCAAAAGCGCTACCGGCAACGGCCTTTAACATCCTTTCAGTAGGTCATTCCATTCACGAAAGAGCCTCGCAGCATGCCGAAGGCAATCGCTGTCCTTGGAAAAATAATTCTGCCAGAGACCGCCAATGTCCCTGCGCCTGATTACAATGATGCGCAACACCCAACCAGGACCCCCTATGAAGATAGATTGCCAACTCGACTATCAGACCATTTTACGTAACCAGGCCCAGCCCGTGCACGTGGTAATCAAATTGACCGCCGATCGGATCGAGCATCAGCGCCAGAACCCACTCGCCTTCTGTGTCGTCCTCGACCGGAGTGGGTCGATGGCGGGAAAGCCTCTCGAACATGCCCGCAAGGCGTGCGAGTTAGTCGTGAAAAACCTGCGTAAGGAGGATTACTTCAGCTTGGTCATCTTCGACGATGAGGCCCAAGTGGTGGTGCCTCTCCAACAGGTGAAAAGTAAAGACGCGGTCATTCAGGTGATTCGCCAAATTCAGGATCGTGGCAGTACCAACCTGACTGGCGGGTGGATGCTAGGGCGCGATGAATTGAAAAAAGCTCCCTCCGGCACCCAGCGTCGTCTGCTCCTCCTGACCGACGGGCATCTTAACGCTGGCATCGTCGATCCGGTCCAGGTTGGGCGAATCGTGGCCTCGGGCCTGGAAAAGGACACCGTCCGCACCAGCACCCTGGGTTTTGGCGACAATTATTCAGAGGATATCCTCCGCCAGTTGGCGAAGGTCTCAGGGGGCGATTTCCACGACGCCGATTCCCCCGAAAAGCTCCCGGTGATTTTCAAGGAGGAGTTACAGGGACTGCAACAAATCACTGCACAGAACGTCCGGATGAGGGTCAAGACGCTCGATTTCTGCGAACGCTGGGGCCAGTTGAGCGACTATTCGTATACCAGCCTGCCCGACAAGCGCATCGAATTTTCCATCGGTGACTTGGTCAGTGACGAGGACCGCATCATGGTGCTCCTCATGGAAGTGCTTCCGTTGCCATTATTCAACGGCCAGCCTGTCGCGTCCCTTGAGGGTGAAAAATTGCTGCAGCTGGAAATTCTCTGGGACGAGATCGGGAAAAAGGAGATCAAGTCGTGCCAGCACGAACAAGTCATCAGGGTCCTCGGAACCCAGGACGTTCAGGACGTTCGGCTTAACGAAGAAGTAGTGGCTTGGGTGGCCGTCCAAAAGGCCGGTAAAGCCGTGGACGAGGCGACCAAGGATATCGACTCCGACAAGATCAATGATGCCAAGACCAAGCTGCAGCAGGCTTTGGCCGCGCTCAAGCGTTACAAGCTCGACGAAAAGGCGGCCGATGGAATCCGCCTGTTACGGGATTTGCTGGTCCGCCTCGAATCAGGTAAGTACTCCGTGCGTGACCGCAAGATGTCGAGCTATTCGTCGTCGTACTATCGGAAGGGTAGCACCCGCAAGGCTTGGACCGCCGGCTCCGCGAAACCTGCTTTTTCCCAAGTGTCGTCGGTTGAGGAGCAATTAACCGAGCAGCCCGATGCATCCGACCCCGGGACAAATCCGCCGCAGAGTAGCCCTACGCCGCCGCCATCGTCGAAACCTTGAAGCACGGGCATGGGGATATTTAGCCGGGATGTTGGCCCGTTACATTTATGGCCACCAGGCCGCAGGTACCGATTCGCCTTCGTCCGGCGGCCACTTCGCCGTCGTACCCCTGCCCAGTCTCGACGCGCCCCGCTATCGTGCCGACGGTCGTCTCCGCCATGTGGCGCTAA
>CAJCII010000181.1 GCA_903970335.1 Bacteroidota bacterium | reverse complement strand
TACCGGGTCTGCGCACACAGCGGGCGGATCGCGTATCCGCTGAAGTAGTCTAGTGGTGGATGCGGATTTCCCAGGGTGGGGCCTGAGGCTTGGGTTCCCAAGCGACCCAGGCGATGTCGCGGACCCAGCCTTGGAGGAGTTGTCGGCGATACCGGCCCCCGAAGATGGTATCCAGCCAGGGCTTTTTGGCCAAGGTTCCGCGCAGGGGAAGGTACTCGACCTGGCCGAAGTAATGGCGGAGGAGGTTGTCGAGTTCGGTGAAGGAGAAGTGGTGGATGTGGGTGGGATCGCCTTCCAGGCGGCGACCGCGCATGACGCTCCAGCGGCGATGGAGGTGGTAATCGAGGGGGACGCTGCCAAGAAAAATGCCGTCGGGCTTGCGGAGGATGCGGTGGATTTCCCGGACGGTGATGGGAGGGTGGGGCAGGTGTTCCATGACCTCGGTCATGACGACCACGGAGAAGGTAGCGTCGCGGAAATCGATGGCGGAGGAGATGTCCATTTCACGGCAGGGGATGCCGAGGCGATTGGCGTGGTCGATGGCGTCGCGGTCGAGATCGACGCCGCACCATTTGCCGTAGTCGAGGAGACGGCTGGTGAGGACGCCGCCGCGGCAACCGAGATCGACGGCGAGGGCGGAGGGTTTCGCGCCGAGTTTGGCGAGTTTCTTTTGAAAGAAGCGGACTTTTTTTTCGTCCTTGAAATCCTCGATGACGCGGTGCTGGTGATGCTGCTCGTAGTAAGCCTGGACGAGTTTTTTCCGCCGGTCCGAGCCTTCGAGGAGGAGTGGGGCGAAGAAGTCGGCGGAGCCGTTATTCGAGCGTTCGTCCATGAGTTGGGGATGGTCAGGCAAAAGGGAGGGAGCGTCAATCTTAGACGGTGACGGGTGATGGGTCTCATGGGACGGATAGGTCGGATGGAGGGCATGGAAAACAAAAGACAGGCTGAACTGATCTTTCGATTTCGCTAAAGATGACGGTTCTTTTTTTGGAGATGGGAAGGCTCGCGGCGCTCGGGTTCCGTCGCACGGAGTGCGACGGCTACCGACGGAGAATGGGGTCAGGCCGGAGGCTGACCCTCCCCAGGTACGACGGCTAGCTTGATTAAATCCGGGCTTTCGTATTTTACGGATTCGGGCAAAAATCGGGACCATGGCGGAAAAAGAGAGTCCCGGGCGGAGACCGATCCTGACGCGGAAGGAGCAGACGTTACTCGCCTTTGTACTTGCGCTTCTGATCGTCGGTGGCATCGTGCATAAGTTGAGAACGGAATGGCCGAAGGCCACGCCCTCTCCCGAGCGTAAGGTGTAATTCGAGAACATGGCCAAACTAAATTTCGCTAAAGTGGTGGAAGAAATCTGCGAGAGGGACCTCCGGTATACTGCCGATGCGTACCATTTCGTCCAAGAAGGGCTGAACCACACGCTGAAGGGACTGAAGCGGGGCGGCCAGCACGCGCACCGGCATGTGTCGGGGCAAGAGTTGCTGCACGGGCTGCGGGACTATGCGTTGAAGGAGTACGGGCCGATGAGCAAGGCGGTGCTGAACGAGTGGGGAATCAAGACCACGGACGACTTCGGGCAGATTGTTTTCAACCTGGTGAACGCGAGCGTGCTGGGCAAGAACGAGACGGACTCACCGAACGACTTCAAGAATGTGTTCACTTTCGACGATGCGTTTGTGAAGCCCTTTGTGCCCCGGAACACGACAGCGACGACGCGCAAACCCGTCGCCGCCAAGACGAAGAAGCGCACGTCCACCGGGACGAAGAAGAACAAAGCCGGTTCCCTCTAGACCATGTCGTCCGAACCCAGCGCCAGCCTTCAAGCGAAGGCACCGGTCGAACAGCCGTTGCTGCGGAAGCCAACGGTCGCGGTGCAGCAACTGACGAACGGGCTGAACGTGTTGGTGCAGCCGGACTTTACGGCACCGGTGGTTTCGATCCAGTTTTGGTGCGCAACGGGGAGCATCCACGAAACGCCGTGGTTGGGGGCGGGACTTTCGCATTTGCTGGAGCATCTGATGTTCAAGGGGACGCCGACGCGGGGGAACAGCCAGATGGCGCAACAAATCCAGGACCTGGGGGGACATCTCAACGCGTACACGTCGTTCGACCGGACGGTCTATCATGTGGACCTGCCATCGGATAACGCGCTGGCGGCGCTGGAGATTTTGGGGGACTCGGTCTTCAACTCGACCCTACCCGCAGAGGAATACGACAAGGAGATGGAGGTCATCCGGCGGGAATTCGCGATGGGGCGGGACAACCCGGATTCGGAGTTGGGCAAGCTGATTTTCCAGACCGCTTTCACGCGGCACCCGTACCGGCATCCCGTGATCGGCTACCTCGATTTGTTCAACCAGTTGACGCGGGACGACGTGGTGGCCTATTACCGCGAACGGTACACCCCGCAAAACCTGACGCTGATCGTTTGCGGTGCGGTGCGGCCCGAGACAATTTTCGCGCGAGCGACGGAGTTATTCGAAAAATATCCGCGTCGGCGGATGGCGGATATCTTTCTACCCCACGAACCAAGGCAGCACCAGCGGCGGGAACTGCGGAAGGAATTTTCGACACAACTGAGCCGGGTGGCGCTGGTATGGCCGATCGGCGCGTTCGATCACGCCGATACGCCCGCACTGGATGTGCTGGCGACCCTGGCCGGAGGCGGGCGGAGTTCGCGGCTGAACCAGATATGTGTGGAGAAGCTCGGGCTGGCGGAACAGATCGATGCGTTCGCCTACGCACCGGCGGACCATGGGCTGTGGGGGATCGAGGCCCGCTGCGCGCCGGACAAGGAAGCGGTGCTGGTGGCGGAGATCAACCGCCAGATCCAGCAGTTGCGGCAGGAAGCGCCGCTGGAGCGGGAAGTGGACCGGGCGAAGCGACTGAGTTTGCTGCACCAGATTCACGGGCAAAAGACGATGTCGGGCAAAGCGGCCTCGCTGGGGCGCGGGTGGATTTACCAAAACGATCCGCATTTGAGCGCGCGGTACCACGAGCGGGTGCAGGCGGTCACGGCGGAAGAAATCCATATCGTGGCGCGGCGCTATTTTCAGACGGAACGGGAGAGCCTGATTTCACTGGTACCGAAGAGTTCGACGGCGATCCCCCCGACGCCATCGCCGGAGGCACCCGCCCGGAACGTACCGCAACCGGTGGCCCTGGCCACGAACGGCCAGCGATGCGTGTACATGCCGCAGCACACCCTGCCCTTGCTTTCGCTGCGCGCGGTGCTGCCGGGCGGACTGACGACCGAGCCGGAGGGGAAGGCGGGGCTGAGCCGACTGGCGGCGAATTTGTTGGTGAAGGGAACGCGGCTTCGCAACGCGGAGCAGTTGGCGTCCGAGGTGGAACAACTGGGCGGTTCGCTGCACTCGGATGCGGGGAACAACAGCGCCACGCTTTCGCTCGAATTACTGAGTCCGGACTGGAAGGCGGGGCTCGAGCTGTTTTTGGAAATGCTGACCGAATCGGCACCGACAGAAGTGGAGTTGCAGACGGAGAAGCGGAAGCAACTTTCCCTGCTGCAGGCGGAGCAGGATTACCCGATGGCGCAGGCGCGAGACTTGGTGAGAGCGGCGCTGTATCCGGGACATCCCTATGGCGGGAAGAATTTCGGGACGACGGAAAGCATCGAGTCGATCACGCTGAAGGATGTCACCGCCTACCAGGGTTCGCGGCTTTTGACGCAGGACCTCATCTTCGCCGTCACGGGCCCGAACCCGCCCGCCGACTGGCGCGACAAGGCCGACCGCGCGATTTCCTCGCTGGCCCTTGGCGACGGCGGGAAGCCGCCGGCCACGCCC
>CAJCII010000180.1 GCA_903970335.1 Bacteroidota bacterium | reverse complement strand
GGAGGCGCGATCGGTGGATCCGGCGCGGAAACCGCAGGGGCGATCGGGGCGGAAGGCATGGCCACCGGACTCGCGTTGGACCCACGGGCCGATAAGCTGGCCACGGGTGGGGGGGGCGTCGGTGCCGGGGAACTTTGTGGGGCGGCGTTCGTCGCTGCGACCGGCGCCACCGGAGCCGTGGCCGCCAATTCGCTGGGATCGACCGGCAGGGCGCGGGGCGTGTTGCCATCCGGCGATGTTCCGCTTGTGACGGAAGTCGTCGTCGGAGCGGCGGAGTTGTCCGCTGTGGCCACGGGAGCGATCGGCACGGTATTCGTCAAGTCGGAGGGATCGACGGGCAGGGCTTTGACCGCGTGGACGGAGGTGTCGTTTGACGCCTCGGTCGGGGAAGCGGTGGAGGGGGCGGAATTGGCTCCGGGAGTCACCGGCACCTCGGCGGCGAGGGACGCCGGATCGACCGCCTCGGCCTTCGGGGCGTGATTCGTGTCGTCCTGATCGACGGGAATGGCCTGCGGCGGGGCCTCCGACTCGGTCGTCGGAGCGGCATTGGTCTCGCTCGCGTTGGTTGCCGCGTCGCTGGACGCGGAGTTTGCGAACAAATGGGGCAGTTCCCCGACCCGGTAGGCCTCGAAGATGACAAAGGCGCTGATAAAGAGAATGCCCATCGCCAGCGTGAGCACGACGTAAAGCGCGGTGTAGTCCTTGTGCGCCGCCCGTGGGGGGAGGGAGGTTTCCGGGATATAGGGAATGCCCGAATCGGTGACGATGGTGGAGGTGTCGTCGTCGGGCAGCTTGTTGTCGAGTTGACGCAGGATTTTATACTCGTCCAGGCCCAGGGACCGGGCATAGGTGCGGACGAACCCCCGGGCGTAGGTTGGGCTGGAGAAATGGGTATAGTCGTCCGCCTCCAGATCGCGTAAACGATCGATCTTGATCTTGGTCTCGCGCGCGGCAAGTTCGGGCGTCCAGTTCTTGGCCAGACGCGCTTCCTGAAGTTGTTTTCCGACTGATTTCATCGCAAGGGGTCACCATAAAGGTTAACGCGATAGGATTCAAGAGAGACCGCAGCCGTTCGGCATCGCCAATGATCGTTTCACTTTTCTGGAAACATCGCGTTACCCTTTAAAGTGCTCTTCCAAGTCGCCTCTTACTCCGCCCAATAATCGCAGCAGCGAACGAACATCGGTAATATTGGCGCGATAGTCCCTTGAGATCAATTTGTTGCCTGTAACTGTGCCTCTCAGGAGAATGGCATTAACGGAAGATTTAGGCTTTGCCGTTGAGGAGCTAATCTTGGAGACCAATTTTAGCACAGCGTCCACGTGAGATTGACTCAGCCAAGCGGAATCTGAGCTATTGAGCTTCCCATCACCTCCAAAGACATTTATTTCGTTCGTACAATAACCTGACGGATACAGCACGTATTCCACAACGACATGGCCAAAGTCGGATTCGCTTTTGGTATCGAGGGGAAAGGTAATTGTTACTAAAGGGTCCCAATTAGAATCGTCGAGGGCATTTACGGGGCAGGTAAAGCAAAAGAAAAACGCCCATACCCATCGCAACGAATTAATGGACATATACGGCTTGTGCTTAAGGGGATGCCGCACGAGAGAGGCAGCTTTTCCGTCCCCACTTTGCTAGAAATTGATCTCGTAGGTCTCCAGATCGACCAGGATTTCGCGCGGCTTGGCCCCATCCCCGGGCGCGAGGACCCCGACTTTCTCCAAATAATCGATGACGTAAGCGGCGCGATTGTAACCCAGTCGCAACCGCCGTTGGAGACTCGACGTGCTGGCCCGCTTCTCCTGACGGATGACCTCGAAGCACTCGATGATCAGTTGCTTGTCCTCTTCGCTGACCTGCATGTCTGCCGGTGCGCGGCCAGACAGCTTGTTGTGAATTTCGGTCACAAAGTTCGCCTCGGCCTGGTCTCCGGCAAACTTCACCACGGCCTGCACTTCCTCGTCGGAGACAAACGCACCCTGTCCCCGCGTCAGCCGTCCCACGCCGGGCGGTCGGTACATCAGATCGCCTTTGCCGAGCAGGTTCTCCGCCCCGTTTTCGTCCAGGATTACCCGCGAGTCGAGTCCGCTTGGCACCTGGAACGCGATGCGCGCCGGGATATTTGTCTTGATCACGCCGGTAACGACTTCGCGGCGGGGGGTTTGCGTTGCAACAATCAGGTGGATGCCGGCGGCCCGTGCCTTTGCCGTCAGCCGCGCGACGGCACTCTCGATATCGGCGGGCGCGGTTTGCATTAAATCGGCCAACTCGTCGACGATGACAACGATATATGGCAATTTGTCCGGGATCACCAGGTCGGTGTCCCGCGGTACCCGGATGGGCAGCTTCGGCTCGTCCGCATCCTCGTCGGCCTCTTCGTCCGTTTCGTCGTCGATCTCGACATGGAGAAATTCGAGTTGCGGCGATTCGACCGGAGGGGCGGGCGCTTCCCGCGTGCGGGAATTAAAACTGGCGATGTTCCGAACCCCGACCTTGGCCAAAATCTGGTACCGCTTTTCCATCTCGTTGATCACCCAGCGCAGTGCGAGCATGACCTTCTTCGGATCGGTGACGACCGGCACGACCAGATGCGGAATCGCGTTGTAGACCTGCATTTCCACCTGTTTCGGATCGATCAGGATCAGCCGCAACTCGTCGGGCGTGAACCGGTAAAGAAAACTCATCAGGATGCAGTTGATGCAGACCGATTTGCCCGATCCGGTCGTTCCGCCAATCAGCAGATGCGGCATGGCCGCGAGGTCCGCCACCAGGGTCTTGCCGTAGACATCCTTCCCCAGCGCGATCGGAATTTTGGCGTTAGTGTTGTTCCAGTCCCGGCTCTCCAGCAACTCGCGCAGGAAGACGGCCACTTTGTTCGAGTTAGGGACCTCGATGCCGACCGTGTCCTTGCCGGGAATCGGCGCGAGGATGTTGATCCGTTCGGCGCGCAGCACGCGGGAGAGGTCCCGGCTCAAACTGCTGATCTTGTCCACGCGGACGCCTTCACCCGGATAGACCTCATACCGGGTGATGGTCGAGCCGGGGGTGATTTCCCGCCCTTCGGCTTTGACCCCGAAGCGCTTTAGGGTTTCGATGATCAGTTCGAGGTTCTTGCGAAGATGGTCTTCGCTCAATCCGGCATCGCGGGCCTTCCCGGCTGGAGCGCTCAGCAGTTGCAGCGAGGGGAGCATGTAGTCCGGCAGAATGGCATTGGATGAAGGAATCAGTGCTGGGCTGGGTCTGGCCAACGGGGCGCGCACCGGTGCCGGGGCTGGCTTGGCCGAAGCCTTCGGAATTGGCGCGACTTCGACCGGCGGCGTCGGCTCCGGCTCCGCTTCTTCCTCTTCCTCCGGTTCGTCGTCGGGCCGACGGATCGTGATTCGCGCAGGCTGGGCGGGTGGGATGGGATCGATCGTAGCGATCTCCGCCACCGGCTCCTGAGCGGCTTTCCGTTGCAGTTCTTCCATTTCTTTCTGGATGCGCAATTGTCGCGCCGTAAGTTGTTCCTTCAGCGGGGCGCGGGCCAGCCGTTCTTCCTCCTGTCGAATTTTCCACTCCCGGTACCAGGAAAAGGCGTTCAGCACCGTGCCGACCGGATTGATGTCGAACAGATAGATGGACGAGATGCCGAAGATCGTGGCGAACAGCACGCTCGCCCCCACGCTGCCGAGCGCGTAGGGAACCGTCAGATAGATGATGTAGCCGCCGACGATGCCGCCGGGGGTGTCGATATTCGCCAGGCGCAGGATCAAGTGCCAGCCGCCGAGGTGCTGCAGGTCGAGCAGCGCACAGCCGCTGACCAGAAACGGAATCATCAGCAGCGGCTTCCATCGCCAGTTGATCTCCAGGGCAAGAAAATTGACCACGCAGCACCAGAAGAAAAGCAGCGGGAAAAAGTAGGCCCCAAAGCCGAAGCAATAGTAGAGATCGCAGGCCAGCCCCGCCCCCAGATAGCCGATGAAATTCGTCGGCACCGGATTGGCCGGAAAGACGTTGGACGTGACGTCCGCCGGATCGTACGACCAGAGCGAAAGGAGCGTTACGACATAAAGCGACAGCCAGAGAAAACCGACAACCTGCTTGAAGAGTGGCAACTGGGCGATTTTCGGCCAGGGGTGATGGTTCGGAACGGCGCTGCTCGGCGGCATGGGCAACCCTAGCGACTAAACCACCGCGAGTCTATTCGAAATCATGGCTGATTTTCGAGCGGATCGATCCCAAGTTGGATCATCTGCGGTTTGATGTGTTCCTCGTAGCAGACCGGACAGATCGAATGGCTGAATTGCGCCTCGGAATGCTTGCCCACATACGACTCCACCTGCTGCCAATAATTCTGGTCGTCGCGGATTTTTTTGCAGTAGCTGCAAATCGGGAGCAGTCCGCTGAGTTGCTTCACGTTGTGCAAGGCCACCTTGAGTTCCTCCACGCGCTCGGTCAGCGTTTGTTGCAACTCGACCATCTGCGTGCCGACCTTGACCCGCGCCATCAGTTCGGTCTTGTCGAACGGTTTCGTGATATAATCGTTGGCTCCGGCCAGCAATCCCGCCACCACATCCTGCTTGCTGTCCCGCACCGTGACGAGGATCAGGAAGATTGGATGCAGCCCCGGTATCGCGCGGGCCTGACGGCAGACTTCGATGCCTTCCATCTGCGGCATTTCCCAATCGACGAGACCCACCATGGGGCTGGTGGCGCTTTCCAGCAAATTTAGCGCGTCGATGCCGTTTGCCGCCTCCAGCACGTCGTATCCTTCCCCTTGAAGGATCGAGCGAAGTAGTTTCCGGTTAACGTCGTGGTCATCTGCGACAAGAACGGTCATGATGTAAATTCCTATGTAAAACTCAGCCTAACATAATTTTCTCGAAATGCCTTGTTAAAGTTCGGCAAGGTCGTTTTTTGTCTTCCTTTACGCGCTTCCTCTTTTGCCTTCTCTCCGCGCCGTTCTCAAGAACTTCAGATTCAAGCCATCTCCCCCGGCTAATCCCGATAGCCCCGACCGTTCTCTTTTGTTTCCGTTTCTCATCGAAACTTTTTCTTGAATCTTGAAAGGTAAGCCCTCATCCATGAACCGCCTGACTGCTCGGATTAAAAATTTAGCCTGCTTCGTTTGCACTGAGAAACCGTGTGCGAGCAAGCATTTTTCACGCTTCAAATGGTAGGCGGCAGAACTGCGGAGCGGGACTTTCTTTCCCCTTGGTAATTTCGATGTGACACAAGCTAAGGCTTTCCTATGAAAGTTGTCGGAACGTAATTAGGTTCGTGCTACACCGATTGCGTTAGGCTAATAATAAAAATTGCAGAAACGTAATACTTGACTCTTTGGTAAACTATGGCACTTTTCGGTCAGAGTTGTTAGACATTGGAAATCCTAAGTTACGAAATTATGACTATATCCCCCATATTCACGTTCGCGCCTGTCCCCCTGACCGAAGAGATGAGTCCTTTGGCCCATGCGGCCATCCTCGTCCGTCGCCGTCAGGCCGACAATCCCGTCGTGGCCAAGCCCCGCCACCGGATTCGTCCCCCGGAAGCGAAGGTCGAAAGCGAATCCGTTTTTGTTTAAACGGCATTCCTAAGATCGTCGATTTTTCCGCCCGATTGACTCTTTTTCAAGGGCAACGGCGGAAAGTTGGCTACTTCTTCCCGGCAAGTCTGCGATAGCGTGTAAGTTGGAACGACCATGAAAGTCGCGCTCCACTGGTTTCGCTGCGACTTGCGCCTCAGTGACAACACCGCCCTCTCGCTCGCAGTTGCCCAAGCCGATGCGGTGATTCCCGTCTTCATCTTTGACCCCGTCGTCCTGACGGCTCCCGAGACCGGGGCACCCATTGTCGCCTTCATGCTCGAGTGCCTCGCCTCGCTTGAAAAAAACATCGAGGCCGCCGGAGGCAGGCTCATCTTCCGGTATGGCGACATCGAGACCGAGATGTCGAAGGTGTTACGGGAAACCGACGCAACCGCCCTCTATTATAACCGCGATTACGAGCCTTATGCCCGAAAACGGGATGCCACCGTGGAAAAACTTGCCCGGTCTCTTGGCGTCGAAGTTCACAGTGCCAAGGACGGAGTCGTGCATGAACCGGAGGAAATCGTTAAAGCCGATGGCAAACCCTACCTCGTCTTCACCCCTTTCAGCCGCGCCTGGAAACTCTTGCCCAAGCCCCCGGTTCTTCCCGTCGTCAAGTTCCGGCGTCCCTCCGGCTTGAAAGAGCCGAAAAGCCTGCCTCTCCCAACGCTCGAGGCACTCGGATTTTCGACCGAACTCACCCTGCCTCCCGCCGGAGAAAAAGCCGCTCGCGACCGCCTCCGTCAATTTGCCTTCGGGGCCGCGCTCCGCTATGCCAGCCGCCGGAACTTCCCGGCGGAGGATTCCACCTCGCGATTTTCCCCCCATTTGCGCCTCGGCACCCTTTCGCCCCGCACCGTTCTCGCTTCGGTCGAGGCTGTCGCTCGGCAAAATCTCCCCGCCCGAAAAGAAATCGAAACCTTCGTCAACGAGCTGATCTGGCGTGAATTTTATCGCCACATCCTCTGGCATTTTCCGCAGGTGGCCGACTCCTGTTTCAAGCCCCAATACAACGACCTCAAGTGGGAAAACGACGATAGGCGCTTTGCCGCCTGGTGCGAGGGCCGTACCGGTTATCCCATTGTCGATGCCGGCATGAGACAACTCAACACCACCGGCTGGATGCATAACCGCGTCCGCATGATCGTCGCCACGTTTCTTACCAAGGACCTCCTCGTCTCCTGGCAATGGGGCGAACGGTACTTCATGCGCAAGTTAATCGATGCCGATCTCGCCTCCAACAACGGTGGCTGGCAATGGAGCGCTGGCACCGGCACCGACGCCCAGCCCTACTTCCGCATTTTCAATCCCACCTCCCAGGCCCTGAAATTCGATCCTGAGGGTCGTTACATCCGCTCTTATGTTCCCGAAGCGGATACGCTCGCCTATCCGGCTCCGATCGTCGATCATGCCGTCCAGCGCCTCAAGGCCCTCGCCCTCTTCAAGACCAAATGAACGACCCGACGCCGCCTTCCGATGCCAGTCCTCCTGCCCCTCCGGAGCAGGCGATCGTCCGCCGTCGCTGGCAGCGCGCCTCGGTTTACCTTGGCAGCATCGCCCTCGTCCTGATGATGTGGATTTGCGGACTCCTCTACACCCTCCGCCAGCATCCCGAACGCTTCGTCCACGAACTCCTCGCCCAATTACCTTTTCCCTCCAGCACCGGCGACATCTCCTGGGAAAACCGCCGCACCCTCGTCATCGACGATCTCAAACTCGGCGACTTTTTCTACGCCGAGAAAATTATCCTTGTCGCCAGCCCCGTCGGACTCCTTCGTCACCACGTCGCCAAGGTCCAGATCATCGGTGGTCAGCTCTTCACCAAGCCCCTGTACGCCGCGATGGAAAAGTTCGGCTCCTCCGGCAACCAGAACCTCGATTGGACTATCGGTCGCCTCGAAATCAGTCGCGGTACCGCCATGCTCGAGACCGTCGCCGTCGATACTCCCATCCCCCTGCGCCTCGGCGTCCGACAGCCCATCGTCCTCCACGCCCTCAAGCTCGGCCAGCCCGACTCCAGCCCCGAAATGACGGAGGAACAGACCGCCGAGATCGGGAACGTCAACATCGTTTCCCCCGTCGATCCGGTCTCGCCCGTTTTCAGCTTCCCCCTCATCCGCGTTCGCTTCACCTACGCCGAAATCTGGCATCATCGCATCCGCGAGGTCGAACTTGTCCGTCCCACCATGTTCCTCGGTGAGGATTTATTCTGGTTTACCAGCCAGTTCGAAAAGGAACATAACACCCTGCCCGCCACCGGTCCCACTGCCCCCTGGACCGTCGGTCGCTTCAAAGTCGACTACGGTCGCCTCGCTGTGAACGCCTTTGGTCAGCCTGTTGTCCATTTTCCCTTCTTTTTCGACACCACCGTCGATGACATCCGCCTCGATCAACTCAACAAGATCAGCGCCAAAAGCTCCATCGCCATCCGACGCCTCGACCAGGACTATCCCGACTACAAAATCCGCCTTGTCGGTTTGACCGGTCGACTCGACTTCAGCCTCCCTCCCACCGACGCCTCCGCCAACAACGTCGTCAACACCCTCAAAATCGACGAAATTTCCTGGAACGACATCCCCGTCAAGGATGTCAACACCACGCTCACCTTCGACCCCAACGGCGTTTACGGGAAAATGAACGGAAATTGCGAAGGCGGAGAATTGACCGGTAATTTCGAATTCTACTATACCAAGGGCTTCACTTGGAACGCCGACTTCTTCGCCAACAAAATCAACTGCCAGCCGATCGCGGAAAAGATCGTCGGCAAATACGTCGATATCACCGGTGAACTCGACGGCAATGTCTTCGTCAAAGGCAAGACCACCGAGATTCTCGACTGCCACGGTCTTCTCGCTCTCCCCCATCCGGGTGTCGTCGAAATCAAATCCATGAACGATCTCCTCGACCGTCTCCCGGTCGATCTCACAGCCGTGAAAAAAGACCTCGCGAAAATAGCCCTCAACGCCTTCCAGACCTATCCCTACCTCAGCGGTCGGTTGCAACTCGACTATCAACCGGAGGGCGGCTCGGGCATTCTGATGTTAGATAGCCCTAATGGTCAGCGGCGATTCGGCATGTATTGGCACCCCTACACCAGTTCAAAGGTTGCCAAGGACTCCGACAATCGGTAACAATTAGTGGCCCATCTCGACTTCGCCAACGACATGGCCTCCTCGTGAATTTTTACCCGTCCTCTTCCCTTTCCCGGACAAGTCTTTTGCCACTCGCGGGCTTCCTTCTCGCCTCTCTTTTCCTCGATGGCTGTGCTCCCACCGTCAATCTCGCCACGCCGGAGCCGGTCAAAGTCAGCGTCGATGTCCGCCTCGATGTCTACCAGAAAACGGCTCCGACCAAGGCCAAGGACGAACAATCCAGCCTGCAAGTTGCCGCCAACCGCCGTGAACGGTCCGGAGAAATTCAGCAGCTCAAAAACGATCGCGTCATCGGCGAAGACCGCGACGGCTACCTTGACCTCCGGAACCCGCCTAAAGACCCCACTTACCTGGCTTATGCCAACAAAATCGTCTCGGATGAAAACTCCGATCGCTCCTACCTTTACCTGACCAATGCTCAGACGCAAAATAAGCCGCTCGAATTGGTTGAAAAGGACTATGCTCAGTTGTGGCAGGATCGTGCATTCCCGGGAGAATGGGTACAGAAAGAAGACGGAACTTGGACCCCAAAATAATATCACCTCGGCCACCTGAAGGGCAAAGACCGGTCGCGCACACGGCTCCGGGATCACTGCCTGTCGATTTGCCCATCAAACGGCACTACTCCCGCCGCCATGCTGTCCTGAGCCTCGTCTTTTGGCTCATCATGGCCGTCGTCTTCATCCCCATGGCGCTCGAGTTTGCCAATCACATTCAAAGCACCCTCAGCGGCATGAAGGGTGCCGCCTCCGAGACCGTCCGCCTGAACCTTGTCGATAATTTCTCTACCGCCCTCGCTTTCCCCACCGCGGTTGTCTGGGACTCCCAAGGTGTTCCGCAGGACCAGGCCGATACCGCCTGGAAAGCAGCGCTCGATGCCCTCCATGACGATACCTCCTCTGTCACCGATGTCACCGATGGCAAGGTCCTCATTGAAAACTGGCCCCGGCCCGACTGGCACGCCGCCTTTGTCGCCGATAAAGCTACCACCTATGGCGAGGCCGAAAGAGTCGTACCTAAATTGCGTGCCGACATGGCAAAGATTCCGTTCCCTGGCGCAAACCGTCCTTGGGTCACCGGTGGCCCCGCTCTCTTCCTCGATCTCAACCTCGCTTCCACCGAATCCCTCCGCACCGGCGAACTCATCGCTCTGCCCGCCACCTTCCTCATCCTCCTCCTCGTCTTTCGTTCCCTCGTTGCCGCCGCCCTTCCGGTCATCGTCGCCACCCTCGGCGTTACCTGCACCCTTGGCATCCTCGATCTCCTGGCCACTGAGATCAAAATGCCCATCACCTTCTTCGTGCCCAATCTCGTGACCATGATTGGTCTCGGTGTCGGCATCGACTACTGCCTCATCTACCTCGCCCGCTACCGCCGCGAGCGCGCCAACCACCTCACCACGCAGGAAGCGCTGCGCCTTACCCGCAAGACCGCAGGCAAGACTGTCATCGCCTCCGCCATCCTCGTCATCAGCGGTTTTCTCACCCTCCTCTTTATCCCCCTCGAGTTCTTCACCTCCATTGCCGTCGGCGGCATGCTCGTCGTCGCCAGCGTCGCCTTCGCCACCCTCACGCTCTTGCCCGCCATGATTTTCCTTGCCGGGTCTCGTCTCGAGTGGGGCAGTTCCCTCCTTCGTCCGCTCGAAAATCTTCGCCTCGCTCCACGCTGCTGTGAAAAATGGGGACGCCTCGTCGTCGCTCGTCCTTGGCTCTGTCTCTGGATCGGGTTGTTCATTCTCGTCGTCCTGGCCATACCCGCCCGTCGCCTGACCATCGCCTCCGTCGAGGCGAAGAACATCCCCGCCCAGGCCGATTCCCGCAAAGGCTATGAAAGCCTTTCGAAAAATCTCGGTGCCGGCTGGATGATGCCCGCCATCATCCTCGTCCAGCATCCCGATGCCGACTGGATGACCGGCGACGGCCCCGCCCAGGAAGCCGACCTCGTCAAGAAACTCACCGCGTTGCCCAACACCCTGAAAATTCTCACCGTCACCGACAGCTCCGGCACACGGCTCGCCCAGCAGACCCGCATGGGTCTCCTCACCAGTTTTAACGACCCCACCCAAAGCGTCATCCTCATGCTCAGCGCCAGCGATCCCCAATCGCAACCCGCCCGCGACTGGCTCGACGCCATCACCGGCACCCTCGCTCTTGCCGAAAAGGACGCCCCCAAGGGCACCCACTACTACGTCGGCGGCCTTCCCTCCGTCACCCTCTCCGCCGACCGCATCATTAAAGGCAATCTTCCCATTGTCATCTTTGCAACCCTCTGCAGCACCTTCGTGCTCCTCGTCCTCTTCATGCGCTCCGTCCTCGTCGCCCTCAAGGCCATCGCCCTCAATCTCCTCTGCGTCATGGCCGCCTATGGCTTTCAGGTCGTCTGTTTCCAGGACGGCTGGGGCTCGCGCCTCACCCATCTCTTTCCCACCGACGGCCTCAACACCGTCGTCCTCGTCATCTGCTTCTGCGCCCTCTTCGGCCTCTCCATGGACTACGAAGTCTTCATTCTCAGCGCCGTTCGTGAAAGCTGGCTCGATAACCACAATATGAAACTGGCCGTCCAGGACGGCCTCCTCCGCGTCGCCGGCATCATCACCTCCGCCGCGGTCATCATGATCTCCGTCTTCCTCTCCTTTGCTTTCGGCGATGTCGTCGAAATCCAGCAACTCGGCGTCGGCCTCTCCTTCGCCGTCCTCCTCGACGCCACCGTCATCCGCCTCCTCCTCGTCCCCGCTATCATGACCATCATGGACAAATGGGCATTCTGGTGGCCCGGCCGTGCCATCCCCGTGGTCGAGAAGCGTAATCGTGCCCATCTCCCTCATGACGACAAGCTGCCTCCTTCCGGCAAAGTCGGTCGCACTTCCCCCTCCTGATCTCCGAGGTGGCCGCCGCTGTCCCTAGCTGTGACAGCGGCGGCTGCCACGGAGATTTTGCGCAAGATTTGTGACGCACGAAAATAGTGCAGTCACGGCTTAATCGTCGACTGGATACTGTTTTCTATGAATCCGGCGGCAATGGCGAAGCGAGTCAGCCCGGCGATGTCATGGATATTCAATTTCTCCATCAGATGCTGGCGATGCTTATCGACCGTTTTGACGCTGATGCCAAGTTCCGAGGCGATTTGTTTGTTCAAGAGGCCCTCGGCAATTAATTGAAGCAATTCGGCCTCGCGCACAGACAATTGGAGTTCTGTTTTCTTTCGCAGGCCGATTCCAGTCGGCGATTTCCGGAATTCCTCCTTCAAGCGTTTGGCAATCGCCGGGGCAAAGAACATCCTCCCTTTCTGCAATTCACGAATGGCCTCGGCAACGACCTGGCTGGACGACTGCTTCAGCAGGTAGCCCATGGCCCCAACCTTGACCACTGCCTCGACATACTCGGGATCGCCGTGAGCGGAGAGAATAAGCACTTTCGCCTTGGGGAAGCCCTTGAGAATCTGCCGGGTGGCCTGGAGCCCGTTGAGCAAGGGCATGGCGATATCCATGACGACGACATCCGGGCGAAGATCCTCGGCCATTTGCACGGCTTCCCGACCGGTCCTGGCCTCACCGACGATCTCGATATCGCCGAAAGCTTCGATTAAGACGCGCAAGCCCTCGCGCACGACCGTGTGGTCTTCGACCAAAAGAACGGCGATTCGTTTCATCGCGCTACGATACACCAAAGTCTTGATCCCGTATCGGCCTTTTTGTTGGCGTGTACCGGAGCCGTGAACGGGGTCGCCTTCATGGGGTGAAGACCCCATGACGCGGGCAGGGCCAGTTCATTTAAACTTTGGGTCATGAAATCCAATGCCACGAAGAGGCCCCCGACGTTTGGCGATGAATGGCGTCACCTTTTCCCGTGAGGAGGGCCACTTGATTGCAAAACTTGGCGCACGCACCATCTCCCTGCTGCAAGAACTCGGCAGCATGGTGTGGATGGGGAGGGAAACGATTTCCGAAATCGCCGAGCGAATCGCGAAGCATCGCGCACCGTTTCGCCTAGAGCAGTTTTTCTATCAGAGCAATCGCGTGGGCGTAGGGTCGGTCCCGATGGTCATTCTTCTTTCGGTCTTTGTCGGACTCACCATGGCCTTGCTGACCGGATATCAACTCCAGCGTTTCGGCCTCGTCACCCTGGTCCCGGCGGTGGTCTCCGTCTCCTTTACGCGCGAAATGGGGCCGCTTTTCACCGGCATTGTGCTGGCGTCGCGCATCGGAGCGGCGTACACCGCCGAGCTGGGCGCAATGACCGCAGGGGGCGAGGTGGACGCGATCGAGGGCATGGGAATTGGGGCCCTGCGCTACCTGGTCACGCCCCGGATTCTGGCCATTTTTTGCCTGACGCCGTGCCTGACCGTGATCGCCGTCATTTCCGGCATTTTGGGCGCGGCCTTCATCTCGAGCTTCCTTCTGCAACTGAGCTACAGCTACTTTTACGATCAGGTCATGACAAACTTGTTGGTCAAGGACTTGACGGCCGGAATCGTGAAGAGTTTGTTATTCGGAGCAATCATTGGAACCATCGCTTGCTACAAGGGCCTGACCGTGCGGGGTGGCGCGGTGGGAGTGGGCACGGCGACGACCTCGAGCGTGGTAACCGCCATCACTTCGGTGATCGCCTGCGATTCGTTCTGCAACATCTTCATCGTCACTTTTTTTCCATGAGCGCGACGACAGAAAAACTGGTCGAGATGCGCGGCGTAAAGCTGCAATTTGCGGACAAGGCGATACTGGATGGCGTCGACTTCACCGTCCTCGCACAGGAAGTTTTGGTCATCATGGGACTGAGCGGCGGCGGCAAGAGCACGCTGCTGAGCATTTTGATGGGACTGCTGAAGCCGAATGCGGGGGCCGTCTTTTTCAAGGACAAGGACCTGACCCAGCTATCGCGCCCAGAATTGAACGAAGTCCGCACGCACATCGGCATGGTCTATCAAAATGCGGCGTTAATCAGTTCGATGAACGTCCGCGAGAACATCGGTTTGCCGCTCAGGGAGCTTTCGAGCAAAAACGACGGAGAGATCGAGTCGATCATCGATCAGAAGCTGGAACTGGTGGGACTCAAGGACGCCGGGGACAAGCTTCCGTCCGAACTGAGCGGTGGCATGCAGAAACGGGTGGGACTGGCCCGGGCCCTGGCCCTGGAACCGGAGTTGGTGCTTTTCGACGAACCCTCGGCGGGCCTCGATCCGATCAACAGCAAGCTCATCGACGATCTCATCATCCAATTGCGAGAAAAGCAGAAGGTCACGTCGATTGTCGTCACGCACGAGATGGACAGCGCATTTGCCGTGGCAACACGCATGGCTTTTCTGCAGGACGGGAAGATCATTCTGGAAGGGACGCCCGGGGAATTTCGACATTCGGAGAATCCCACCGTCAGCAAATTTCTTTCGTCCTATTCGGAACACGAACAGTCCAAGGAGTAGCTTATGCAAATCCACAAAAATGAAATCACCACGGGCATCCTGGTGTTGGTCACCCTCGGCTTTTTTCTCGCCATCCTGGTGGTCATCGGCATGCCGGGTCTGATCAAGCCGCTCAACAGCTATCGGATCTACTACGATAACGCCGACGGGATTCGACCGGGCGCACCCGTACTCCTGGCGGGCCGGGAAATCGGCAAGGTAACGGCTCTGCAATCTCCGGTGCCGTTGGACAAGCGACCGCAGGGGCACCCCGATTACGAAGTCTCCATTGATGTGGAGGTGGCGAAAGACGCGCAAGTTTATCGAACGGTAACGGTGCATTTAACCCAACAGGGTCTCATGGGCCAGGAGGTGATCGATTTTGTGCACGGAGACGCAACGAGCGGACTGGCGGAGAACCACACCGAATTTGTGGGGGAACGAGTGCCGGAAATCTCCGAAATGGTGGCCGATAACGTGAAGCGCCTGACCGGGCCGGACTCCGATCTGGCCTTGACGATCAAGAATGCAAAGACGTTCATGGAGACGCTGAACAACTCGCAGGTTCCGCAGGTGATCCAAAATGCCGATCAGTTAACCGATACGCTCAAGCGGGAACCGTGGCGACTGCTTTGGCCCGCCACCAAGTCGTATCCGGGCGACGAGAAAACCCCGCCAGCGAAGAAGAAATAACCATCTTTCCTGGGCAAGCCGGTTGGCCCGACAGGCAAGGCAACCGGTCGTAACTGCCCGGCGAACCCACGCGCCAAGCAGATGCCATTCAAGACGCGCTTCTGTCCCGAAGACGACCACCTCTTCCATTAGCAACACCATTCGGCGGCGATGCCGCCATATGATATTTTTCATAGTAGTTTAAGCTGTGGATTTCAGGATCGCCGGCCCATGGTTACCGCAGGGACTTAGAGATTCTTGATAAAGCGGAACCGATTCAAATGTCGAATCTCCTGGGAGCGCTTTTGAAGAAGCAGGACAAGACTGAGAAGAAAAACTGCGCCAAACCCAATTCCGCCCAACACCGATCCGCCGAGGTAAAATCCACCGCCGCCGAACACGAGCATCAATACGATTAAAAATACGATTATATTCATAAGTGGAGTGTAGTCCTCGAGGATGCGACCACCAGTGGGGTCAACACCCCATGGCAACGAGGCGGTTCCGATGGTTTAGTTGAGGACATGAAAATCCTTCAAAGAAACTTCCTGGCCAAATACTCCGTTATCGCAGCGCTGGCTTTGGGAGCATCCCCTGCATTTGCCCAAGTGTCTATATCGGTAGAGATCGCGCCACCACCATTGCAAGTCTATACCCAGCCCGCATGTCCGGACGACGGTTACATCTGGACCCCGGGATATTGGGCCTATGACAACGATGCGTATTACTGGGTGCCGGGAGCCTGGGTCCAGCCTCCGCAAGTTGGGGAATATTGGACTCCACCTTATTGGGGATGGGACGGGAATAATTATACCTTTTACCAAGGTTACTGGGGACCGAGTGTGGGTTATTATGGCGGCGTCAATTATGGCTATGGTTATGGGGGCAATGGCTACGGTGGCGGTCGCTGGGATGGGGCACGTTTTTCCTATAATACGGCGGTGAACAACGTCGATTCGAGCCGCGTTCACAGTACCTACGCGGACAGGAGCGCCATTAACAGCAATTCAAGCCACGTCAGCTACAATGGCGGCAAAGGTGGAGTGCAGGCGCAGCCCACGGCGCAGGAACGGCAGTACTCGAGTGAGCACCAAGCGGGCAGGTCGCCCCTGGCCCGGCAAGACGCCGTCAAGCCGCAAGCGGATCCTTCGGCACAACGCGACACTGGAGTCTCGCCTAACCCGACGTTCAAACCGGAAACGCAAGCGCGTTCAGCGAGTCAGGATACGCATCCGACCGAAAGCCACGAGACAGCGGTGAAGCCGGAGGAGAAACCAGCGGCAACTCCCCAGACTCACCCCGCACCAGTGGCCAATACTCAATCTCATGTTGCACCGCCGGACAATGCGCAGACTCACGCCGCGCCAGTGGCCAATACGCAGTCTCATGCTGCGCCGCCGGACAATGCCCAGTCCCATCCCGATACGAGCGGCAAGCCTGCAGAGCATTCCGGTAAGCCCTAAGCTCGATAGGGCGTTCCGGGTAAAAAATAAAAAGGGGGGCGGGTAGGCCCGTCTCCTTTTTTCCGCGAAGTCTAGACCGGGGCGGGGGAACGGACTAGATTGGCCCATGGCTTGGGAGGTTGAGATGCGCGGCGGGAGTATCTACCTGCCGCAGATCGAGCTGTGGTGCGATGGGCACCGGCCCGTGCCGTGTTCGTTTGTGTCGCACGCGCATTTCGATCACCTGGCGCGGCATCGGCGGACGATCGTTTCTGAGGGGACGCGACGGCTGATGGCGGAGCGGATGCCCGGCGTGCGCGAGGAAATCGCGTTGCCGTTCGGGGAGTCGTTCTCTTTCGACGCGGAGACGGAATTGCGGCTGTACCCGGCGGGGCACATTTTCGGTTCGGCGATGCTGTGGGCGCGGCGGGAGGGGGAATCGTTTCTCTATACGGGGGACTTCAAGCTGAGGCCGGGGCGCTCGGCGGAGGCGTGCGAGCCGCCGCAGGCCGATGTGGTGGTGATGGAGACAACGTTCGGCCTGCCGCGGTATGTGTTCCCGCCGACGGAAAAGGTGTTGCGGGAGGTGATCGCTTTTTGTCGCGAGACGCTGGCCGGCGGGGCGGTGCCGGTGTTGTTCGGCTACTCCCTGGGGAAGAGCCAGGAGCTGCTGTGCGCCTTGACGGAGGCGGAGTTGCCGACGATGCTGCATCCGCAGGTGGGGAAAATGACGCGGGTGTACGAGGAGCTGGGGCAGGCGTTTCCGACGTGCCGGGCGTTCGCAATCAGCGAAGTGGCGGGGCATGTGGTGATGTGTCCGCCGCAGGGGCGGAATTCCGCGTGGCTGAGTAAGATCGAGCGGCGGCGGACGGCGATGGCGACGGGCTGGGCGGTGGAGAGTTCGGCGATCTACCGGTACCAGTGCGACGCGGTGTTTCCGCTGAGCGATCACGCGGATTATGCGGACCTGCTGCGTTTCGTGGAGATGGTGCAGCCCAAGCGGGTGTATACGGTGCATGGGTTTGCGGCGGAATTTGCGCAGACGCTGCGGGAACGGGGCATCGACGCGTGGGCGCTGGGGGCGGACAATCAACTGGAGCTGGCACTGGAGGGGGGAGCAGTCGAGTCATGAGCTTATTCCCGGAAATGGAGGCAAAGGGGATGAAGGCGTACGAGCAGGTGCGGGCGTTCGAGCGGTTGCGGACGTGGCGGCTGCCGTTGGCGTATGGGGTGTTTGTGTCGATTCCGGCGCTGACCGGGGTGGCGATGTGGGAGTATGGGTTTGAGCAGCCGTCCGAGCTGACTTTTTGCTTTGCGGTGGGTTTTGCGGTGGTGTCGTGGTTCCACTGGCGGCAACTGAAGGCGATCTACGCGGCGAACCTGAAGCTGCTGGCAGATCTGGACGCGTTGCACGGCGAGCTGTTGCCGTGGCGTCAGGTGGAGAAGCACCTGGCGGAACTGGAGCAACTGAAGCGGGAGTTAGCGGACGAAGGCTAGATGATCGGGGAGGCGAGGTAACGGAGGAAGGCCCAGACGATGTGACCGACATGGAGCAGGTGGTTGCCGAGGAAGAACATGCCGAGCAGGCCCACGCCGAGGGTGACGGAGAAGAGGGTCCAGGCCTTGATGTAGAGGGGGCTGTAGGGGAGGTTTTCCGAGCTCATGGGGTCACGATAAGGGCAAAGCGGAAAAGGTAAAGGGGGAGTTTTTGATGGAATTAACGGAATTTGGAGAGGGAGTTCTCAATAGGATTAATACGATTAAGGGGATGGGGAAGGCAGATTGAGACAGGACGGGGCAGGAAAGTTCTCGATTTAGGGGGCGGGGATTTGGCAGAGTAACTGTTTCCCCCTTTCCACCATGCCCGAACCAACATCCGCCAAATCGCCGCAAAGCATTCTCGTGACAGGGGCGGCGGGCTTTATCGCGTCGCGGGTGTGCGCATTGTTGCAGGCGGAGGGGCGCGAGGTGACGGGGTTGGACAGCTTTAACGATGCCTACGATGTGCGGCTGAAGAACTGGCGCTGGGCCGAGCTGGAGAAGATCAAGGGGATCACGCTGCACCGGATGGATTTGACGGACCGGGCGGCGTTGCGGGGACTGTTCGAGAAGCAGGGGGAAACGCCGTTCGATGCGGTAGTGAACCTCGCGGCGCGGGCGGGGGTGCGGGCATCGGTGGAAAACCCGACGGTGTACGTGGAGGCGAATGTGGGGGGGGCGTTGAACCTGATGGAGCTGTGCCGGGAGTTCGGGGTGAGGAAGTTCGTGCTGGCATCGACGTCGAGCCTGTACGGGAAGGACCATGCGACGCCGTACCGGGAGGACATGAATACGGACCGACAGCTTTCGCCCTACGCGGCGACGAAAAAAGCGGCGGAGGCGATGGCGTATACGTATCATTTTTTGTACAAGCTGGATGTGAGCGTGCTGCGGTACTTTACCGTATACGGGCCGGCGGGGCGTCCGGACATGACGCCGTTGCGGTTCGTGCAGCGGATCCGGGAGGGTCGGACGATCACGGTCTTCGGGGACGGGTCGCAGTCGCGGGACTTTACCTATGTGGACGACATTGCGAAGGGAACGATCACGGCGCTGCGTCCGGTGGGGTACGAGATTTTCAACCTGGGATCGGACGAGCCGCTGAAGTTAAGCGAAATGATCGGGCTGATCGAGGAGTTGGTGGGAAGGAAGGCGATCATAGACTATCGGCCATGGCATCCGGCGGACATGATGGCGACCTGGGCGGACATTACGAAGGCGCGGGCGACGCTGGGTTGGTCGCCGAAGACGAGTTTTCGCGAGGGGCTGGGGCGGCTGGTGGCGTGGTACGAAGAGAACCGGGACTGGGCGAGCAAGATCGAGACGGATTGACGGGATTTCTCCGTAACTTATTGAATTGCGGCGTGTCTTAGGTAAGAAGTCCGATGCGGTTGGTGAAATAGTCGCAATCGCGTCCTCCATGCATATGAAATCGATCTCGTGTCTCCTCTTTGCGACAATGTCGGTAGTGGTGGCGGCGGGACCGGTCCGGGCAGCGGCCGACGATCCGGTCACGCTTTCGGAAGAGGGGAACAGTTACGTGCTGGCCAACGGGATGATCACGGCGAAGGTGGGGAAGGGATCGGGGAGGCTGGAGTCGTTGGTTTACAATGGCATCGAGACGCTGAACACGGGGTACTGGTCGCATCAACCCTCCGTTAATGTGACCAACACGGTGACGATCGACCCGAAGACGAATGACGGCGCCATGGCGGAAGTCTCGGTGAAGAGCGATTCGGGGGGGCAGCAGCAGGGGAGCGGTCCGGGCGGGGGAACGGTGTGCGATATCGAAATCCGGTACGCGCTCCAGAAGGGGTGTTCGGGGCTCTACACGTATTCGATCTTCACGCACAAGGCGGATTACCCGGCGACGGGGATCGGCGAGGCGCGATTTGCGGTGAAGCTGAAGGACGACGTCTTCGACTGGATGACGGTGGATGCGAACCGGAACATGGAGATGATCACGGCGAGCGACTGGGACCACGGCATTCCGCAGAACATGAAGGAGGCGCGGCTGATGACGACGGGCATCGACCAGGGGCAGGTGGAGCACAAATACGATTACTCGGCAAACCAGTTCGACGTGCTGGCGTGGGGGTGGTCGAGCACGAAAAAGCATGTGGGCTTTTGGTTTGTGAACCCGACGGACGAGTACCTGAGCGGCGGGCCGACGAAGATGGAGCTGTCCGCGCATCGCGACGCCACTTTCACGACCGACCAGAACGCGCCCGCACCGCCGACTTTGCTGAATTACTGGCGGGGGAGCCATTACGGGGGAAGCCGATGCGACATCGCGCAGGGGGAAGAGTGGACGAAGGTGATC
>CAJCII010000179.1 GCA_903970335.1 Bacteroidota bacterium | reverse complement strand
ACCTCGATGAATTCGTGTTTCGCTTCAACCGGCGCAAGACTCCCATGGCCGCGTTCCAGACTTTGCTGGGGCTGGCCACCAGGAAAATTGCCTTGGGCTACGAGAAAATGACACTACGGGAGTCAACGGGATAAGCATATTTACCAATTTACACCGAAATCGTTGAAAATCAACAAAAGAAAAGCGGAGCGGGAGGGATTCGAACCCTAAACGGTTGAACCATCCTTCTTTAGTCCCTGGCTCAAGAAGATGACTTGCCTTACCGGAATGCGAACATGACGAATGTTCGGAACCCGGTCCAGATCGCCTCGATCACACATCCGATAGATGGTTTCGGGATCCAACCTAAGGATGGCCGCAGTCTCCTCGACCGTGGCGACAACGCAATGCTTAGTCACATACGCGATCAGTTTATCGATCTCGGCCTTACGCAGTACTGTCTCGTGGTCGAATGCGGGCGCATCGGGTGGAAGTTGGGGAACTTGGCCCTGCCAACGTCGAGTGTCGACGAAATACCATTCGCCCTCCTCCCAAGCCACTTGTCCTTTGTCAGCTTCTCCTAAAAGAAATTTCATATCTTCTCCGCCATGGCGCGCGAGTGGTCGTTGCGTAGGTGGGAGTAGGTTTTGGCGATCAAAACGCCTCCATCGCGATGTCCTTGCCATACGCTGATCGTCTTAAAATCGACACCCTTCTCGACTGCGCGAGTAATAAAACAGCGCCGGAACGACCGCTGGGTGAAGGGAGGAAAACCAAGCCGCACGCACGAATTGGTAATGGCTCGCCGTGCATTGGAAATCGCCAACAGACGCTCCTCCGGCTTGCGTTTGGGAAGTTTCTTAAGGAAGGCGACCAAGCTCGCGAAAATCGGGACTTCGAAGTTCCGGCTGGTCTTCAGCCGCTGCACCTTGATGACGTTCTGCTTCCAATCGACATCCCGATACTGCAGCGAAGCCGCCTCCCCATTGCCCAGGCCGGAAAGCAGCATGAACTCCACAAAATCCCCGGAGTCCTCTGCGTCTCGGTTGTACTTTTGGGCCCGAATATCCGCGATGATCGCCCAGGCCTGTTCCTCGGTGGGTGTGAACCGCTCCGGATCACCAGGATCGAGGGTTTTGACCTTCTCCAGGGCCGACTCAAAGATGATACCATCGGCCAGGGCCAGTTCCAGGGTCTTGCGAAGGACCCCCAGGTGCTTGTTGTAATAGTCCTTGGACAACCCCTTGGTCACGGAGGTCAGCCAGGCCAGCAGTTCCGACGTGGTGACGTCAATCGTGGCCTTCTGGGCGGGCGGCCAGACCTTGAGTTTTTCAACAATAAATTCCGCCCGTTCACGGGTCGACTTGGCCAGGGGGCCGAGGGTTGCCAGGTAGTTTTCAGCGGCCTGGATCAAAGTGACGGAGCGAGCCTCCGGTTTGAGCTTCTGGTGATTTTCCTTGAGCCGCGTGACCTCGATCTTGGCATTGCGCTGGCTCCGGCTCTTCAGTTTTTTCTTTCTAAGCTTGCCTCGTTCCTTCCAGATGGCAAAGTACCCCCCCTGCGATCCGTAACGATAGAGACTCGTCGCCACTTTCAGGTATTTTTTACTCTCATTCATGGGGGCAAAAAAGCAGCCGGTTAACTAAATCGGTATACCATGAGGTTGACAGCGAGTCAAATGATCGATATAAGTTGTTGCAGCACAGTTCATCGGGCCGTAGCTCAGCTTGGTAGGGCGCTTCCTTGGGGTGGAAGAGGTCGAGGGTTCAAATCCCTCCGGTCCGACCCCCCGAAAACGTTGCCCTCTTTGGCGAAGGCAGGCTAGCGTTCCCCCTTGTGACCGCCGATTTTCCCCTGACCTGCTCCGCGCTGGAGAAGACTTTTCGACTCGGGTCGGAGCAGCTCCACATCCTGAGCGGGCTGGACGCGGCGTTCCCGCGCACAGGGCTGAACACGATCCAGGGGGCGTCCGGGTCCGGCAAGAGCACGCTGCTGCAAATTCTCGGCGGGCTGGAGCGTCCCGACGGGGGCGAGGTGCGGTGGGAGGGGGAAGCGATTTACGGCTGGTCGCGAAGTCGGCTGGCACAGTGGCGCAACCTGACGGTGGGTTTTGTCTTTCAGTCCTACCATCTTTTTCCGGAGCTTTCGGCGCTGGAGAATGTGGAGTTCCCGGCGCGGCTGGCGCGGCAGAGCGATCCGGAGGTGGGGGCGCATTTGCTCGACCAGGTGGGACTCGGTTCGCGGCTGCATCATCGCCCGACGGAACTTTCCGGCGGGGAACAGCAGCGGGTGGCGATCGCGCGGGCGCTGCGGAACAACCCGGCTTTGCTGCTGGCGGACGAACCGACGGGCAACCTGGATGCGGCGACGGGGCGAGAGATCGTCGATCTGCTGCTACGCCTGCACGCGGAGCGGGGTAATTGTCTTGTCATTGTGACGCACGACAACGGGATTGCGGCGTTGGGGGAGAGGATTTATCGGTTGGAGCAGGGCATACTCTCTTTGAGTTAGGCACGTGTTCGAGATAGGACAAAAGGTCTTGAAGGATTTAGCAGCCACGCGCTTTACGACGCGCCCTGGCTTCCTTGATGATTGCGTCGGCATCGAGCGGCACGAACTCGGACTCATCCGCTTGCAGTCCGGGCTTAAGTTCGGAGCGAAGCCACGCCCATTTGCGTTGTTCGTCGCGCTCACGGTCTCGTCGGATGAGATCAGTCACAAAAATGCCTTTCAATTCGTTGACGGAATGTCGCTCGAAAAACGTCTATTTGCGAGAGATTATGACTTGATCACGCAAATCAACGCCAGGATCAGAATTATCGCCGCCGCGACGAAGCGCCAGGGGGCCAGGGCGATTCGACCGCGTTTGACATAGTCGCGGGTCACCAAGAGTGCGAAGAGCGTCAGACCGCCCCCGATCTTCCAGACCCAAAGCCACCACGGGAAAGTTCCGTTGGTGAAGTACTCGATAAAATCGGCGAGACCGAAAACGAAGAAAGCGGCAGCCAGCGAGAGGTAGAGCCAGATCGGCCTTTCGCGACCGAGAAATGTCTGGACGAGAAAAAAGATGCCGATGCCCGACCAGATGACCCATTCGCCGAGTTTAATCGCCACGTACCAGGTGATCATAAAAAATAAATCTCTCGGGACCGAACGCCTCGTTATCTCCGATGAAACCAGTCTCAAATCGCTAATGAGAAATTCAGCGAACCATCGTGACCTGCATCGGCTCGGATTTCACCTGTCCGACCCAAGCGGAATCAATCAGTTTTTGCATGTCGTCCAGGGCTTTATTTTGTGGATTCGGCTTTTCTCCAGGAAAAGCTTCGTTTGAATTTTTATAGATGGCCTTTAGGGTGATAGGCCCATTGAGGTTTTCCGTTCCTTCCCAGTCTTGCGACTTCAAGGTCACCTCGAGGACAAAATGTTTACCCGGACCGACGACGAACGGATCGGGAAAGTTCTTGGACCAGGGTATTCCCTAATTTGCTTACCTCCACCACTTTTGTATCCTTTCCCATGAACTCGAAAGAGAGGTTGAAGTAGCCCCATGAGCACCATTCCTTCCAAAGCGTCAAATCGTGATCGGTAAGATTAGTCAGCACAACGCTGAAGGGATAATGGATGTAGATCACCTTGTTCTCCTTCCCCGAATCACTTGGCACGACATCGATGGCCCAATCTCCCGCCGCTACCGGGAGAACGGTCAAAGTAAAAATGAGAACAACCGCGCATGTGAAAGGAAAATGCATAGGGTCTACTTTGAAAATCTAAAATGAAGATCGCGTCTTGCCGAGAACGATTCCTCTGGCAAAATGGCGCTCTTCATGCAGCACTTGAAAATTTATCTCGATGGCGCGTTCGTGGCCGAGCCGGACGCCAAAGTTTCCGTTTTCGACCACGGCCTGCTTTACGGCGACGGCGTGTTCGAGGGCATCCGCTTTTATAACGGGCGCGTCTTTCTCCTCGAGGAGCATCTCGACCGGCTTTACGATTCGGCCAAGGCGATCCTGCTGACGGTGCCGCTGGACCGCGATGCCATGCGGGAGGCGGTGCTGGAGACGTGCCGCCAGAACGGTCTGCGGGACGGCTACATCCGGCTGGTGATCACGCGCGGCAAGGGCGACCTGGGCCTGAACCCGAACAAGTGCTCGAAGCCGACGATCTTCATCATTGCCGCCTCGATCGAACTTTACCCGGAGAAGTATTACACCGAGGGGTTGCGCGTGAATACCGTGCCGACGCAGCGCATTTCCCCGGCGGCGCTGAGCCCGGCGATCAAGTCGCTCAACTACCTGAACAACATCCTGGCGAAGATCGAGGGAAACCTCTACGGCGCGCAGGAATCGATCATGCTCAACCAACAGGGCTATGTCGCGGAGTGCACGGCGGACAATCTTTTCGTCATCAAGAAGGGGAAGGTCTTCACGCCGCACATCTCGGACGGGGCGCTGGGCGGCATCACGCGCCGGCTGATGTTCGATCTGGCGGTCGAGACGGGGCATGAGCTGCGCGAGGCGAACCTGACCCGGTACGATCTATTTGTGGCGGACGAGCTTTTCGCGACCGGGACCGGTGCGGAGGTGGTGCCGATCAGCGAGGTGGACGGACGCAAGATCGGGCCGGGGCGAGTCGGGCCGGTGACGGAAAAATTCATCGCCGCCTTCCGGCACAAGACGCAAAATACGGGCGTTCCCATTTACTGATTTTGTACTATATTGCTTCAAGCGCCGGACGGCGCAGGACACGACTATGATTTGCGAAGTTTGCCAGACAGAGAACGCCACGGTGCACCTGACCCAGATCATCAACGGGAAGATGCAGAAGATCGATTTGTGCGAAAAGTGCGCCAAGGAAAAGGGCGTGGCCGATCCGGCCGGTTTTTCTCTGGCCGACATGCTGCTGGGCTTGGGAGCGGCGGACGAAATCAAGTCGACCGGCTCGGAAGAACTGGTCTGCCCGCAGTGCGGCTTTACCCAGCCCGATTTCAAGAAGACGGGGCGGCTGGGCTGCCCGCAATGCTACGTGACGTTTTCCGACGGCTTGGGCGTGATCCTCAAGGACATGCACAAGGGGATTCACCACAAGGGAAAAATTCCGAGCCGGGCGGCGCGTGCGCAGGAATACCAGAACCGGCTGAAGGTCCTGCATGGTAATCTCCAGGCGGCGGTGCAGGCGGAGAATTACGAACAGGCGGCGGCGTTGCGAGACCAAATCTCCCATCTGGAGATCCAGATCAAGAGTTAGCGAGAGCGCTAATTCGCTTCCGCACCGGGCTGCAATTGGGGCTGAGGCCGCACGATGGCTTTGGCCAAGGTGGCACCCATTCCACCCGACTTGCGGATGCTCTGGATGTGGGCGATTTTTTTCCGGAGGACCTCGAGACTGAACGGCTTCTCCAGGATGCCAAGTTTCATGTGGGAAAACTCGGTCATAAAATCCTGGAAATGGCTAGGAGGCAGGCCACTCATGAGCAGGAGCGAGGTCTGTTCGAAGCGTTTGTCCTTGGCGACGGCGAGGCTGAATCCGCCGATGAACTGGGCTCCGTTCATGCCGGGCATGTTGTAATCGACGATGACCAACTCGGGGGGCGGCTGCGAGGCGATCAATTCCTTCAGGGCCAGTTCGGGGCTGCGGTAGGACTGCGGGCGATGACCCAGGTGCTCGAGCAGGCTGCACAGGCCTTCCCGCACGAGATCGTCGTCGTCGATGACATAGATCAGAAAATGGGCATCCGGGGGCAGGCGCTGGGACTGCAGGATGATGCGCTGGGACTGTCGGAAAATGCGGCGGGTCGATTTGCGCGATTCGGACACATCCTCAGGCTGACTGGCAACGGCGGTGACATCGCCGCGGGGCCAGACCATGGAAACCGAGGTGCCCATGCCGACGGTGGAGCGGATTTCGACCGTGCCGGAATGTTGGTTGAGGATGCCCCGCACCATGGCCAGGCCCAGGCCGGTGCCCTGCTTTTTGGTGGAGTAAAACGGCTCGAAGATGTGCGCCATGTCCTGCTCGGAGATGCCCGCGCCGTGGTCCCGCACGGTGATGACCGCGTTCGTCTCCGTACCCTCCCAGAGGACATGAATCGTGCCGCCCTCGGGCATGGCTTCCCGGGCATTTTTGATCAGGTTGAGCAGGCAGTGACTGAGGCTGGAGTAGGAGCCGACGACCATGATCGCCTCGCCTTTCTCCTGAAAATCCTTCCCGAGGGCGATCCGGTAACTCCCCGAGGCGACGCCGGCGATACGGGCCACATCGTGAATGAGGTCGAGCAGGTTGAACACCGTCATGGTCAGGGGCTGCTTCTTGGCGTAGCCGAGGAGGCTCCGGGTGAGGGAGGCGCCGGTGGAGCAGGCCCGGATGATATTCACCAGGCTGTCCCGCGCCTGGGGTGCCATGTTTGGCTGGGCCAGCATGGCCTCGGCATTCGACTGTATGCCCATGATGAGGTTGTTAAAGTCATGCGCCACCCCGCTGGCGAGTTCGCCGATCGTCTCGAGCTTTTTTTGGTTGACCGCGCCCTGGGCATTTTCGAGCCAGTTGACCGAATCCTGAAAACAAAAGAGGTACCAATGGTCCTCCGGTTCTTCCCCCGAGGCGGGCTGCACGGCATAGAAGACCTTGGCGAAATAGGTCTGCTCCGGCTGGGTGGGATGTTTGTAGCCGGGCATGGCTTCCTCCGGTGCGCCGCTCACGACCTGGAGGGCTTGCGCGAGATATTCCGCCAGGGCAACGGGCAGGTCCCCCCAACGAAGCGATCCGTCGGAGGTATGAGCGGCAGGCAAAGCGAAGAGCACCTCGGCGGGACGATTCCACCTGACCAACTCATATCCGGTGGCGGTCGTAAAATGAACGAGAAGTTCTGCCCGGCCCCCGGCGCGATCTAGAAGATCTTGCACAAGGCCAGAGGGTGGTATGTTAAGCACTCTACCTTAAATCTAAGGTCTTTCAGCGGTAAATGCCAGTACTTAACTAAAACCAAAGGGCGGAAAGGGTGAAGCATCTCCGGTAAGTTTCACAAAATTTGATTGGATTTTCCCCCGCACTTCCCTATTGCTAACGATTCCCATGGCTCAGAAACCTAAATCCAGCCCTAAGCCCAAAAAGGCAGCTACTCCCCTCGCAGCGAAGTCGAAGCCTGCGGTCAAACCCAAGACCGCCGCCGCCCCGAAGCCCAGCGCGACCCTTCCCAAGTCCCCTTCCGTCAACGGTGCCAAACCGGCCACCGCGAACGGCCATGCGGACGAGAATGAGGTCGTGCGCCCGCAGGTCCGCCTGCCCGACGATGCCAAGACCCGCGCCTTCTTCGAACGCCAGAAGAAGCGGCTGCTCGAGTTGCGCGACCATTTTCTCGATCAAATGCAGAGCGTGGCTCAGGACAGCCTGCGCTCCCGCTCCGAGAACAACGAGGCCTCCGCCGTCGGCCAGCACCAGGCCGATGCGGGCAGCGACGCCTACGAGAAGGACTTCGCCCTCAGCCTGCTCTCGCAGGAACAGGACGCCCTCTACGAAATCGAGGAGGCGCTCAAGCGCATCGAAGTCGGCACCTACGGCGTCTGCGAGATGTCGAACAAACACATCCCCCACGCCAGGCTTGAAGCCATCCCCTTTGCCCGCTTTACTGTAGAATGCCAGCAGCAGCTCGAAAAAGAGAACCGGGGCCGCCGCCGCTGGGATACCGCCCCGCAGTTCATGGATTCCGCCGAAGCCTTCTCCGATGAGGAGGAAGAATCGACGGATGACGACGACAAGAAAAAAGACAAGGACTAAGCCCATGCCTCCCGCAGCCAAACCGACGCGGCCCCGCCGCCGCACCCTCCGCTCGCTTCCGAAACGCCGGATCGACATCAACGTGGAAGCGCTCGACTTCAAGAACGTCGAGTTGCTCAAAAAATTCCTGACGGAAAAAGGGCGCATTTTGCCCCGCCGCATCACCGGCATGACCGCCAAGATGCACCGCAAGCTCACCCAGGAAATCAAGCGCGCCCGCAACGTGCTGCTCGTTAAATAACCGGAGTATCCCCATGTCCCGACTTTGTGAAATCACCGGTGCAGTGCCCACCCGCGGCACCAGCATCCTCCGCAGCGGTAAAGCCAAGAAAAAAGGCGGTATCGGTACCCACGTCACCGCCAACACGCCCCGCGTCTTCCAGCCGAACCTGAAGGAAAAACGCATCTTCGTTCCCGAACTGAAGCGCTACGTGACGGTCAAGCTGACCGCCCGTGCCCTCAAGACGCTGACCAAGAACGGTGCCTTCAAGACCCTGAAAAAAGCCGGCGTGATTTAGCTCGCCGGTCCGACCGAGGGCTTCGTGATGACGCCCGGCAAAATCACGAAGCGTCGATCTTTTGCTCGACGTCCTTCCTGATCACTTGCGGTGTTCCCGGGCCTTACCGATAATCGATCCCAGGCCACCTCCGACCACAGCACCCGCTACCGCTCCCACTGCGGTACCCACCGGCCCGGCCACAAAAGTACCCGTCGCGCCTCCAGAGCCCGCTCCTGCTGCCGTACCAAGGGTCAATCCCGCTACGTCCTGGCGAAAATTGCGGGAACCATCGAGGTTGTATTCGGCCTTGTGCGTATCGAAAATTTCGATGATGGGCGCCGGATCCTTGATGTTATACACATCGACCCGGACTCGCCCTGCGCGGACGGCGTCGTTAATCGAGACGATGACATGAATATCCCCTTCCGACACTCCCGCATGGAGAAAGGCTTCGACGGCTTTGTCCGCGTTGTCCCGCGTGGCAAAAACGCCGCCGATGGTCCTGGGATTACACGATTGACCGATTGTTTCAGGCATGGGAGTACTCCGGGTTAAAAGGTTTCTCAAACTTCTGAGGACCGATCACCCTAAGCTCAAAATCCCGGTCATGCCTGTAGGGTGAACACCCCATATGGTTCCTGGAGTTCGGCCTTACGTTTAGCCGTGTGAACGAAAAAGATCCGCCATTGACCGGAGCGGCTCCGTTATCGAACGGGACTTCGGGCCAACCCGCAGCGCGTCAGCCAGGCGAGGTGCCGAATGAAAACCAAGACGTGCACGCGTCCACTCTCGTAGCGCGGATGGCGCAGGTGGAGGCGCAAACGCAACCCTTCGACCTGCGGACGGAAACCAAGACTGGCGGCAACCGCTGGCTGATCGTCTGCGCTTTGTGGTCTCCCTTGCTCTTCACCCTCATTTTGCTTTTTTTGGCCATTACCGGCCAGCGCGCCCGCGACGTGGACGCCAAATGGGTCTTGCATACGGTTGAGGTGAAGGACCAAGTCGGACACCTCGACTCCCTGGTCAAGGACGTCGAAGGCGGCGAGCGAGGGTTTTTGTTGACCGGAGACGAAAGTTTTCTGCCCCTCTATGAAAACGCGCTAAAGGAAATTCCGACGCAAAGCGACAAGCTTGCCCACCTGATCGAAGATAATCCAACGCAAGTCGCGAACGCAGCAAATCTGCAGGCCCTGATTGCGGAAAAATTGTCGATCGCGGCGCAAGCGTTGTCCGTGGCCCAACAGGAGAAACTCCCGGAGACCTTTGAGATGTACCGGGACACGCAGGGCAAGGCGCTCAACGACGAAATCCGCGCCCAGGTGGAAGCGATGACGGCGGAAGAGAACCGGTTGCTGGCCGCGCGCGAAGCCGCCTTTACCTCTCAGGTGAAGTCGGAAAGGAACGAAATGATCGGATTGGTTACGGTGGAAATCGTCCTCATTTTGGGCCTGACCCTCCTGATGCTCCGCTCGCGCAAACTTCAGCTCACGGCCGAGGTGAGGATCGACGAAGCCCATGCCACGACCGATCAGGCCCAGGCGACCACCTTGAATGCCATGGCGAGGACGGAACAGGCGGAAGTGCAAACGGTGGAAGCCAATACCAAGGCCGAGGAAGCACAGGCGCTCACTCTGGAAGCTGTTGGAAGGACAGAAGAGGCCGAGGCGACGACAACCTTGCTCAATACTTGCATCTCCCATCTGAACGACATTGTGCTCATCACCGAGGCCGACTCGATGGAGGAGCCGGGACCGAAGATTGTCTTCGTCAACGAAGCGTTCGAACGGATGACCGGTTATACGCCGGACGAGACGCTCGGACGAAGCCCCCGTTTTCTCCAAGGGCCAAAGACCGACCGTCGCGTCCTGGATGAGATTCATCAAGCCGTGACGCAGCAGAAGCCGATCCGCAGGCAAATCATCAATTATCGTAAAGACGGCACCGAATTCTGGCTCGAGATCGATATCGTTCCCATTTTCGATGCGGCAGGAAAATGCACCCATTTTGCCGGGATCGAACGCGATATCACGGAGGGCAAAAATAAGGAGGAATCGCTGAATCTGTTCCGGGCCTTGGTGGACCGTTCCCCCGACGCGATTGAAGTGCTCGATGCCACCACGGGCAGATTTCTGCATGTCAATGCGACGGCCTGTCGGAGGCTGGGCTATCGTCGTGAAGAAATGCTCTCCCTGAACATCGCCGACGTCGTTGCCGCTGGGGACGGCACCCCCTCCATGGAGGCCGGTGTCAAAGACATCCGCCAGACCGGCGTAAGAATCATCGAGACCCGGCACCGCCGGAAGGATGGCTCTACTTTCCCCATTGAGATTAACATCCAATACATCGATTTGGATCAGGGCTATCTGGTCGCCGTGGTGCGCGACATCACCGAGAGGAAGCAAGCGGAGGAGGCACGGCGGACGACCGAGGAACGTTACCGCACGCTCTTCGACTACGCGCCGGATGGCATTCTCATCGTCAGCCCCGAAAACATCTATATCGATGCCAATGTCAGCATCTGTCGGATGCTCGGCTACAGCCGCGACGAACTGATCGGACTGGCCGTTACGGACATCGTGGACAAAACCGATCTTCCGCGCATCGACCCGGCGTTGAGCGTGATTCGAGGCAAAGCCAATCACCACCGGGAGTGGAAATTCCGGCGCAAGGACGGCTCGGTTTTCGAAGTGGATGCGTTTTCGACCCTGATGCCCGATGGAAATGTGCTGGCGATGATCCGCGACATCACTGATCGCAAGCGGAACGAAGCCCGGTTCCGTCGATTGGTCGATTCCAATGCCCAAAGCGTGATGTTTTGGAACACCAAAGGCCAGATCACCGAAGCCAACGATGCCTTCCTGCGCCTGATCCGCTACAGTCGCGAAGATTTGGAAGCCGGACTTCTTGTCTGGAGCACGATCACGCCACCGGAATACGCCGAGCTCGATCGCCGTGCCCTGGCGACAATCGCCGCGACCGGAGCGTGCGCCCCATACGAAAAGGAATTCATCCGCAAGGATGGGGTGCGTGTCTCGGTCCTGATCGGGGGAGCGAATTTCGAGGACAACCCCGATGAAGGTGTCGCTTTCATGCTCGACCTCACCGAGCGCGAATGTGCCGCGGAACAAATTGCGGAACAGGCGGCATTGCTGGACGAGGCGCAGGACGCGATTATCGTGAGCGACTTGGAAGGCAAAGCGATCTTCTGGAACAAGGGAGCCGAGCGCCTGTATGGCTGGACGCGCCAGGAAGTCCTTGGCCTGAGTTTCAGTGAAATTCTTTTCGCCAATCCAGAACGGTTTGAGGAAGTCAACGCGCTCACGATCGGCCAGGGCAAATGGTCCGGCGATCTCCAGCATCTTACGAAGGCCAAGCGCGAGATCATGATCGAGGCGCGCTGGACGCTCATCCGAGACAATGAAGGACGCCCCAAATCGGTGCTGGCGATCAACACCGATGTGACCGAGAAGAAGAAGATCGAGGCGCAGTTCATGCGCGCGCAACGGATGGAAAGCATCGGCACCCTCGCGGGTGGCATCGCGCACGATCTAAACAACATCCTCACCCCGATCATGATGTCCATCGACATCCTGAAGCTCACGGCAACCGATCCCCAAGCGATGAGCATCCTCGAGACCATCGAGGTGAGTTCCAAGCGCGGCTCGGATATCGTGCGCCAGGTCCTCTCGTTTGCCCGCGGCCTCGAAGGCGAACGCGTCGAAATTCAGCCCGCGCACCTGTTAAAGGACCTTGAAAACATTATCAAGAATACGTTCCCGAAAAACATCCGGTTGCAGTTCGCCATTCCCAAGGATACGTGGGCGATTCTCGGCGACCCGACCCAGGTGCATCAGATTCTCCTCAACCTTTGCGTCAATGCCCGTGATGCGATGCCGAACGGCGGCAATTTAACCTTCCGCGTCGAAAATACTTCCCTCGACGAGCACTACGCCGCGATGCACCTTGGCGCCAAGACCGGCCGGTACGTTAATATCGATGTCGCCGATACCGGAACGGGCATTCCGCAGGGCATCCTCGACAAGATTTTCGAGCCCTTCTTCACGACCAAGGAAATTAACGAAGGCACCGGTCTGGGCCTCTCGACGGTCATGGCCATCGTCAAGAGCCACGAGGGATTCATCGATGTTTACAGCGAACCCGGCAAAGGCACGACTTTCAAAGTCTACTTGCCGGCGATGAAACTGTCCGCCGAAGCGCAAAAGCTGGTTGCCCGGGAAATCAGTGTGCCTCGGGGACAAGGCGAGACGGTTTTGGTGGTCGACGACGAAGCTTCCATCCTCACCATCACAAGTCAGACCTTACGGGCATTCGGCTACCAGGTTTTAACCGCCACCGACGGGGCGGAAGCCGTGGCCGCTTATGCCGAACACCGCGAGGTCATTGCCGTCGTTCTCACCGATATGTCGATGCCGATCATGGACGGCGCGGCGGTCATTCGCGCCCTCACAAAAATCAATCCGGCGATCAAAATCATCGCAGCGAGCGGCCTCAAGGCCAACGGCGAGGTGGCCAAAGTCTCCGGCACCGCCGTCAAACACTTCCTGACCAAGCCCTACACGGCGGGAACCCTGCTCAAGGTAATGCGGACCACTTTGGACGACGTTTGAGCAAAAGGAACAGGTACGGGACAGGTACATTTTAGAAGCTATCTGGCGTATTTGCTGTCCTTTCCCACCCACCCGGTAACGCCTTGTCCTTGTCCTTGTCGTTCAAGTCAAGGTGACCGTTTTCAACCCGGCTTTGTGCGCGAGCAGCAATTGCCGTTGGTCCGTGGTACCGAAGACTTTGACTCCCAGTTGCAACGCAACCGCGACATGGAGGACATCCAGGGTTCGGCAGGCTGTGGCCGCGACATACCTGGCGGTGAGTCGGTCCGCCCTCGTCCAGACCCCGGGCCAATCGAGTGGAGGGGCTTGGAGCACGCCGCCATCCATGTCGCGCTGCAGGTCGTTGAGCGCCTTTTTCAATTGCGGTGCGCTCATTTCTCCGCGAGCGCATTTGCGGTGCAGGGCATTCCGCAATTCCGTCTGTTGCAATCCGGTCAGGATGATCGGCGTGCCCTGGCTCTGGATGAGCGCGATGGCTTGCACCGAGTTGGGCTCGAAGGAGTAGAGCTTTAAGAGAAGTCCGGTATCGAAATAGATCTTCAATACCGGTCCTCCCGCAATTCATCGAGAATCGGTCGGGAGTCGGGGAGCGGGCGCTCCCCGTAATTTTTTTTCAGCCGGGCCATGAAATCGGGCATGGCCACGGCAGAGCCTTTACCCTTTGCTTTTGCCGGAACCAGCCGGGCCACCGGCACGCGATGCCGGGTGATGACGACGGATTCACCCGCGACAACCGAGGCCAGGACCCGGCTGAAATGGTGCTGAACGTCGTAAACCGAAGCTTCCTTCATCACGCATAAAATAACGCATCGAGCGGTGCAGGCAAGAGAGAATCGATCCTTGTCTGCCCTCTCTGCCCAGTCTGACCTAAAAATATAGGCCAGATAAGCCAGTTTCTCCCTACTCCACGATCTCCACCGGGCACTTCGGCAGCACCGCCAGAAATGCCTTCCCATACGGCTTGGTCAGCACCCGGTTGTCCAGGATCACCACGATCCCCTTGTCCTGCTGGGTGCGGATCAGCCGCCCCACGCCCTGCCGGAACTTCAGCAGCGCCTCCGGTAGCGAGAACTCCCGGAACGCGTCCCCGCCCGCCGCAACGATCCGCTCGCACTTCGCCTGGGTCAGCGGATGGTCCGGCACGGCGAAGGGCAGCCGCGTCAGGATCACGTTGCTCAACGCCTCCCCCGGCACATCGACCCCCTGCCAGAACGAGTCTGTCCCGAAGAGCACCGAGTCCCGGTCCTCCTTGAACCGCTGGAGCATCCGGTGCCGCGGCAACGCCCCGCCCTGGACAAGGCAGGTGATCTTCTCCGAGCGGAAAAACGAGGCCAGCGCCTCGGCCAGCTTCTGCATCGTCTGGTAGCTGGTGAAGAGGACGAAGGCCTTCCCCTGCGTCATGGAGACGAAGTGCCGGATCCAGTGGGCCAGGGCGTTTTCGTAGGTGTCCCGCGCGGTGGGCTCCGGCATTTTCCGCGGGATGAAGACCCGCATTTGCCGCGCGTAGTCGAAGGGCGAATCGACCTGCAACGTGGCCGCTTCCTCGCCGCCGATCCGGTTCACGAAGTAGCGCAGCCCATCGCCGACCGAGAGCGTCGCGCTGGTCATGATCGCCGTGTTGTCGGAGCGGAACAGGAGCTGCCGCAGTTGGGGTGCGACATCGACCGGCGCGGCGGTGAGCGTGAGGCGGGTGTCGCGCTTCTCGTATTTCTCGACCCAGTAGACGTGGTCGGCGCGGGTCTGTCCGATGAACTGGCCGAGCGCCACCCGGGCGTCCTCGACCCGTCGCGCCGCCTCCTGGACCTCGGCCTTGAAGACGTCGTCCTCGAGGTCGCGGGCGGCGTCGGCGAGGTTGCGGTAGAGTCGCGCGAGGGGCAGGTCGAGCGAGTTCAAGGCGACGCCCGGTTCGCGCAGCCGGAGTTCCTTGCCGCGCTTGAAATCGAGCGAGCGTTCCAGCTTGTCGAAGAAGAGATCGGTCTCCTCCTCCGCCTCGAGCACGAGCTTCATCGCCTCGCCGTTGCGCAGGGCGGCGACAATTCCCTTCTGGGTGCGCGGATGGAAAAGCCGGTGCAGCAGATAGCGGAGGTTACCGTGGGAGACTTCGATCCCGAGATGTCGCGCCGCCACGGCCTCGAGGGTGTGGGCCTCGTCGAAGATGACGAAGTCGTTGTGAAAAAGGTAGCCGCGCTCGGCGAGTTCGCCCTCGGCCCCGGCGAGGAAATTGAAGAAGAGCGAGTGGTTGAGGACGAGGATTTTCGCCGTGTCGGCCTCCTTGCGGGCGCGCTGGTAAAAGCACTCGGGGCCGAGCCCGCAGGTGCGTTGCGTGCAGACATGCGGCTCGCTGCACACCTGGGCCCAGACCAACGGATCGGGCGCGGGATCGAGATCGGAGAGGGTGCCGTCGCGCGTGCGGTGACTCCACTCCCAGATGCGCTTCAACTCCTCCTGCTCGCGCGAGGCGAAGAGCTCGCCGCCGTGGCCCATGGCGCGTTCGAGTCGGCGCGGGCACAGGTAGTTGTGGCGGCCCTTGAGCAGCACGGCTTTGAACTCGGTCGGGATGAGCTTCTGGACGAGCGGGATGTCCTTGTGGAAAAGCTGTTCCTGCAAATTGATGGTGTGGGTGGAGACGAGCGCCTTGCGGTTGTCCGCGAGAGCGTGGAAGACGGCGGGCACGAGGTAGGCGAGACTTTTCCCGACGCCGGTGCCAGCCTCGACGATGAGATGGGTGCGGTCGTGGCAGGCGCGGGCAACGGCGGAGGCCATGGTCTGCTGCTGCGGGCGGTACTCGAAGGTCTTCGACCTGGCGAGCAGGCCGCCGGGGCCGAAGGCGAGATTGGTTTGGCGCTCGAACTCGGAGGGAAAATCATTAAGCGGGGCGATCATGGCGGCGGTCGAAGCGAATGACCGATCTTAGGGCGGGCCGGGAAAGGACGGCAAGGATGGGTTATGAAACCGCTCGGGAGAATGCCGCAACCGATTTTCTTTATCGTTGACCTTGGCGACAAGGCTGAGGAGGCTTAGCCATGACCAAACGGCTGAAGCGGGTTGCGCCGATCAAGTTCGGACTCGTGATGGGAATTTTATACGGACTTATTTCCCTGGTCATGGTGCCCTTCTTCATGTTGATGGTCGTAATCTCCGCACTGGTTCCGAATCAAGAAGCATCCACCAGGGGGATTGGGCTTGTTTTAGGGTTGATCTTCACCATTTTTATTCCCGTGCTCTATGCGATTGTCGGCGGACTGATGGGGATGTTGGGCGCATGGCTCTACAACGTCGTCGCCTCGTGGATCGGGGGGATCGAATTCGAGGTGGAGTAGACAGCTCCCTCGACTTCGCTCGGCATGACAATCGCAATTTATTGTGGGTAGTAATTCACCCCATTGGGCGCGGTGCGGTGGTAGCTGGGAGTTTCGTCGGTGGTGGATGCCGGTAGCGGAGTGGGCTTCGACGCAGGAGGTTCGGCGACGGGTTTCTCTGTCGCCACGACAGGCGCGGGCGCGAGCGGAGGCGGTGTGTCCTTGAGCAACGCCAGCTCGATCCGCCGGTTCTTGGCGCGACCCTCCGGCGTGTCATTATCGGCCACGGGCTGATCCCCGCCCAAACCGACGGCGTCGAGGCGGCTTTGCTCGATATGTCCCTCGACCAGCAAAGCGCGGACGGCCTCGGCGCGGCGTTCGGAGAGGCGCTGGTTGCGCCGCGGGTCGCCGGTGCTATCGGTGAAGCCGTCGATTTCGAGTCGCAGCCCGGGATGCTTTTGCAGCATGGTGATGACGGTTAGGATCAGCGGGGCGGAATCGGCCTCCAGGTCGGGTTGGCCGGGAAGAAAGGCGACCGGCAGCACGACGCGGCCTTTATGCTCGAGCGTCGAGTAGAGGGACTCATCGGTAACCGCAGGCTCCGGTTCGGTTTTGGATGCAGGCATGGGTGGGGGCGCAGCCGCTGGCCCGATCTGGGCAGGTTCGGGCTTCGACTCGGGGAGGGGCGGAGGTGGCGGAGCCGGAGCAGGTAGCACCGTCTCCGGTGGGGCGATGACATCGGGCGGCACGGGCGAGGAAAGCGGAGGTGGCGGAGGTGGGGGTGGAGCACTGGGCACCTGCGGTACGACTTCACCCTTGCCCTCGACAATGGTCAGCATATTGATGGTGATGGCGGGGTCCAGGTAGACCCACAACTCGTGACCTTTCCTATCTAGGTGAAACGTCTCGGTCACATCGTGGATGGCACCCGATTTCACCACCTCGAAGCCCTGGCGCGTGGCCAGTTTCTCGTAGAATTGCTGGGTCTGCAGCAGCGACGGTGGGCTGTCCCCGGGATATTCGTACCGGATCACGTAGCGATGGCCCCGGACGCGAACGGTATCGACATTGTCGGCGTCGAGCGAGGTCGGGTGGGCGACGGGGAAGTCGAACGAAGCCGGGTTGTCCTCGGTGTAATCGCTGATCACAAAACCGGGGATGCGCGGCAGGCCGGGGTAATCGCGGGAGCCCTGGACATCGCCCGATTCGGCGCGCAGAAACGGCGAAACGGTAACCGCGCCAAGAAGGCCGGCCAAAACAAACAGGCGCGCGGAGGCGTTCATGGCATGAGATAACCTCTTTGCTTTAAAGCAATCCGCAGGCGTCCTGTCCAATCCAATCGCGCTATCGCGGCGGCACAGCGCGTGCTATAGTGATGGTATGGAACTGCCCGACGAGGTCGCCATCATGACGCTGCCCAATGCGATCTTGTTTCCGCAAGCGCTGCTTCCGCTCTATATTTTCGAGCCGCGTTACCGCGCCATGCTCAAACAATCGTTGGAGAGTCAGCGGATGTTCGCCGTGGCGCTGCCTCATACCTCGTCGAGCCCGAACCTCGTTCCACATCGCATCGCCGGAGTCGGCTTGATCCGCGCCTGTGTCGATAAGCCGGACGGAACGTCGAATCTGATTCTCCAGGGCGTGAGCCGGGTCCGCTTCACCGACTTCGTCCAGGAGCGGCCGTTTTACGTGGGCCGGATCGAAATCCTGAGCACGGAGGAATCCAATGCCCTGGAGGTCGAGGCGCTTTCCGTGAAGGTGCTGGAGATGATCGGCACCATGCACGACACGGGGGAAATCCAGGCCGAGGGCATCCTCAAATTTCTCAACGAAATCAAGGACTACGACGCGCTGGCCGATATCGTTACCTACAGCTTCATCGACGATGTCTCCCGCAAGCAGGACATTCTCGAAACGCTGAACCTGCGGCAACGCCTCCAGAAAGTCATCTTCGCGCTACGGCGGCAATCGTCGGACGGGCCGACGCTGGGTTGATCCCATTTTCTCCTTTAGGGAGTCGGGGCGGTGTGATTCGATAAGCCGTGCCGAATGGAAGCCTTGCGCGGAGCTTGAACGAAAAGCTGTGGGGGGTCTTCGTCGCCCTGATTCTCGTCTTTGCGATACTCAACGGGTTCAGGCCCGTGATGAACAACGTCGACCTTGGCTGGCACGTCGCGCAGGGACGCTGGATGGTCGAGCATGGGGCGATTTACACCCGCGACGTGCTGAACTATCCGAACCTCGGCCATCCTGCCGTCGATGAGTACCCGCTCTTTCAGGTCGTCCTCTATGCCGCGTGGAGTATCGGTTGGTGGGGGCCGTGCCTGCTCACGGCGCTGGGCTATGTCGTGCTGGTCTTCATGCTGGTTCGTCCGGGCCGATTTAACGAAAGCGGGAGATCACCGCTTGCCGCCATGGCCATCGTCTCGATGCTGCTGTTTTCGCTGATCGCCGCTCCGCTCCGTCCGCACCTGGTCACCTATCTGTGCACGATCGCGCTGGGTCTCTTTCTCCTGCATTGGCGCGAGGCGAGCGACTGGAAAATCTTCTGGCCAATGGCGCTGCTGCAAATCGCCTGGACGAACAGCCATAGCGGGTTTGTGCTCGGTCCCGCCATGGTCGGACTGTTCGGCGCGGAAATCGTCGTGCGGGGATTTGTCCGGGAAGGGCGCTTCTCGTGGACGAGGCTTCGTACCTGGCTCGGCGCTTTCCTCCTGATTTTGCTGGCCTGCTTCGTCAACCCTTTCGGCTGGGAGCGTTTCTCTCTGCCCTTCTATCAGGACCGGCTCGAATCGATCCGCGCCTATGTGGGCGAAATGGAGCCGCTCGGCGGCGTCCTCGCCTCGCTCTACCGGGACCTTACGTTGTTCGCGCTCGCGGTGACGGTCATGGCGCTGGTCTCCCGCCGCGGCGCGATTTCCTACAGCTTGCTGTTCCTGGCGGTGTTCTTCTATCACGAGGCCCAGTCGGTGCAAAAAGCGTGGCCGATCTTCGGTCTGTTCGTGCCGCTGGTCGTCCTGAGTTGCGGCGTTTTTTCGTCGTCCGCGCTGGCGGAAAAAACGCCGGGTTGGGGGAGCGTCTTCGGTCAGCTCGTGGTCATGGCGATGATGGGAATTGCGCTCGATTCGCTTCTCGATCCTTCCTGGCCGACCAGCCTCGCGGTGCAATGGCGCGAAGACGAGCACGGTCGCCGCGAGCAGTCAGTCGATGCCTCGACCTGGATGAAAGCGCACGGCGTCGAGGGTCGCCTCTTCCATCGCTGCGAGGACGGCGGCTGGCTCCAGATGGAGGGCTTCGCTCATGGCGAAACTTTCGCCGATTCCGGTTTCGGCAAGTACGACGAGGCCTTCATTCACGAAGTCGGTCTCGTCAACGAACGCCCCGCGCGGGTGCCGCTGTATCTGGCCGCGTATCGTCCCGATTTTGTCGTCTGCAGCACGTTCTGCTATCAGTGGCCTTGGTACCTCCGGCAACAAGGCTGGCGACTGATCTTTTATTCGCCGAACAGTTCCGTTTGGGCGCACCCCGGTCTACGCCCCGATTTGCCGACCGTGACGGACGAGGACATTGCGGCGGCCTTCGACCGGGACATTGCCGTCAACGGCATGCCGGTCGATATCCGTCTTTATGGACGCAACCTCATTGCGCTGCAGTCGCTCGGGCTGGAGGACTTCGTCGTGGCCAAGTTGAAGGCGCTCCCCGCCGACGCGCACCGTTCCGGTTGGTATTGGGAGGCGGCGCGCTTCATCTGCTTCTCGGAACCGGCGGCTTCGGCAACGCACCGCCAGCAGCTTCTCGATGAGGCCGAGCATCTCCAAGCCGATGGCGTCACCGCCGAATTTCGCGCCTACGCCCACGAGGCGGCGGGAGATACGGACGGCGCCCTGCGCATCCTCGAAGCCGCGCAGAAAAACGGACTCGGCAATTACGGCGCGGAGTTGCTCCTGAAAATCTACCTCGACCGTAACCGGCCCGAAGCCCTCGCCCTCGCGCAACATGCCGGTTGGTTCGACCTGCGCAACGGGCATCACTGGCAGTACCTCGCGCAGGCGGAAGACCGCGCCGGCGACCGCGCCGCCGCCGCCCGCGACTGGACCCGGGCCGTCTTTTATTTCCCGGACGATACGGAGCTAATCCAAGCCGCTTCCGACTTCGCGCAAAAAAACAACGACGCGGAACTTGCCCGCGCCATTACCGACAGCACGAAAGTCTATGGCGTCCCGCCGGTAGGGAAATGACCCTCTACCGCCAGTGATGCCAGTAGGGGCCGAACATGACTCCGACTCCGACGATGGGAACCGGATAGGTGCCGGGTGCAGGTGGGGGCGGGGCCGTCTGCAGCATGTAATCGATCACGCTTTGCGAGACGCCCGCTTTTTGCAGGTAGTCGACATCCGGCGGCGACAGGTAATAGACGGTTCCATGGTCGCGGATGTACCGGATGACTACGCCATCGTTCACCCGGGCGTGCCCGAGCGAAGCGATATCGGAGACACTGAGCGGATCGCCATGGACCATTTTATCGTAAATCGCGGGAGAAACGCCGCTGCGTTCGACCGCATTATAATCGGACATTTGCTCGGCCGTCGGCGCGCAGGCCGCCAGCAGCAGGGGAAGAGTCGCAAGGCCGATTAGGCGAGACCAAAGCTGGGATGAAGTCGTCATACAACCTATGACGCGCCCGGACGCGAACGGCTTCATGCCTTACCAAAATGTAAAGTTAAGTCGGCTCATCCCCAGAGAGATGAGTTAACGAGAGTTTCACTTTGCTTTGCGGTGGCTTGGGCTAAAGTGGGCGCATGATCCCTCAACCTTCCTCTCGTGACTCCGCCCGTCCCCGGCAACCCTGGGCGCTCCTCGCTTTGCTCGTTTTGACCGCCTGCTTTCTCGGTGGGTGCGCGGGTTCCGGCGGCGGTTACCACACCCTCGCCTATCAGCCCACGGCCCTGAACGACGTTGTCGTGAAAGTCTCGCTCCAAACGCAAAATGTTTATGTCGAGGAAGGCGACCGCCTGCTCATGGCCACGCCTACGTGCGTGGGCCGTCCCGGTTACCTCACGCCGACCGGGCATTTCCATGTCACGTTCAAGAACGCCACCAAGCGCTCGGAAACCTACGGCTACTGGGTCAACGGGTCCGACGCCCGTCCGGGTGAATCCTCCCGCTCGCCCGGCCCCGGCTATACCTATATCGGCTATCCGATGGCCTACTGGGTCGAATTTACCCCCGGCTACGGTTTTCATGAAGGACCGATCTGGCCCTACCCGCGCTCCCACGGCTGCCTCCATCTCCACGAGACCGCCTCCGCCAAGTTCTTCGAGTTGGTCCAAATCGGCACCCCGGTGGAAATCGCCCAGTCCCTTCCGGAGGACGCGACCTACGGCAGGCAAGTCAAGCGCCCCACCGATTACGCCGATCCCGATCCCCCAGCCCAGTTGATGATTAGCGATCAATTCTTCCAAACGCCGCGCGAAAACCAGCTTGAGCCCGCGCCCGCGACCGTCCCGCCGCCGCAGGGCTAGAGATTGCCGCAACGTCGATGGAAATCTTCCACGAACTGATGCTCGCCTTCATCGGCATTTTGCCGGTGGTGAATCCGTTCTCGAAGCCCCCCATCTTCATCTCCATCACGGAAGGGCTCACTCCCGCCGAGCAGAAGGCCCAGGCCTTCAAGGCGTGTCTCTACGCCTTCCTTATCCTGCTCGTTTCCCTGCTCGCCGGGACCTTCGTCCTCGCCTTCTTCGCCATCACCTTGCCCGCGCTGCAAATCGCCGGGGGCCTGCTCATCGGCCGCACCGCCTTCCAGATGCTCAACCCCACCCGGGAGCAACATCAAACGCCGCATGAAGAACAGGAGGCCCGGGCCAAGGAGGACATCTCCTTCGTCCCGCTGGCCATGCCGCTCCTCAGCGGCCCCGGCTCCATCGCCGTAATGATCGGTCTCGCCACCACCGTCGAAGTCTGGACCGACTGGATCGTCATCGGCCTCGCCGCCGCCGCCGTCTGCGTCTGCTCCTATTTTGTCCTCGTCCAGTCGTTGGGCCTGGTCCGGGTCCTCGGCGTCAACGGCATGAACGCCCTGAGCAAGCTGATGGGCTTCCTCCTCCTCAGTCTCGCCGTCCAGTTCATCATCAACGGTGCGTCGGGCGCGCTCACCACGCTGGTGCAGCATCTGAACGAGACGACTTCGTGAAACTGGTGGAACTTCTTGGCCTGCACTCCGCCTTGCCGAGTTGGTCTACGGCGTGACGATTTCAAATACATCGAAGACGGTGAAATCGGCCGGATTGGAGGTGATTAACCGATTAACGCCGTTCGAGTGCAGAATTGCTGCAAAATGAGTGTCCAAAATGCGTTTGCGTCCCAGCTTAAACTCTCGCATCCAGAAAAAAGTTTGCTGCAAACTCATCTGGGTAGGCTCTAAGACTCTGACGTTTGGCCTGGCGAGGAAGTCTTCGATCCAGTCCACTGCTTCCGGCATCGTGAATGGTGGAGTAAACCGTCGGTCATCGGTAACTACATGCAAGAACTCAGTCACGATATGTGGAGGCAAGACTAAGTCATAACCTTTTTGCACCTCAGTCCTGACCAAGGCAGTCGTCGCCTGGTTCATGGGATGATCGGCTAAGGCGAGCTGAACGAGAATATTGCAGTCGATCCCTGTCATTTTTGACCGAACATTTCCTCAGCCAATTCCGCTTGAGAAAAGACCGGTGTCAAAACTTTATGCCCCGGGATTGAATGGATAATGAAAGGCACTGTCGATTTTTTGATTTCGACCATAGCCGGAACCAGCCGGGCCACGGGCTTGTTGCCCTGGGTCAGGATCACCTCGTTACCCGCTTCGACCTGCTTCACCAGTTCGGCGAGCTGTCCCGCGCCGATTTCCGCTGTCATCGTCATAGGTGAAAACTACAGGTAAATGCATCGACCGTCGAGGGTCTTGTGTTATGCAACCGGCTCTCGACGATCTACAAAACGAGCCCCGCTTGCCTCTCTTCGCGCCCGATGCTACAAATTCGGCGTGCAATCCCGTCGCTTCCCCGGACTTCTCGCTCTCGTGGCCGCCGTTTCGCTCGTCGGTATGGTCTTGCCGATTCACGCCGACAATGACGATCCTTTGAAAGCGGCCATGTTGGATGCCCACAACCTGCACATGAAGGCCCTCGACGAGGGCGACGCCGATGCCCGCATCGACGAATTGAAACAAGCCCGTGAAATCATCAATCACACCCAGCCGCTCCCTTTAGGACCCAGTCGCTCACGGGCCGTCAGCCTGATCGGTTCCGCGCTGGCCGAGCTCAAGCAGGGCGATCCGAAGGATGTCGTCAGGATGTACATCCGACAGGCCGATCGCAAAATCGGCTATTGATTTCGGCCCCCGCCGGAAGAATCGGGCCGGGACTTACGAGTTCTCCCGCTTCCGCTCCAAAATCCACGCGATCCACACGCAACTCTCGTACAGCGCATAGAGCGGTACCGAAAAGAGCGCCAGCGTAAACGGGTCCGTCGACGGGATGATGCAGCACGCCGCCATGAAAATCGCGAAGGCCGCATAGCGCCGCGTCGTCGCCAGTTGCCGACTCGAGACCATCCCCAGCAGATTCAGCACGATCAGCACCAGCGGGAACTCGAACGCCAGCCCGAAGCCGATCAGCATCTGCACCTCGAAATCGACCAACTCCTTCGCCGTCCACGTCGCCTCGAACCCCAGGTACGTGCTGTACCCGAGAAAGAACGAGAGCGCTACTTTCAGGACAAAGCAGTAGCAAAACACCACCCCCGCGATAAAAAGCACAGTCCCGCCGAAAAAGACCGGCGCCA
>CAJCII010000178.1 GCA_903970335.1 Bacteroidota bacterium | reverse complement strand
CTGACGCTTTGCGAAGTCAACTGGTCGGCGGCGTCGTAGGCGAGGGTATCGACGACCGCGGCACTGCTATCGGCCTGCTGACTCCACGTGGCGATGGTGCCGACGTGGTTGTAGGTGTAGCCGAACTTCGAGAGTTGGGTGCTGCCGCTCATATTTTGGATGGTGGCCAGGCGTTGGTCGTCGTCAGCCGGGTTCGAATCAGTGCTGGTGTTACCAAAATAGCTGTAATTGGTGACGAGTCCAGTGCTGCTGGGGGCGGTCACCGACTGGAGCCGACCGGTCTCATCGACGTAGGCATACTGGAACCCCGGGCTGGTGGGCGCGAGCGGGTTGGTGACATTCGTCACGCGGCCGAGTATTCTTCATTCATTGGGAGAGGGTTTACGCGGTCTGCCCTAAAGGTGATTCTCGATCTTTGGCAAGTGTTGGCCTCCGGTATTTCCAAAGTAGCGGTATTGGGTCATTTGCCAATTCGGATCAGTGGGTGGAGTTTTAGTTCGCCCTGACAGGGCTTGTTTCTGGTGGTGGGCGTTACCCAGGGCGTTGCCATGGGCTTGGGGTAGTTCGCCCCGTTGGGGCTGGGGACCGGGCAATGGAGTTGCCCAGGCAAGGGCGTGCCCAAACCCCTGCGGAGGGCGGTAACGTGGGGACGGGGGAACAGTTTCGCACGGAGGACTTGCAGAGGGCCGAAGAGGAAGAGGGCATTGGAACGGGACCGATCACACGGGTGGAGGCGAAGTTCAAGCTGGGGCAGAATCGGGGGAAGGAGGACCGGGAGAAGATGAGGCGGGCGCTGGAGGCGAGCGGAGAGGCGGAAGCGATTCGTTTGGCGAGGCTGATGAGCCAGGATTAAGCGCGGGACGACCATGACCAGCGTGGGTTTCTCCGCGGGCGTCCGAGCAAGTGGACGCGGGCCTTTTAGAGTTAACGGGGGCTGGTCGTCCATGGGGTATTCACCCCAGATGACTCAGAGAACCGATCTTGTTAAGTTACCGTTTGCTTTGCTCATTGTCGGTCGAGGTCGGTTGCTGGAGATTGACGATGGGGGCGGAGGGTCGGACAGTCATTATGGATGCTCAGAACAATAAATTTTGGGAGGGGTTTTCCCACGAGGGGAAGGAACGCCTGCTGGCTAGCATGGTGTTGGAGGGTTATCAAGACCGGGACTGGCTTTTCCGCGAGGGCGACCCGGCGGATGGTGTCCGCCTGGTGCTCTGTGGCGATGTGGAAGCACTGAGAAGAATTGGGCGTCACGAGCAAATTCTCGGGCACTTTAAGGAAGGTGATTTTATGGGTGAGGTGGCGATACTGGATGGGGGCAATCGGAGTTCGTGCGCACGAGCTCGCGGCCACGTGATGGCGGGAAAAATTCCCAAGGCTATTTTGCTGGAAGTCCTTTTAAACGAGCCCGCCTCCGTGAGCCTGCATCTGTTTCAGCAGCTCCTGACGTACCTCCGCCGCACGAACGACCTTTTTATCGGGGAGGTGCTCCATAAGGAAAAACTATCGGTAATCGGGGAGATGGCGAGTTCCCTGATGCACGATCTGCGCAATCCGTTGACCGGCATCCGGCTTTCGGCCGACGTCATGGCGCTGAAGGACTCCGAGAATCCGGCGACGGTTCGCTGTTGCGACGGGATTCGTTTTCAATGCGACCGCGTGATGGCGATGACGAACGATCTCCTCCAGTATGCGAAGGGGGGATCGAGCCTGCATATCGTTCGGACCACGACGACGGCATTTTTGGATCGATTCGAGTCGCTATACGATGATTACTTCCGCCAGACCGGACTCGCGTGGGAAATCACCTCGTTGCCCGCGGAGATCGAGTTAGACGAGATGCGGTGCCTGCGCCTGCTGCAAAATCTGGTGACGAATGCGGTGGAGGCCCTGCACGGCGATGCCAACGGTCGGATCCGGATTCAGGGCTGGGTCGAGGCCTCGATGTTCAATTTGTCGATTGCCGATAACGGCCCGGGAATTCCCGAGGCGATACGGGACCGCGTTTTTCAGCCATTTGTCACCCACGGAAAGAAGGGCGGGATTGGTCTCGGAATGGCGATTGTCAATAATGTGGTCACGGCCCATCACGGGAAAATCAAGCTGGAGACATCGGCGAGAGGGACGCTTTTTCTGGCTCAACTGCCGCAGTATGTGGACGAGGAATACAGCAGGGGTGTCCGCGAAGACTGGGATGCCGAAGTAACCGAACAGGCTTGAACCTCGATCTCGGAGATGGCGGGTGGAGACCTACTCGGTCGTTTCGCAGGCCTTGCGTTTGGCTTCGAGTTCCTCCCAGCGGGCGTAGGCGGTCTTGATCCGCTCTTCCAAGGCGGAGAGTTCGTCGTTGAGTTTTGCCACCAGATCGGGCGACTTCTTGTAGAGCTCCGGGTCCCAGAGGCGCGTGGTGAGATCGGTTTTTTCGGTCTCCCATTGGTCGAGTTGCGCGGGAAGTTCGGCCAACTCCTTTTGTTCCCGCTTGAGGAACTTGACCTCCTTTTTGTTCGCGGGCCTGGCCTCGGGCTTTGGTTCCGGCTCGGGCTGGTAGGGGATTTCGCGGAAATGCTCGGCCTTGGCGGCGCGTTGGCGGATCCAGTCCTCGTAGCCGCCGGTGTACTCGGAGATGCGGCCTTCGCCCTCGAAGACGAGGGTGCTGGTGACGACGTTGTCGAGGAAGGCGCGGTCATGCGAGACGAGGAGGAGCGTGCCGGTGTACTCGAGGAGGATTTCTTCGAGCAACTCGAGGGTCTCGGCGTCGAGGTCGTTGGTCGGTTCGTCCATGACGAGGACATTGGCGGGCTGGAGGAAGAGGCGGGCGAGGAGGAGGCGGTTGCGCTCGCCGCCGGAGAGCATCTTGGCGGGCATGCGGATGCGGTCGGCGCGGAAGAGGAAGTCCTGGAGATAGCTGTGGATGTGGCGCGGGCGGCCCTGGAAGGTCACCGTTTCGGCATCGCCGGCGACGTTCTGCGCGACGGTCTTGGCGTTGTCGATCTGGCCGCGCAACTGGTCGAGGTAGACGACCTGGAGGTTGGTGCCGAGCTTGACCGAGCCGGACTGTGGCGTGAGCTGGCCGAGGAGCAATTTGAGCAGGGTGGTCTTGCCGCCGCCGTTCGGTCCGATGATGCCGATCTTGTCGCCGCGCCAGATGGTGGTGGTGAAGTCGCGCACGATGGGCGTCTCGCCATAGCCGAAGGAGATGTCCTTGGCCTCGATGACTTTTTGTCCCGACATGCTGCCGGTCTGGATTTCGAGGCGGGCGGTGCCTTCGCGTTGACGGCGCTCGCCGCGTTCCTTGCGCATCTCCAGCAGCGCGCGCACGCGGCCTTCGTTGCGGGTCCGACGGGCCTTCACGCCTTGCCGGAGCCAGACTTCCTCCTGCGCGAGTTTTTTGTCGAAGGCGGCCCACTGTTTTTCCTCGGCGTCGAGGCTCTGGGCCTTGCGCTCGAGGTAGGTATCGTAAGCGCAGGCCCAACTGGTGAGACGGCCGCGGTCCAACTCGACAATGCGGGTGGCGAGCTTGCGGAGGAAGGTGCGGTCGTGGGTGACGAAGAAGAGGGTGATGTTCGAGTTGAGGAGAAATTGCTCGAGCCAGAGGATGGAATCGAGGTCGAGGTGATTGGTGGGCTCGTCGAGGAGGAGGATGTCGGGTTGACCGGCCAGCGCGCGGGCGAGGAGAACGCGGCGCTTGAGTCCGCCGGAGAGGGCGGAAAATTCGTGGTGGGCGGGGAGGCCCATTTCGGCGGCGAGGTCTTCCAAGCGGACATCGGTCTGCCATTCCTCCTCGTGGCGGGCGGGCCGGAGGCCGGAGTGGATGACCTCCATGACGGAGCCGGTGATGTCGTCGGGGATTTCCTGGATGAGGCGGGTCATGACGGCGGCGTCGGGGCGGATGATCTCGCCGTCGTTCGGCGTCTCCTCGCCGGTGATGATGCGCATGAGGCTGGTCTTGCCCGCGCCGTTGCGACCGAGCAGACAGATGCGCTCGCCGGCCTCGACCTGGAAATCGATTTCGTCGAGGAGCGGGGCGGCGCTGTATTTGAGGGTGACCTGGCGGAGTTGGAGTAGCGGCATGGCGATGGGGCCGGTAACTCTACTCCATGAAGGCGGAGTATGTCTTTAAAATTGGGGGAGACATTGGATGCGATAAATCCTATTGATGGTGATCATGACGACGGAACACTCGACGGCCCGCGTTCCGCACGACTATTTCGTAACGACCCGCTGGACGGCGGTGCGGCAGGCTGGGCAGGCGGATTCGTCGCTGGCGAGCCAGGCGCTGGCGGAGCTGAGCCGGACTTACTGGTATCCGCTGTATGTCTATGTGCGCCGACGCGGTTACAGCTCGCACGATGCGGAGGACCTGACGCAGGGATTTTTTGCCCGGCTGCTCCGGTTGAATTCGCTGGCGGAGGTATCGCCGGAGCGGGGGAAGTTCCGCGCCCTGTTGCTGGCCTCGATGAAAAATTATCTCCAGGGGGAGTGGGACCGGGCCTCGGCGCAAAAGCGGGACGTGCGGCAGACGCTGTCGCTCGACTTCGAGGAGGCGGAAACGCGGTATCACCGGGAACCGTCGGAGAATATTCCGCCGGAGTTGGTCTTCGACCGGCAGTGGGCGCTGACGTTGCTGGAGCGGGTGGTCCAGCATCTGCGAGAAGAGTACGACGTTTCCGGGCGCGGCGCGGTCTTCCACGGATTACGCCACGCCATCACGGTCGGGGAGGACCAAATCCCCCATGCGGAACTGGCCGCGCGGCTCGGCCTGAGCGAAGAGGCGGTCCGGGTGGCGGCGCACCGGCTGCGGAAAAGGTACCGCCAGATGCTGCGGGAGGAGATTGCCGGGACGGTGGCCGACGAGGCGGAAATTGACGCCGAGATGGCCTACCTGCGGCGGGTGATAAGCGCTTCGTAAAAAACGAGCGGGTCCTGTAACATCTCGCCTCGCTTCCTTCTGATTCAGGTAGAGATGAATCCCATGACCAACGAATCCACCTGTCCGCGCTGCGGAAAACCGGTCGCGCTCCATGCCTTCGAGGGGCTCTGTCCCGAATGCCTGATGCAGGCGGGATTCGGCACGGCGACGGGCGATCCGGCGCAGGAAAAAACCGGCGACTTCGTGCCGCCGACGCCGGAGGAACTGGCCCGGTATTTTCCGCAACTGGAGATCGTCGAATTGGTGGGGCGGGGCGGGATGGGTGCGGTCTACCAGGCGCGGCAACCGCATCTCGACCGGATCGTGGCGTTGAAGATTTTGCCACCGGGCATCGGGCGGACGGCCTCGTTCGCGGAGCGGTTCGTGCGGGAAGCGCGCGCCCTGGCGCAGTTGCACCATCCGAACATCGTCACCCTCTACGAGTCGGGGCAGTCGGACGAGCTGTTCTACTTCCTGATGGAATTCGTGGACGGGGTGAACCTGCGCCAATTGTTGGCGGCGGGAACCGTGGCGCCGAAGGACGCGCTGGCCATCGTTCCGCAGATTTGCGATGCGCTCCAGTTCGCGCACGACCGGGGCATCGTCCACCGGGACATCAAGCCGGAGAATATTCTGTTGAGCAAAGCGGGCCAGGTGAAAATTGCCGACTTCGGCGTGGCGAAGATCGTCGGAGGCGAGTCGGGCGGGGGATCATCGCCGGGAGATGCTCCCGCAGAGGGACCGCAAACGGAGGCGGGAAAGGTGATCGGCACGCGGGCCTACATGGCCCCGGAGCAGTTGAGCGATCCCCTGGAGGTGGACAATCGCGCCGACATTTACGCGCTCGGAGTCGTCTTTTACCAGATGCTGACGGGGGAACTGCCGGTCGGCCGGTTTGCGCCGCCTTCCAGCCGGGTGCAGATCGATGTGCGGCTGGACGATGTCGTGCTGCGCGCCTTGCAGAAGCAGCCGGAACTCCGCTATGCGCAGGCGAGTGCACTGAAGACGCAGGTGCAGACGATTGCCGGAGCGCCGGTCTTGCCCCGTGTGCCGACACCGCCGGTGCGGCAAATCGCGCCTGGGCAGGTGCCGCCAGTTGCGCCGAGTGCACGCGATCCGGAGCGGACCGGACGCATCCTCTTCGCAATTCTGCGATGGTTCTGCGTGGCCGGAGGTATCTTTCTCCTGACCGTGCTGCTGGGGGGCTACGTCACGCTGGGTGTACTCCCGAAGAGCTATCGTGCCACGGCAATCATCCAGGCGATACCTCGTAACTCGAATGCTAACGGCACTTTCTCTCTTTCGCAACCGCAGGCGGTGCTTGCCGAAATCCAGTCCCGGGAAGTCTTGCAACCGGTGATTGCCGATCTTGGCTTGGACAAAAAGTGGGCACAAACGGTCTTTAAAAACGAGGCAGGCCCCGTGTCCGAGTCGAAAGCAGAAGACTATCTCCACCGCATGATCACGTTCGCACCGGTCCGCGGGACGAACCTGTTCGATATCGGTGCCCTTAGCGACTCGCCGCAGGAGGCGGCGGACATCGCCAACGCGATTGCGAAAAGCTATATTAATTATCTCATCCGGCAGAAGGAGCTCGAGATCAAGCCCGTGATCGATGGGTTGCAAGCGCAAATCGACGAGGCCCAAAAAAAGATCGACGACGACCAGGCGAAGATCAACGCCTACCAGGCTGCATCGGTCAATAATCCGCCGGCCCAGCAGCCCGAAGGCGATCCCTCCGCCATCACGAACCTCTTCAAAGATCGGAGTCTTCAGCAGGGTTTGCTCGGCAGCCTTCCGGATCGCCTGGAGCGAATCCGCGCACAAGCGAAACTTGAACAAAGCCCCGTCTCGTTGGTTTCCCTGGCCCAGCCTCCCGAAATTCCCTTCTCGCCCAACATCAAGCTCGATCTCGTGCTCTCGGTTTTAGCGGGCTTCGTCTTCGGGATTCTGGGCGCCTCGATTGTCGAGATGCTCTTCTGGTTGAAGTCCCCGGTGGCCGCAGGCAAGGGGGCAACGCCCGGCCCGGTGCCCAGTGCCAGCCCGGTCGCAAGCGCGACCGCAAAGGGAAAATACCTCGCCGTCGCGGGGGCCATTCTTCAGCCCGCTTCGGTCCTCGGTTTCGTCGCGGGACAGATCGTTTTCATGATGAAGTTTTCCGCCTTAAGCGCCAGCGACGAGGTCGGTCTCGACCAGGTAGCCGACAGCGTGGCGCTTCTGCTCGAGATCGCGACGGTCAGCACGATTGCCTATATCGGCGGACTGATTTTCCTCGGTATGGCCCTGACCGTTTCGCGTTATCGGGCGAGGTGGTTCTTCTGGTACCTGGCGATCTACAGTTGGCTGCTGCTGCCGATGTTCCCCATCGGCACGGCGGCGGGGATTTTCTTTCTGGTCTATAGCCTAAAGAGGCGCGAGGAGTTTCTCGGCTCTGCCGATTCGTCCCTCGCGCGCTAAAAGTGAGCGACGTGGATTGGCCGGAAATTAGAGCAAACTCTTCGCCGCTTCGTAGACGTGCTCCACGGTGATGCCGTATTCCTTGAGGATGCGTTCGTAGGGGGCGGAGGCGCCGAATTTGTCCACGCCGACGAATTTGCCGGAGGTGGTGGTGTACCGTTCCCAACCGAGGTGGATGCCCGCCTCGACGGCCACACGCTTCGTCACCGCCGGGGGCAGCACGCTGTCCTTGTAGTCCTGCGGTTGCGCCTCGAAGAGTTCCCAGCTCGGGAGCGAGACGGCCCGCGCCGCCTTGCCTTCCGCGCCGAGTTTCTGCGCCGCCTCATAGGCGAGGGAGACTTCGGAGCCGGTGCCGATGAGGATGATCTCGGGCGTGACGCCGGGTTGCGCTTCCCAGAGGGTGTAGCCGCCCTTGAGCGCACCGGAGGCCGGGGCGGTCTTGGTGCGGTCGAAGACCGGGATGTTCTGGCGGGTGAGCAGCAGGGCGCTGGTTTGCGTCTTGTGCTCGAGGGCCGAGAGCCAGAGGTAGCTCGCTTCGTTGGCGTCGCCGGGACGCAGGACGAGGACGCCGGGGATGGCGCGGAGGGTGGCGATGTGCTCGACCGGTTCGTGGGTCGGGCCATCCTCACCGACGCAGATGGAGTCGTGGGTGAAGACGTAGATGGTCTGCAAACCGCTCAGGGAGGCCAGCCGGATGGGCGGACGCATGTAGTCGGTGAAGACGAAGAAGGTCGAGCCGAAGGGGATGAGGCCGCCGTAGTAGGCCAGGCCGGCGACGATCGCGCCCATGCCGTGCTCGCGGATGCCGAAGTGGAGGTTGCGACCGCCGTAGTTGTCTTTTTCAAACGAGCCGAATTCCTTGATCCAGGTCTTGGTCGAGGGGGCGAGATCGGCCGAGCCGCCGATGAGGTTCGGCACCGCGCAGAAGAGGACCTTGAGGATTTCTCCGCCGGCGTTGCGCGTGGCGATGGGTTTTTCCGGGCCGTACTTGGGGAGAAGCGATTCGAGGTTCGCAGGGAGTTTCTTGGCGAGGAAATCGCTCCAGAGTTGCGCCTTTTCCGGATTCTTGGCGGCGTAGGCGGCGAAGAGCTGGTTCCATTCGGCTTCTTCCTGCGCCCAGACTTTCCGCTTTTCCGCGAAGAAGGCCTTCACGCGTTCCGGCACGAGGAAAGTGGCGTCTTCCGGCCAGCCGAGGCTCCGCTTGGTGGCGGCGACTTCCTCGGTACCGAAGGCATCGGAGTGGGCCTTGGGCGTGCCCTGGAGCTTGGGCGAGCCTTTGCCGATGACCGTTTTGCCGATGATGATGGTCGGTCGGCCCTTGGTGGCCTGCGCTTCCTTCAGCGCGGCGTCGATCTGCGTTTGGTCGTTGCCGTTGATGGAGATGACGTGCCAGTGGTAGCTCTGGAACCGCAGGGGAACGTCGTCGCTGTAGGACAGGTTCGTGAAGCCTTCGATGGAAACGCTGTTATCGTCGTAGAACCAGACGAGGTTGTCCAGGCCGAGGTGGCCCGCCAGCGCTGCGGCCTCGTGCGAGATGCCTTCCTGCAAATCGCCGTCCGAGACGATAGCGTAGACGCGGTGATCGGAAACGGCGAAGTCGGGCGTGTTAAAGGTCGCCGCGAAAAACTTCTGGCCGATGGCGAGGCCGACGGAGTTGCCCGTGCCCTGGCCGAGTGGGCCGGTGGTGACTTCCACGCCCTCGGTCTCGTGGCTCTCCGGATGGCCCGGCGTCAGGCTGCCCCACTGGCGGAAATTCTTGAGCTGGTCCAGCGTCATCTTCTCGAATCCCGTGAGGTGGAGGAGCGAGTAAATGAGCATCGAACCGTGGCCCGCCGAGAGCACGAACCGGTCGCGGTTGAACCAGTGGGGATTGGCCGGATTGAGCTTCAGGTATTTGGTCCAGAGGACGAAGGCGAAATCGGCGCAGCCCATGGGCAGGCCGCAGTGGCCGCTCTTGGCTTTCTCGACCGCATCGACGGTGAGGGTGCGGATGGTGTTGGGGACGAGGGATTCGATCGGTTCGGTGGAGAAATGGGCGGGTTCCTGGCTCATAGGTTCGGTCAACCTAACTCGCCCCCGTTCCCGTGTCTAGCCTGAGAGAAGCGTCACGCGAATTTTACCACGGGATTTCCCCATTGGCTTCGAGGAATCGATCGGTGAGGGTAGAAGGTACGTCGGTGATGAGACGGACGATATTCGCGGCACCCTGCTCGACGGGGAGGGGAGCGCTTTGCCCGCCCATGTCGGTGCGGACCCAGCCGGGCGAGGCGGCATTGACACTGATGCCGCGGGGCTTGAGGGCCTGGGCGAGTTTCCGTGTGGCCGCGTTCAGGGCCGCCTTGGAGATGCCATAGCCCGCCCAGCCGTCGGTCATGTTCTCGACCGAGCCGAGCTGGCTGCTGACATTGATCACGCGCGAGGGACGCCCCGCCTCGAGCAGCGGCAGGAGCGCCTGGGTGAGGAGAATCGGGCCGAGCGTATTGGTGACGAAGCAGTCCCGGATGCCCGCGGCCCCGGCCTCGACGATGCTGCCCTGCCAGACGTCGAGGATGGCCGCGTTGTTGATCAGCGCGTGGAGGGCTTGGTGGTTCTCGGCGAGGGTGCTCGCGGCCTCGCGAATGCTCGATTCGTCCGAGGTGTCGAGGAGGAGAAATTCGACTTCGAGCTTTTCCTTGGCGAGGGCGGCGACCGCTGTCTCACCCCGTTCCGCCGAGCGCGCACTGAGGATGACGTGATGGCCGAGTCGGGCGAGTTGGCGGCAAATTTCGAAGCCGATGCCCTTGTTGCCGCCGGTGACGAGGATGGTTTGCGAGGAGGTGCTCATAGGTGGAAGAAGATAAACCATCGGATGAGGTGTGCTGGAAATTTTTTGGCGGCTTGCTGCGACTCCGCATCCGTCTAATCTTTCCTCATGAGGACCCTGCTTCCCTTGCTCGGGTGGCTGCTGCTCAACGCGCTTTCGCCCATGCTGCACGCCAAGCTCCATGATGGGCAGATCGTGCGTGGACGTACCTTCGAAGGAGTTATTTTTACGCCGGAAATGTTCCTAGGCGGTGCCTTCGAAAACCCGATTTACGCGCCGGGTCCAACATGGACTCCTTCCGAAGATTTGGTTTTAAAGGCCGAGGCCGCGCTGCCCGCCGCCATCGCCAAAATGGTGATGAAACCTGCGCGGGGGCCGAATTTCCCTAAATTTTACACGACCAAGAACGGCACCAGTTTAAATTTTTTTGAACCGCCGGATTTGATGTCCGATAAGTATGAAGAAGACAACGATTTTGTCCGCGATATGGGACCCCGATTGGCCAAGTACAAGCGCCAATATTTTGGGCTGACCATCAAAGGAAAGAAGGTCCTCCTGATGAGTTTTATTTACGATCCGACCAGTTGGTCCGATCCCTCGTATTTGTCCGATTGGAAACAACGTTGGGTGGACGTTCTGGATGGAGGCGATTGTTTTTGGAGAGTTATTTACGATCCGCTCACCGGCTTTTTTAGCGATTGGGAATGCAATGGAGACGCATGATTTGCTTTTTAACCGCCATGCGCCGGAGGGCGAATTCCACCCTCCGGTCGTTACTACCCAACCGACAAAACTCAGCTTATTGCGGAGTGAACGACCACTCCTGGTTGGTGCCTCCGGTGGCCGCCCATTGATCGGTCGGCGTGCCGGAGGTCTTTTTTTGCTGGTAGTCATCCATGACATACCCGGTGGCCACATTTTTCAGGATGTAATAGCCGGTCGTGGCCGCCGGGGTAATCGCCCAGAGCTGGCTGCTCGTCGCGCTGGCTGGCTCGAGCTCGAGTTGCGCGCCTTCGGTGGATGAAGGTGACGTCACGTAGAGGCCGCTTTGCACACCGACAACGGTGAATTCGCCCGAACCGACGCTGGTCACCGTCCAGAGCTGGTTTCCGGCACCGGTCCACGTCGCTTGATCGACCAGCGTGCCGGGTGAGGTACCTGCCCCGACGGCGTCCAGAGCCAGGGCGCTATTGAGGTTGTTAATCTCATAGGTGCCATTGGCCACGCCGGAGGGCCAGGTCACATTGGTGAACGAGGCGACACTGAGTTCGGAGGTATTGGCCGAGGTGACGGCAAGTCCCACACTTGCGGAGGTGGGTATTGTCACCGTCTCCGCGCTGCCGAGCTGTGTCCATGTGGTACCATTAGTACTGTAATAGCCGGAGAAGCTGGTGCCGCTGCGGACGACTTCCAGCCAGCATGGTGCTTGGACGTTAACGGCGGTGCTCGACTGCGACGATGCTCCATCGGAGGCGCGCCACTGGAAGCTGACGCCATAACCCGGCTCCACCACTGCCATGGCATAGGCGCCATTGGCCGCGGTGGTATCGCGCCACATCACGGCGGCCTTTGCCGACCTGCCAGTGTTGGTCTGGGAGGTGACCTCTGCGCTGATAGCGCCGTTTCCGGAATAGGTTTCCGAAGCGAACTGAAATTGGTCGCTGGTACCCCAAATGTCGCTACCCTCGCCGGTGACGAGCCATGTCCCACCGAAGGGATTAAACGAGGAAGCACCTTGGATCGCCGGACTGCCGATATCGCCGGCCAGCCAGCCGATGGGCAGGATGAGGCTGTTGATATAGGCTTCCAGGTTCGTGTAACCGGTGGTTCCGTACTCTTGCTGTCCGACTGCGGCGTTGGTCGTGCTGATGCCGTAGGCAGTGGCCCAGTAATCGGCAATTCCGTCGCCGTCCGCATTCTCAAAGGGCGTGCCGGAGGCGATGGTGCCGTACCCGTCGTTGCTCAGCCCGTCGGAAGCTTGGGAGGTGAGGATGCTGCCTTGCGAGCCAAGCGACTCCACCTGGCTGACAACCAGGGAATCGACCTGGTCGTGCGGCAGTACGCCGGAGAAGATCAGATTGCTGGCATAGGCTCCGGCGGCCGTCAGCGTCGGAATCGTCACGGTGGTCGACGACCAGGGTGCCGATAACGTGGTCACGCCGCCGGGTGTCACGGTGCCTCCGTTCAAGGTTCCGTCCCTGTTGCTGTCGAGCAGGTTGCCATTCGTATACACGCTTTGCTGGCTGTCCCACTGGAAAAAGCAATCGTTGGCGTTGGTCGTCGATGGGCCGGAAATGAAGTAATTATCGAGGACATCGTGGCTAAACACCCCGCCGGTATCCGCCACCGTGTAGCCCGCCTGAAAATTATACATCGTGTTGTTAATGTACTGGTCGTTGCACTTGTCCAGCGGCTGCCGGTTATGGGCATTGACCCAGAGATTATTGTAGAACGTCGCAGGCCCGGTCTCCACATGGGCGCCAAACTGTTGGCCGATCGGATCCGCGATGATCGAGTTTTGCACGGTGAAGTTTGTCGCTCCCACGGCATCCACGGTGTCCCATTCGCCAAACTCGAACGAGCAATGGTCGAGAATCGCATTCGTCGCATCGCCCAGGTTCACCGCGCTTTCGCCGGGGTCGGACGTGTTGGTTCCCTGCCGGAAACGTACTCCCCGGCAAATGATGTTACTCCTGTTGGTAAAGGAGACTTCGTCGTTCTGGATGCCGATCCCCCCGCCCGGGGCGGTCTGGCCGGCGATTGTGACATTATTGGCGACCGAGACCGCCGAGCTCAGCGTGATGTAGCCGCCTACGTCGAAAACGACCGTGGCACCCGAGGTACCGACTCCGGTGCGAAAAGAGCCTGCTCCCGAATCGTTAAGATTTGTGACGTGATAAACCGTGCCCCCGCGACCTCCCGTCGCCGCCGATCCGAATCCTACCGCTCCCGGAAACGCAACAAGGGATTGTGCTTTTACGACTAGACTGCCACCGAGTGCAATCAAAACGGCGACGATTGCATTACACATTAATTTACGAGACATGAAACCTCCAAGATTACTTATTTTTGGTTTTTAAGTGAGGTGGAACAAATCCTCGAAAGCTTTGATTACCAAGTATGAAAGTTATGTCAATCCGCTTCTAAATAAATGATAGTAATAACTCCGAACGATTCAAGGCTATACTTAGATAAGTCGTAATCATGTATATTATTTTAAATGAATATAATGTGATCGATGAAAAGCCAGGTAGGCCAGTCTTGCGCTCGACATCCTGCCCCTGCGCGATACTCTGTCATTGCCAGCATCGTCCCTTTGTCTATGAGCGATAGTTCCGTCGAAAGCGTCCAACAGGTCATCGCGCCGCCCTCCGCCCCGGAGGTGCTGGTGGAGGACGCGGGGAAAGCCGCGCAAAATCTCTGGTGGGACGACCGTGACGAGTCGCTCTGGTGGAGCGATATCGATGGCGGGCGACTCTACCGCCTCAACTTCAAGACCCGCATCCAAAGCGCCGTCTACGAAGGGCCGTCCGTGGGCGCCTTTATCCCGCAGGAGGACCACAGTTGGCTGCTCTTTCGCGAAAAGGACATCGCCCTGTTCGATTTCGAGAGCCACGCGCAGGTGGTCCCGTTGATCGAAAACGTCCGCGTTGACGGCGACCGCTTCAACGAGGCCATCGCCGACGCCGAGGGCCGCGTCTTCGTCGGTACCGTCCGGCACGGCCGTCCTAACGGCGCGGGTATCTACCGTCTCGATAATTCCGGCTCCCTCTCGAAGGCTCTCGGCGGTACGGGATTCTCCGGCGGAATGGGCTGGAACGCCAAGGGCGATGCGCTTTTCTGGACCTGCGGCACCACCAGGACCATTTGCCGGTGCCGCTACGACCTCAAGCGCGGGGCGATCACCCAGCGGCAGGTTTTCCACGAGTGCCAGCCCGACGAGGGTACTCCCTCCGGGCTGGCCATGGATGTCGAGGGCACGATTTGGTCCGCCCGCCTCGAGGCCGGGGTCATCCTCAAAATCGGCGAGAGCCGCCGCCTCATGGGCCAGGTCACTTTCCCGGCGCGGCACATTACCTCCCTGTGTTTTGGCGGCCCGGACCACCGCACCGTTTTCGCCGCCGCCGTGGTCGAGGGCGGGAAGTCGAAGATCTTTTTGCTCCAGTCTCCCGTCGCCGGTGCCCCGCTGAGACGGGCGAAGATCGAGCGGGCCAGGACCTAAACCGCTCCCGGTGTCACCTGGGCCGCCTGTCCGATGGGATGATTCATCAGCGTATCGACTATCGTCTCCGCTGCGCGCGGACGCCCCAGCGCCAGCGCCTTTTCCCGCATTGCTTGCAGTTGCTCGGGATGATCGAGCAGCCCGTCGATCTTGTAGGCCATCGTCGTGAATTCGTTGCACTTCAGCGCGATGCCTTTTTCCAGCAGGTGATCGCTATTGCGGTCCTCTTGTCCCGGAATCGGTGCGACGATGACCATCGGCAGTCCGCACGCCAGGCATTCCGCCGTGGTCAGCCCGCCCGGCTTGCCGATGAACAAATCGGACATCTGCATCCACCGATGCATCTCGTTCGTGTAGCCCATGATTCGGAACGTCAGCCCCGGATTCGTCGCCTCCAGCGCCCGCGCCTGCCGTTCCATCCCGGCCTGCATCTCGGTGTTTTTTCCGCAGACCACGATCGCCTGCGCCGGGTGCCGCAGCCGGGCCAGCGCATCCAGTACCCCCGCCGCTGGACTCACCCCCAGTGCCCCGCCGGAAATCAGGAAGAGCGGACGGTTCGTGTCGAATCCCGATTCCCTCCGCATCTCGTCCCGATTCTCCACCGGCCCGAACGCCGGATCGATCGGAATCCCGCTGACCGTGATGTGGTCGCCCGGCAGCCCCAGCACCTCCAGGTGCACCTTGCTCTCCTCGATCGCCACAAAATAACGATGGAACGTCCGGCACAGCCACATCGCGTGAACGTCGATGTCCGTTACGACGATGGAAAGCCGCGCATTCAGCTTCTCCTTGCTGATCAGATACGAGATGATTTCCGAGGGCAGAAAATGCGTGCAGACGATGATGTCCGGCTGATAGGTCGAGATAAAGCGCACCAGCGGCCCGGTGTTCAGTCGGTCCAGCATCAGCCGCATCCGGTCCGTTTTCCACGGCTCGTCCGTGCTATTATAGACAATGCCCAGGATCGTCGGCGCTTTCTGTACGAGCTGGATATAGAGCTTCGAATAAAAATCCCGGAAGAGCCGATTCGTAAACCGCAGTGCATCGATGTTCCGCACTTCCCCCACGCCCGGTTGCTGCCGGAAGACTTTCTCCAGCGCCTCCGCCGCGCGGATGTGCCCGGTTCCCGCGCTGGCCGAAAGCAGCAACACCTTTCGCCCCTCCGTCGCCGGCGTGGTCTCCAGCTTCAGCGGATCGACTTCCAGCTTGCGGCGCAGAAAATTGATCCGAAACGCCGATCGCCTCAATTTATCGAAGGACCGTACTTTTTCCCCGGTTGGTGCATCCGTTGGTTCCACGAAGCAAGGATGGCTCTCCCGCCCGCCATGTCAATGGCCCGACTTCTTCAGTCCGCCAATGAAAAGACAATGCACGCCGCCGAACTGGATGCTGTCCTGCACGCCCAGCCAGCGTTCCTTGATCGGTTGCCCCGCCACATACGTCCCATTGGTCGAACCCAGGTCCTTCAAAAACACCCCACTCCGGGAATACTCCAGGCTCGCGTGTCGCTGGGAAATCGTCGCGTCGTTCACCACGATATCGTTCACGCTCGATCGCCCCAAGTAGGCCAGCCCCGGTCGGATTGGGAACGTCTTGATTTCCGTCCCCAGCGTAATCCGCAGGTAGGGGTTCGTCGGCGCCAGGCGGATCGGCTCGGTTGGGCGGCTGTCCGGATCGTTGGAGGCTTCGTCCCGTACCCGCGCCGCTTCGCACAGCACCTGCATGAAGGGCACTTCGATCGTCCGGCGTTGCGCCTTTTCCCCGACGATAAATTCCGTCTGCGGATCGTTCAGGTTGATCAACGCCACCGCCGCTTCGATGCCCGACCGCAACCCGAACTGCGCATCGACAATCTCCCCATCGACCAGGTTGATCCGCGCCGGGGGCGCTACGTTCGTAATATAAATCTCCCCGGTTTTACGTCCCAGTCCAAATGCCTGTATCTGCTCGGCAATGCTCAGAAGATTGCCCAGCTTGACCGTGTCCCTGCGTAAATCGGGAAGCATCTTTCAAATCTAATACCATTCCGGTTTCCCGTCGAGTATTTCCAAGGCCGGGTAAGAAACGGCTTTCCGTAGAGGTTAACTCCGCAACGGGTCTTGCCCCCCGTCTCCGCCTGCCCCATAACTGTTTCCAACTCGTCCCTCATGTCCGGCAAACTCTACATCGTCGCCACTCCCATCGGTAACCTGGAGGACCTCTCCCCCCGCGCCGTCCGCGTCCTCAAGGAAGTCTCCCTCATCGCTGCCGAGGATACCCGTCACACCGGCCATCTCCTCGCCCGCTTTGAAATCCGTAAATCGATGATCAGCTACCACCAGTTCAGCGAAGCCAAACGCACCGCCGAATTCATCGACCGCTTTGCCGCCGGCGAATCCATCGCCCTCGTCTCCGATGCCGGACTCCCCGGAGTCAGCGATCCCGGCGAACGCCTCATCCGCGCCGCCGTCGCCGCCGGAGTCCCCGTCGAGGTCGTTCCCGGACCCTCCGCCCCGCTCCTCGCCCTGGCCGGTTCCGGCTTCCCCATGGTCCCGTTCTATTTCGGCGGCTTCCTCCCCGTCAAAAGCGGACAGCGCCGCAAGGAACTCGCCGCCGCCGCCGCCCGTGGCTGCACCGGCATCTACTTCGAATCGCCCTACCGCGTCGTCCGGATGCTGGAGGACGCCGTCGCCGAAATCCCCCAGGCCCACCTCTGCCTCGCCCGCGAGCTCACCAAGAAATTCGAGGAATACCGTCGCGGATCGCCTGCCGAATTGCTCGGCCATTTTCAGGCCCACGAACCCCGCGGCGAGTTTTGCCTGGTCATCGCGGGAGAGTGACCGTCGA